>PLJS01000068.1 GCA_003140315.1 Hyphomicrobiales bacterium
TATTACGAGGAAGTGCTGATCGTCCGCGTGCATCGCGACATTCTTCGCAGCGAGGGAATCCCGGACGCGCCGCGCGACGTCTGGCACGACCGGTATCGTTCGATCAGGAATCTGGAGAGACATCTCCACGGCAACGGAACCTGCGTCATCAAATTCTTCCTCCATCTCTCGAAGGATGAGCAGCGCAAGCGCTTCCTGGCGCGGATCGACGAGCCGGAAAAGAATTGGAAATTAAGCCTTGCGGACATTGAGGAGCGAAAATTCTGGAAGCACACATGAAGGCCTATGAGCAATGCCTCAGCGCCACGAGTACGGCCGACGCCCCCTGGTATGTCGTTCCGTCGACGACAAGGAGAATGCCCGGCTGATTGTCTCTCGAATTGTCCCCGACGCGTTTGAAGGACTCAAAATGACCTTACCCCAAGACCAGTGCCAAGCGGCGACGCGAGTTGTTGTCCATCCGCAAACAACTCGCCAAATGAGTCCTTGCCGGCTGTCAGGCACGTCCCTTTGGGACCAGCGCCCAGGTGTGCCGGGCGATCTGCTCGTCCTCCTGCGAGGGAAGAACGAGCACCGAACAGCGCGATGAAGGATCGTTGATGGGATTGTTTGCAGATCGGTTCCGCGCTTCGTCGAGGCTGACGCCGATCCAGGACAGGCCGCCGCAGATCGCCGCCCGCGCTTCCGTGTCATTTTCGCCGATGCCGCCTGTGAACACGAGCACGTCTAGTCCATCAAGCACCGCGATCATCGCCGCCACCTGCTTGCGCACGGAATAGCAGAACATTTGAATGGCAAGCCGCGCATCGGAACTTGACGACGCAGCCTCATGCAGACGCCGCATGTCGCTCCCGACGCCCGAGATTCCCAGCAGACCGGACCTGCGATCGACCAGATCTTCGAGCATGGCCGCATCGAACCCCTTCTTACGCATCAGATAGATCAGAACGCCCGGATCGAGATCGCCGCTACGCGTACCCATGATTACCCCGCCGGTAGGCGTGAGCCCCATGCTGGTGTCGATCGACTTCCCGTCTTTGACTGCGGTGACGCTTGCGCCATTGCCGAGATGTGCAATCACGAGGCGGTCAGGCAGGTCGCGCGCGAGCTGATGCACGACCGATTCGCACGAAAGACCATGAAACCCGTAGCGTTCGATGCCCTCCGACTGCAATTCTCTGGCGATTGGAAGGACGCGGGCGATGGCTGGCAATCCGGCGTGAAAGGCGGTGTCGAAACACGCTATCTGCGGAAGACCGGGAAAATGCTCCTGTGCGAAGCGGATGACCGACAGAGCGGGTGGAATATGCAACGGGGCGAATGCGGTTGCAGTCTCGAGCTGCCGCAGTACCTCATTATCAATGAGGCAATGCTGTCGCAGCTTCGGTCCCCCATGCACGATACGGTGGCCGATCGCAGCCGGCGGCGGCATCTTGGAATCGGCAAGTAGTCTTCCGATGCGGATGATTGCTTCGCGTTGGTTGGGAATGGAAGTCGCTTCGGAAAGCAGCACATCTCCGGGCGCGTCTTGTGCGTGGATTTTGCCTTCCGCGTCGCCGATCGACTCAACCTCACCCGAGAGCAGCACCACCGTCTGTGATGCGCCAACGCGATACAATCCGAATTTGAGCGAAGAAGATCCACTGTTCAGTGCAAGGACGTTCAAGTCCGCGTGAGAAACCGTCATGCCGTATCCTGGCGAGACCATCCCGCTCACAAATTCCAATGCCAGTCGCGGACCTCCGGCATGTCCTCGCCGTGCTCGCTGATATAGAGCTTGTGACGTTCCATGGCCGACCAGTAACGCGCTGTCGCCGCTTCCACCTGATCGTGGAATCGTGGAATTCGCTTGATGGCGTCGAGCGCGAGCTGATAGCGATCGAGATTGTTCAGCACGACCATATCGAAGGGGGTCGTGGTCGTACCCTCCTCCTTGTAGCCGCGCACATGAATATTGTCGTGGTTGCGCCGTCGGTAGGTCAGCTTATGAATGATCGCGGGATAGCCATGGAAGGCGAAGATCACGGGTTTGTCCGTTGTAAACAACTCATCGAAGTCCTGACCTTCGAGACCGTGGGGATGCTCGGACTGAGGCTGCAACACCATCAGATCCACCACGTTGACGACGCGGATGCGGATGTCGGGGACATCCGCACGTAAAAGGGTCACGGCGGCGAGCGTCTCGAGCGTCGGCACGTCGCCTGCGCACGCCATGACAACATCGGGGTTGTCCGAATCGTTGCTTGCCCATTGCCAGACACCTGCGCCGGCGGTGCAGTGGCGAACGGCTGAATCAATATCGAGCCACTGCCATTCGGGCTGCTTACCGGCGATAATCAGGTTGATGTAGTTGCGGCTGCGCAAACAATGATCCGCAACCGACAACAGGCAATTCGCGTCGGGCGGCAGATAAATACGGATGATATCGGACTTCTTGTTTGCCACGTGATCGATGAAGCCAGGGTCCTGATGGGAAAATCCATTGTGATCCTGCCGCCAGACATGGGATGTAAGCAGATAGTTTAACGATGCGATCGGCTTGCGCCACGGGATGTTGCGGGTGACCTTGAGCCACTTTGCATGCTGATTGAACATTGAATCGATGACGTGGACGAAGGCCTCGTAGCAGGAGAACAAGCCGTGGCGCCCGGTGAGCAGGTATCCTTCAAGCCAACCTTCGCACAGATGCTCGCTCAGAACCTCCATGACGCGACCATTGACGCTGAGATTGATATCGACCTCTTCAACGGCGGCCATCCATTCCTTGCCGGAAACTTCGTACATGGCCTCCAGTCTGTTCGATGCGGTCTCGTCCGGACCAAAGAGCCGGAAATTCTGCTTGCCGAGGTTGAGCTTCATCACGTCGCGGAGAAACTCCCCCAGAGTGCGCGTCGCTTCGGCCTTGGTCGTTCCGGGGGCGCCGATTTCGATTGCGTGGTCCCTGAAATGCGGCATCGATAGCGGCACCAGCAACTCGCCGCCATTGGCGTGCGGATTGGAGCCCATGCGGCGATGGCCGGTTGGCGCCAGTGCGGCGAACTCCGCCCGAAACTTGCCTCGCTCGTCGAATAATTCGTGCGGCCGGTAGCTCTTCATCCAATCTTCGAGTTGCTTGAGATGTTCTGGCTTCTTGAAATCGGCGATCGGGACTTGATGCGCGCGCCAGGTCCCCTCGACCGGCTTGCCGTCGACGAATTTCGGTCCCGTCCAGCCCTTGGGCGTGCGGAAGACGATCATTGGCCAGCGCGGCCGCTCGATGTTCTCCGAGTTGCCGCCGGAGCGTGCGGCGTTTTGAATCTGCTGGATCTGTGCCAGAATCTTATCGAGCGTTGCCGCGAGGCTTTGATGCACGACCAGCGGATCATCGCCTTCGACGAAATGCGGATCGTATCCGTAGCCGCGCAACAGCTCCGTCAGTTCCTGACGGCTGATGCGTGCCAGCACCGTTGGGTTGGCGATCTTGAAACCATTGAGATGAAGGATCGGAAGAACGGCGCCATCGCGCGCGGGGTTCAGAAATTTGTTGGAGTGCCAGCTGGTAGCCAGCGCACCGGTTTCCGCCTCGCCGTCGCCGATGACGCAGGCGACGATCAAATCCGAATTGTCGAAAGCGGCGCCATAGGCATGGACCAATGAGTAACCCAGTTCTCCCCCTTCATGAATGGAGCCGGGCGTTTCCGGTGACACGTGACTGGGAATTCCATAAGGCCAGGAGAACTGGCGAAACAACCGGCGGACTCCGTTTCGGTCGCGCTCGATCGCCGGATAGCGCTCGGTGTATGACCCTTCCAGATAGGTCTGCGCCACGATACCCGGGCCACCATGACCCGGACCGATGACGTACATCATGTTCAGGTCGTTCTGTTTGATCAGCCGGTTGAGGTGGACATAGAGAAAGTTCAAGCCCGGCGTCGTACCCCAATGTCCCAGCAATCGCGGTTTGATATGCTCGAGCGCGAGCGGGGATTCGAGCAGAGGATTGTCCTGCAGATAGATCTGCCCGACCGAAAGATAATTTGCCGCACGCCAATAGGCGTCCATTTTTTGCAGCAGATCGGGCGATAGCGAAACAGACGTCGGGAGGCTCTTGACGGACTTGTTCATGCGTCAACTCCGGAGTGTCGCAATGAGGTCTGCTTGGACATCAGTTCGCTCCTTCCGGTGCCACGGCGCGATCCATAAACCAGTGGAGACGCCCGATCGGGCGAATCATGGTCACGGGCAGTGTGCGGTCTCCCGCCAGCGCGCGCGCGGCAATCTTCTGTTTTGCGGCTCCCGTCACGACGAATGCCGCATCGCGGCTGCTGTCGAGTACCGGGTAGGTCAGCGTGACGCGTTGTTTGGGGTCTGCGCCGGTTACAGCGAGTGCCCATCGTCTTGATTCTTGAAGCGCCGTCTGTCCGGAGAACAATGAGGCGGTGTGTCCGTTCTCTCCGATTCCGAGCAAGTTCACGTCGAATAGCGGCCGGTCGGGAGAAAGAAACTCTGCGCCGTAGAAGCGCTTAAGCGTCGTCTCGTACGCCACCGCGGCTTGCTCCGGCGACGTGCCCTCGGTCGGGATCGGATGGATATTGTTGTCTGGAACGGGAACGCGCGAAAGGAACGCGTCGTGCGCCATCTTATAATTGCTTTCGCGATCATCGTGTGCCACGAACCGCTCGTCGCCCCAAAACCAATGCACGCGCCTCCACGGAAAGCGCGACACAATTCCTGGCTCGGCGAGGCATTGATAAAGGCGCCGGGGCGTCGATCCACCCGACAGGCAAACCGCGAAGGCGCGGTTGCTTGCCTGCGCGAGATGGCAAAGCCACTCTGCGACCCCATGCGCCAGCACTTCGGCATTCTCGAATGTGCGATTGCCGACCAATGCAGCGTCGGTCATGACGCGATAGCCTTCGTTTGCAATTCGCTGTTTCGAATTCGCGCGATGGCGGCCGCGTAGTCGCCGGAGCCGAATATTACCGATCCGGCAACGATCGCGTCGGCGCCGGCCTCGATGGCCAGGGCGGCATTTTTGCGATTCTGTCCGCCATCGACCTCGATCCAAGGGTCGAGCCCTTTGGACGCGCAGAGGCGGCGCAGATCTCGGATCTTCGGTAACGTCTCGGGCAAAAATTTCTGCCCGCCAAATCCGGGATTTACAGTCATCACCAGGACGACATCGCAGAGATGCAGCACTTGCTCGACAAAGGCGATCGGACTCCCCGGATCGAGCACGGCACCCGCTTTCTTACCCAGCTCCCGAATGCGCGAGAGCACGCGATGCAGATGGATCGTCGACGATGGCTCGGCTTGAACCAGCAGATGGTCGGCGCCAGCTTCGGCAAAATCGTCCAGATAGCGCTCCGGTTCGACGATCATCAGGTGCACGTTGAGCGGCTTCGCCGTCGATCGGCGTACTGCGCGCACAATCGCGGGGCCGAAAGAGATGTTCGGCACGAACCTGCCGTCCATGACGTCGATATGAATCCAGTCGGCGCCTGCCGCGTCGACGGCACGAACCTCGTCGGCAAGATGCCCCAAATCCGCCGCCAAAATCGACGGCGCGATGACAATCGGTCGCGTCCCGACATGATCCGCGCCATATCGATTCGGAATCTTCGGAACGATCATCGCCGTCGCCTTTTCGCGACTTCCGTGGCTGACGGGATGACGTCGATTCATTGCGCCGACCCTGCCGCTTGTCTTGCGGGCGGGTCGGCGATGGGCACCATATCGCCGAGAAGGAAGACATAGGCAGCAATGCCAACGACCAGCACGACACCCGCGGTCAGGAATGCACCGGTAAATGAGTGCGTAGCGCCGACGATGTAGCCGGTCGTCACCGGCGCGACGACGCCCATCATGTTATTCAGAAAATTCATGATGCCGCCGATGGTGCCGGTCCCGCCGCGCGGCGCGATCAGCGACGGGATCGACCAGCCTACCGGCGCGGCCGCAGCCAAACCGCTCAGCGCGATCGAGATCCAGACGACCGCCCACACGGGGCTGGTGGTAAAGGTGGCGCCAAATACCGCGAGGCCGAGCAGCATGCCGCACACGAGCACGGTCTTGCGGACCGGCGTTTCATCATAGCCGCGCCCAATCAGATGATCGATCAGCCAGCCGCCCACGACGAGATCCGCAACTGTGGCGCAAGCCCACGGGATTGCCGCGAACCCGGCGGACTTCAAAATGCCCATGTGCATCGTCTCAACGAGATAGTTCGGCAGCCAGGTCAGGAACAAATAGAAGGAGTAGCCGTAGGCTGCGAACCCGATCGTCAAACCCCATACTTTCCGATTGCGCAGCAGGTAGCCGAGCATGGCGACCTCACCGCTTTGCGCCGGGCCTTCCGGTGTCGCCCCGCCCGTGCGAATGTATTCACGCTCCTCAGCGCTCAGCCGGGGATGTTTGCTTGGGTCGCGGTAGATGATCAGGAACGCGATGAAATAGGCGAAACTCAACAGACCGGTGATGCCGAAACCCCAGCGCCAACCAAAATTGACGACAGCCAGCGCCACCAGCGGCACACCGATGACATTTGAGAATTTCGCCGCAGCATCGAAGATCGATGTCGCAAGCGCGCGTTCCTGGCGTGGAAACCAATATCCGGTGGCTTTCGAGCTTGCAGGAAAGCCGGGCGCTTCAGCAACCCCGAGCAGGATGCGGGCGCCGAGGATACCGCCAAATCCGCCGGCAAAAGCGGTCGCAGCAGACATGACCGACCACAGAAACGTGCTGATTCGATTGACCCATGTAACGCCGAAGCGGTCGAGGATCATGCCGGTTGGTATCTGCAGCAGCGCGTAGGACCAGAAGAAGCCGCTAAACAGCCAGCCCAGTTCACCGTCGGTGAGACCTAATTCGTGCTGCAATTGTGGTGCGGCCACGGAGAGATTGATTCTATCGAAATAATTGATCAGTACGCCGACTCCCAGCAACGCGCCGACGCCCCAGCGTAGCTTCGGGATGCGTCGGGCGGAGGCTGTGTTCGCCGGCATTTTCTCGTCATTCCGAGCGGGTATTGGCAATACTCCCGGAGGCAGCGATGTCATGGTGCCTGTCCTCCCGATAAGGGTTTGTTGCTTTGACCGGCGGCTTGCCGTTCTTCCAACTGATGCACGATCTCCGCGACGATCTCGGCTGGCCGGCCGTCGACATCGACAGTGATCGGATGCTCGTCCGGCGTCGGCTCCTGCAGCGTCGCAAACTGGCTGTCGAGCAGAGCCACCGGCATGAAGTGCTCGTGCCGCGCGGCCATGCGCCTGTGGATGAGGTCGTGCGATCCCTTGAGGTAGACCAGCGTGACGTCCGAGCGGTCACCGACGATAATGTCGCGGTAGGACCGCTTCAGCGCAGAGCATGTGAGCACGCCGGACTCGCCGCGTGCGCGCCAGTCGTCGATTTCCTCGGCGATCTTCCGCAGCCAGGGCAGCCGGTCAGCGTCCGTCAGCGGCTTGCCCCCGCGCATCTTCTCCACGTTCGCGGCTGGGTGTAGATCGTCGCCTTCCTGGAATTGACATCCGAGTGCAGCGGAGAGCAGGACCGAGACCGTGGTTTTGCCGGATCCGGAAACACCCATGACAACGGCGATCACCGGTTTGGTAATGGTGTGCGCTAGCGCTGCCGACCATACGCGCCGAGGTCTCGGATCAATTCCCATCATCCATTCCTTCGTGACCACGCACCGGCGTCATCCGGCGCGCAACAGAACCACTCTGCTGTTGCGACAGTCATGCGACAGCCTGGCAAAGAACAAATCTCCGTAATGCTTTGGCGAAGCCCTCGTTCTCGTCGCTGTCGGTCACCTCGCTTGCTTGTGCCTTCACATCATCGCTGGAGTTACCCATGGCGATGGAAAAGCCGCTCTTGCGGAACATCAGNNGTCGTTCGGCATGTCGCCGATCGTGGCGATCTGTGCGGGCGGGATGTTCAAAAGCTTGGACAGGGAGCCGCCTTTGTTGGCTCGCGGGTGGGTCACGTCGAGGTAGTACGGCTGCGAGCGCGCCGCGCTCGCCTTTTCACCTAGTGCTTTCTGCGTCAGCTTCTCGCAGGAGGCGATCACCAGGCGCGGGGTCAGATCGCCGGTGGCGCCGAAGATCACCATGGCGCAAGGGTCGGCTGGCTTGGTATGGCGCCGCGGCGGGGACGCAATCACTTGTGCGGTCTGCGGCGTTCGGTTCGAAGGAGTGTCAAGCACGGAGCTACTCTGCGGCTTGCTATGCCGCCACGCGCGCTTGCGAACCTTTTGGCTTTGGTTCGGGATCGATTGGCTCTTGGCCCTCGACGTGTCCGCCGAAGCCAAAGCGCATGGCGGAGAGCATCTTTTCGCCGAAGGTGTGCTCTCGCCGCGAGCGGAAACGGGCAAACAGCGCCGTGGCGAGCACATTTGCCGGAACCGCTTCCTCGATCGCGGCCTCCACCGTCCATCTACCTTCGCCCGAGTCCTGGACGAAGCCGGAGAAGCCCTTCAGCTTCGGATCCTTCGCCAGCGCGGCGGCGCCGAGATCCAGAAGCCAGGATGAGATGACGCTGCCGCGCCGCCAAACCTCCGCGACGTCCGGCATGTTCAGCGTGAAGCGCTCGTCCTCCGGCAGATCCTTGGAGTCCTTGTTGCGCAGGATGTCAAAGCCCTCGGCATAGGCTTGCATCATTCCGTATTCGATGCCGTTATGAACCATCTTGACGAAGTGCCCGGCGCCGGCCGGACCGGCGTGAATGTAACCGCGCTCGGCGCGTGAATCGCCCTTGGCGCGGTCCGGTGTGCGCGGGATATTGCCCAGCCCAGGTGCGAGTGCTGCGAAGATCGGGTCGAGGCGATCCACGGCCTGCTTCGGGCCGCCGATCATCATGCAATAGCCGCGCTCGATACCCCAGACGCCGCCGGACGTGCCGCAATCGACGTAGTGAATGCCCTTCGCCGCAAGTCTTTTGGCATTGCGGATGTCGTCTTTGTAAAAGGAATTGCCGCCGTCGATGATGATGTCGTCCCGCTCTAAGAGGCTGCCGAGTTGCTCGACCATCTCTTCGGTGACCTTGCCGGCAGGCAACATCAGCCAAATGGCGCGCGGCTTTTCTCCGAGTTTTTTCACCAAATCGGCAATCGAGGATGCCGCTATGGCACCGTCCTTTGCCAGCGCTTCGCGGGTCTTGGCGGTTCGCGCGTACACCACACAGTGGTGTCCCGCCTTCATCATGCGGCGGGACATGTTGCCGCCCATTTTGCCGAGTCCGATCATACCGATTTGCATGGGTCTTCTCCTGTCTGCTGGTTACCCGAGCGCTTGCCGAACGGCGTCGTTGAGCGTCGTCAACCCACCCGCGACATGCGCGCCGAGATGCACGCGCAGGACACGTCGATTGCGTTCGGCTAGTACTTAATCGCTGCGCGCTTCCGCCGCCTTGACGATACCGAACGTGTATTTCTGGTCCGGAACTTGGACATCGGTCAGGTCATCGCAGGTGATCTGAAGAAAGACGCCGGTGTTCGGCCCGCCCTTGTAGGCCTGCCTGGTTGAGTGAAGGAATCTTGGTCCGAAGCCGAGACAGGTGGTGACGCGTTTGCGGTCGTGGATCAGAACGCGGATGCCGACGCTGTCGCCGCAACCCTGACCCAGCGGGCCGGTCGTCGTCTCGACCCCCGATGTCAGGTGATATTCGGGATGACCAGGGCATTTGCTGCCGAGCTGCCGAAACTGCTTGATGTCGTCGAGCGTGACCGCGGGCTCACCGAGGCGCTCGTATTCGGCATTGACGGCTTTGACGTCGGTCAGGTGTAGCAGGGAATAGAGCAGCATCGATGCATGGCCGTTTGACAGCACGAAACGATCTCGATTTGGCCAGATCGGATCGTCGGGATCGAAGCGCAGAAATTGCTGCCAGATCGTGTAGACCAACGGCGCCAGCGCCATCGGCGTACCGGGGTGGCCGGAGTTGGCTTGTTGCACCGCGTCCATCGCCAAGATTCGGATCGTGTTGATGCAGCGCTCATCGATTGTGCGTTGAGGGGCCCGATCCTTTCGGCCTTCCGGAGAGGATGTGGCGTCGTGTGACGTAGGAATTCGAGACCGCGATTCCGTCGGTGACGTCAAATTGCCCTTCAAATGAGCTGAGACTTTTGAGCGAACTCGATACGTCATCATTCGCCTCTGTCATTCCAAACAGGCGATTCGCCTGTGAAAAAAAGAGTCAATAAACGCTGACTTTCGATAAAGGCTTGGCGATGTGCCGCCGCTCCAATCTGGGCTATCGGCGGTATCCGTAAGTCATCTGGACTGCGACTCTCGCGCGATCCTCTGGCCACAACGCGCGGCGACTGATCCGGTTCGTCGAATTCTTGCTTACAAATTTAGCGCGGATTGACATGTTGGAACGTAACAATGTGCCGGAGCGCGACTGTATAGATTTGATCACATTACGAAGAGGTAATCTGCGATGATCGGTTTAGAGGATTTCCCGGACTGATGCCGCTGCCTATTGAAGACTACGCGCTGATCGGCGACTGTGAGACAGCGGCGCTCGTCGGTCGTGATGGCTCGATAGACTGGCTGTGTTGGCCGCGATTTGATTCTGACGCCTGTTTCGCGGCTCTGCTTGGCACGCCGGAACACGGCCGCTGGCTCATAGCCGCTAAAGATGGAGCGGCCCGGGTAACGCGGCGATACCAGCCCAACACGCTGATCCTTGAGACGCGCTTCGAGAGCGACGAAGGCGCAGCGACGGTCGTCGACTTCATGCCCGGGCACCCAACGGGCTCCAGCATCGTGCGCCTGATTGTCGGCGAGCGTGGCTGTATCACCATGACGAACGAGTTGGTGATCCGGTTCGGCTATGGAGCGACGGTGCCGTGGATGACGCGCCTCGACGAATGGACGCGCAGCGCCGTTGCCGGACCCGACATGGTGTTGCTCCGAACGACCGCGCCGCTGCGCGGCGAAGATTTCAAGACCATCGGCGAATTCGCGGTTCGCGCGGGAGAAACCACGCCCTTCACCTTGACGTATTCGCCATCGCATTTGCCAGCGCCCGCGGCGGAAAACCCCCTCGACCAGCTTCAAGCTAGCCAACAGTTTTGGCTCGCCTGGACCGCCAAGAGCCGAGTCTCCGGCCCGTGGGCGGACATCGTCAACCGCTCGCTCATTACACTAAAGGCGCTGACCTATGCGCGCACGGGAGGAATGGTCGCCGCGCCGACGACATCGTTGCCCGAACACATCGGAGGTCCTCGCAACTGGGACTACCGCTTTTGCTGGCTGCGCGACGCGACGCTGACGTTACTCGCGCTCATGAACGCCGGTTACCTGGAAGAAGCGAAAGCATGGCGGGAATGGTTGTCCCGCGCGGCGGCTGGAAAGCCGAGCCAACTGCAAATCATGTATGGGATCGCAGGCGAACGGCGCTTGACCGAGTGGGAGATTCCCTGGCTCCCCGGCTATCACGGGTCGAGCCCCGTACGCGTTGGCAACGCCGCCCACACTCAGCTTCAACTCGACGTCTATGGCGAGCTCATGGACGCGCTGCTTCATGCGAGGCAGGGAGGAGTGGCATCAAGCGACTCCGATTGGACGCTGCAGCGGGCCGTGCTCGAACATTTGGAAGAAGTCTGGCCGAAGATGGACGCAGGGATTTGGGAGGTGCGCAGTGGCGGTCGTCACTTCACCTTTTCGAAGATCATGGCCTGGGTCGCCTTCGATCGAGCGATCAAAACCGCCGAAGCATTCAACCTCGAGGGCCCACTTGACCGGTGGCGCCAACTCTGTCGCGAGATTCATGAGGATGTCTGTGATCGCGGCTTCGATCCGGAATTGGGCACCTTTGTGCGCTCCTACGGGTCCAAAGACCTCGACGCCAGCCTGCTGCTTCTGCCGACAGTCGGCTTCCTTCCACCGGCGGATCCGCGCGTTCGAGGCACAATAGAAGCGATCGAGCGAAAGCTTCTCGTGGACGGACTAGTCAGGCGCTACGATACGGCAGAATTCGAAGACGGCTTGTCGACCGACGAAGGCGTATTTCTCGCGTGTAGTTTCTGGCTTGTGGATGCCTACGCGCTGCTGGGTCGCAAAGACGACGCTCGCCGATTGTTCGAGCGCCTCTTGTCCTTGTGTAACGACGTCGGATTGTTGAGCGAGGAGTATGATCCCGGAAGCGGCCGCCTTCTGGGCAATTTCCCGCAAGCGCTATCTCATATCGCGCTGATCAACTCTGCCTTTAATTTGAGCGAGGTGGAAAAACCGGCGATGCAGCGCTCAGCGCTCGCATGAGTTCACCTCCTCGACATGACGAGTGGCACCAGATTGGGCTGCCAACGTGCATTGATAATAGCGACCGTGGCCAACGCGCTGCGAAGCTCAGTCGCGGCGGGCCCAGTCGTCGCCGCTGCCGGGGAATTGGATGCGGAACTTAATCCAAGATTGTGCGTTGCAGCAATCTCGGCCGCGCTGCGATAGCCGATCCGCGCAGTCCCGCCTCATCAGTACGCGTATCCATGGAGCCCAGCCTAATGAGAATCGCCCAAGTTGCACCGCTGATGGAGAGCGTGCCCCCGAGACTCTATGGCGGGACCGAGCGGATCGTGTCCTACTTGACCGAGGAACTCGTGCACCTCGGTCACGATGTCACTCTATTCGCGAGTGCTGATTCGGTCACGACAGCGAAGCTCGTTGGCTGTGCCCCGGTAGCGTTGCGGCTCGCAACAAATGTGCGCGATCCGATTCCGTATTACATGCTGATGCTTGATCGTGTGCGTGCACAGGCGGACAGATTCGATATCATCCACTTCCATATTGATCAGTTCCATTTTCCCATTTTCCGTCCAATGGCGGGTCGCACGGTCACGACGCTGCACGGCCGCCAGGATTTGCCGGATCTCAAGCCGCTCTATCTCGGCTTCGACGATATGCCCCTGGTGTCCATCTCCGATGCGCAGCGCGCGCCTATCGCAAATGCCAACTTTGCGGCAACGGTCCCGCATGGCATTTCACTCAGTCTTCATTCGCCGATCACTCACCCGCGCGGGGGCTATCTCGCCTTTCTCGGTCGCATTGCACCAGAAAAGCGGCCCGACCGGGCTATCGCGATCGCACGGGCCTTGGGAGTTCCGCTGAAGATCGCTGCCAAAGTCGATCGTGTCGACGAAGCCTATTTTCGTGAGAAGATCGCTCCTCTTTTGGACGGACCCGGAGTCGAGTTCATCGGTGAGATCAACGAGCGACAAAAGAGCGACTTCCTGGGCGAAGCGAGTGCTTTGCTGTTTCCGATCGAATGGCCGGAGCCGTTTGGTCTGGTCATGATCGAAGCCATGGCGTGCGGAACGCCGGTGCTTGCATTCCGCGCGGGTTCGGTGCCCGAAATCATCGATCAAGGCGTCACCGGGGTGATCGTGGACTCGGTCGAGGAGGCCGTGGCGGCGATGCCGCGGGTCCTTTCCCTTGATCGTCATGCTGTTCGGCGGCGCTTCGAGGAGCGCTTTTCGGCCACACGGATGGCGCGGGATTACGTTTCGGTCTACGAGGCGCTGCTGCGTCGCTCGTCCGATAAGCGCCGTGAGGCGTCCGAGGTGGTCGCGCTCGTCCCGGGTATCACAAGCGGCCCGGGCGCCGACATGGGCCTGAGCTTCGATCGTCAGAACGATCCGAGGACGTAAGTTGATCAGCCATCAGGCGCAAGCGCCAGCCGCCATCGAGCCCCGTGAGCAACAGCCTTTCTACATTCCTGTAACAGGGCCCCCGACGCGGCCGCGGCGCACGCTGACCCGAAGCCATCGTTGCCCTCCACCGTGCCAGCAACTTTGGCGAACCCGATGTAACTGCGTGCGATTGATGAGTCCGGGCCCTTACCCATTCTCTGTCTCAGAGCCTGACCGAAAATGAANNCAAAGAAGCCGATCATTCGGGCGCTTTGCGATTTGGAGGAATCTGATACCTCAACGAAGCGGATTCGAAACTCGTTGATTTTGCTCAGCTCATTTTGAGTCAGACTCTCAGGTAGCGGCAAGGCCGAGATGCTTTCGCATAAACAGGCAAGGCGCCGAAAATTCGGACGCAGCCGTGGCACCGGTAAAACGAGCGCGCAGGAATCCGTGAATCATACGGTCGGCGCACCGGAACTCGGCTTCGCCACCTGCCTCGCGCAACCTGCGCGCATAAGCACGGCCGTCGTCCGCCAGCGGATCGATCTCGGCGATATGGATGTGCGCTGGCGGAAGATGCGTCAGGTCCTGAGCCTTCAGGGGCGCAGCATAGTCATGCCGGGTCGGCCGCTCGCCGCGAAGGTAAAGGCTCCAGCAATTATCCATGTGTTTGGTGCGAAGTCCGGGCGATTCGGCGTAACGCCGATAGGACTCCGCGGTGAGTTCGTCCGTGAGGCAGGGGTAATTCAGCGCCTGCGCCGCGATGTGCGGGCCGGCGCGGTCGCGCGTCAGCATGCACAGCGCCGCGGCGAGGTTGGCACCGGCGCTGTCACCCCAGACGCCGATCCTCGAAGCATCGAAGCCGAACTCCGTCGCGTGGGCGGCAGCGTGGCACAGCGCCGCATAGCAGTCCTCAAGCGCGGCAGGGTAAGGGCAGTCAGGCGCCAGCCGGTAGTCGACGCTGATCACCATGCAACCCACCTGATCGGCCACGCCCCAAGCAACCACATCGCCGCTCTCCAGGCTGCCTTTGACGAACGCCCCTCCGTGCAGATAAAAGACGCACGGGCCGCCCGATGTCGCCTGCGCCGGGCGATAGAAGCGGATCGGGATCTGGCGTGTTTCCCCCTTTGGCGGAGGAAACAGCGTGTCGCTGACCACCATGCCGGCGGGATAGGGCCGCTGCATGCCCTTGCCGTAAGCGTCCCAGGCGGCGCGGGCGACGGCCGGGTCTGAAGACTGCGGCACGTTGCTTTTGGCGGCCAGCAGGTCCGCCATATCGGGGTGAAGATCGAAGTCGGTCATGTCTGCTCACTTGCCACAAGCGGACCGGCCTCCGGCAGCCGGAACTGGTTATGCCCTTCCAGGAACTGGCGGGTACGTTCGCGTTTCGGCGCGATCAGGATGTCGTGCGGGTGCCCTTCCTCGTACACGCGCCCGGCGTCCATGAATACGATACGGTCGGCGGCGTGATAGGCGAAGCCGAGTTCGTGGGTGACAATGATCATTGTCATTCCCTCCTCGCGCAACGCGCGCATAACGCGCAGCACCTCTCCGACAAGCTCGGGATCGAGCGCAGAGGTGACTTCGTCGAACAGCATGACCTCAGGGTCCATCGCCAGCGCGCGGGCAATCGCGGTGCGCTGCTGTTGTCCGCCCGAGAGATTGGCGGGATAGCTATCGGCCTTGTCGGCGAGGCCAACCTTGGCCAGCAGTTCACGGGCGCGCGATTCGGCCTGCGCCCTGGAGCGCCGCAGCACCGTCACCTGTCCCTCCATGATGTTGTGGAGCACGCTCATGTGAGGGAACAAATTGAAGTGCTGGAACACCATGCCGACCTTGGCGCGGACCCGCTGGAGATTGGGCTCCGCGTATTTCATTTTTGCATCCGCCTGGTTGCCCAGAGGTGTCCCGACAAGGTTTCCGTGCAGGTAGATGCGCCCGCCGGTCGGCAATTCGAGAAAGTTCATGCAGCGCAGGAGCGTACTCTTTCCCGATCCGCTGGCGCCGAGCACGACTACGGTCTCGCCGACCTCGACGGACAAGTCGATGCCGGCAAGAACCTGCTGGTCGCCGAATGACTTGAATAGTTTCTCAGCGCGAATGGCTTCTGGCATCAGGCGGTCTCTTTGGCGGCACGGCGCTCGAGGCGGTAGGTCGCGCGCACCATCGGATAGATGATCGCCAGATAGATCAAGCCGCAGACGGAATACATCTCGACGGGATTGTAATAGGCGTTCGCGATCATCTTTGTGGTGTACATCAACTCCTGATAGGAGATCGTCGAGGCCAGCGCGGTCAGCTTGCACAGTTCGATCCAGCGATTGGTGAAGGCCGGCACCATGCGGCGTATGGCTTGCGGAAGGATGATGCGCCGCATCTGGTCGCGATAGCTCATGCCGAGGGCGCGCGCGCCATCCCATTGTCCGGGCGAGATCGACTGGATGCCGGCGCGAAAAATCTCGGCGAAAAACGCGCTGGTGTTCAGGCTCAATGCGAGCACCGCGGCGGCGTAGGCGCTGATCTCGAACGGTACCAGCATCGGAAAAGCAAAGAAGAACCACATGATCGAGACGAGCACCGGGATATTTCGGAATGTCTCCACGAAGGCGGCTGCCGGCCAGCGAAAATATCGCGTCCTCGAATAACGGCCCGCGCCCACGATCAGGCCGACAGGAAGGCTGATGGCGAGCGCCATCACGGCGATCTTGACCGTTTCGAGCGCTCCGATCGCCAGCACCCCGGCAAGCTGCAAGGCATATTGCACGCGCTCTAACTCGTCGTCGTTTCGCCGCTTCGCGCAAGGCGAAGCTCGAGCCGCCGGGTGATCTGACTAAGACTAATGAGCGTGACCATGAAGATCAGCGCGACGACGCTATAGACCTCGAGCGAGCGGTAGCTCCGTGCGGCGAGATCCTGTGCGGCAAACAGCAACTCGGGAAAGGAGATCACCGAAGCGATCGTCGAGGTCTTGAACAGCTCGATTGCCCGTTCGAGGAAGATCGGGATCATCCGCTTGATCGCCTGCGGGAGGATGACGCGCCGCATCGCCTGCGCGTAGCTCATGCCGATCGCTCGCGCGCCGTCCCATTGGCCCTTGTCCAACGAGGCGATGCCGCCACGAAAAATCTCCGCCACGAAAGCCGACGACAGCAATGTGAGCGTGAGCAGGGCGGCGGTGCCCGGCTCGATCTGGACGTTCAGTATCTGCGGCAAGGCGAAATAGAACCAGTAGAGCTGAACGAGCGATGGGGTGGCCCTGAAGAAGTCCACATACCAGCCGGCCAAGCCGGAGAGAGCTTTGCGGCGCGAAAGGCGCGCAAGCGCGAGAGCGAGGCCGAGCGGCAGGCCAAGCACGAAGGATGCGGCTGTCAGATAGACCGAATTTGCCAGTCCGAGGAGCAGCAGATCCCAGGACCGCGAGATGATGTCGAAGTTCCAGCTATAGTCCATTCTCGCGTCCGGCCTGCGTCGCTCGCCCGGCCCCTATTTCACCCGCGCGTTCTGCAGCGCATCTTTCTGGATCGGCGGGACCGAGGCAGGATCGATGCCGCGCGAGGTGAGAAACTCGGCGTACCAGTCCTGCACCGCGCCGGTGATGACGAAATACCCGTTGGTGACGGCGAGCCAGTCGCGCAATGTCTTGTCCGGCTCGCGTTTGATGACCGTGTCGCCATAGCTGAAGATCAGCGGGCGCGGGATGATGATCTTGCCGCGCCCCGCGCGATCCTTAAGCACTGTCAGAGCCGGGTGATAAAGGACCGCGTACTGGGCACTGCCGGCCTTATAGGCGGCCACCACCTCCTGATAGGAGCCAAGGCGCCGGATCTTGGCCTTGTGCAGACGGGCGGTGAGGAACACGTCTTCGGAGGCGCCCTGCGTCACCGCAAAGGTCATCTCCGGCTTGTCGATTTCTTCCCAGGTGGTGATCGTGGAATCGTCTGGGCCGAGGACCGCGAGCGCGGAGTAGGTTATTGGCGCATTGGCGTAGTCGATAGTCATCGCCCGCCGCGGCGTGACCGTCATCGACGGCATCATGTCGATCTTGTTCGACTGGATCGCCGGAATGGCGCTGCCCCAAGTGACCTCGACGAGTTCGAGCTTGACGTCCAGCGCTTCGGCAACGGCCTTGGCATAGGCCGGAACGAGGCCGGTCCAGTTGCCGCTGACCGGATCCTTGAAGCCCCACGGTTCGGCCTGAACCACGCCGACCCGGATCGACTTGCGCGCGATAATCGCGTCCCATGCCGATTGTCCCTGGGCCTGAGCCGCGTGTCCGAACAGCACGAAAGCAGCAAGGACAAACAGCATCCGCTGTGCGACACGAAATCTCATAGGAAGCCTCCTACAGTCCATTTGATGGTTCGGCCCCGCGCTGCATCAGGCTGTGGCGAAACCGATCGCCTCGAGGCCACGCTCGGCCAAGCGCATGCGCTGATCAAGAAAGGGCAGGCGGCGGAACGCCCAGAAGATCGCCGGGCGCATGAAGTCCAGCCTTTCCGGCCATTCCCGCGTGAACCAGTCGTAACGGCACGACCACTTCTGCGTCATATCGCTGAGGAAGCGCACTTTGCGCTCCCAGTCGTCGAGCGCCTGCTCCACTGGTGCGGTGCGATCGAGACATTGGCCCAACGCGTAGGTGTTCATAATCGCGAGGCCGGCGCCCTGGCCGAGTGTCGGCGGCAATCCATGAGCGGCGTCTCCGATAATCGCTACACGTCCGCGGTGCCAGCGCGGGCAGCGCACCAGATGGTAACGATATTGTATCACCGGAGCGGCCGAGATGATTTCGAGCTCGCGCCGCAGCGACGGAAATGCCTCGTTCCAGTTGTCGACGTCGAGCGGCAGCGCGCGCCCGCTCGTGTCGGTGTCGCGGCACACCGTATAAACATAGGTGTGGGTCTCGCTGGTCGGCGTGATGCCGATCCGGCGATTGCCGGACCAGTGCTGGGTGGTGAATGGCTCCCGCGCGATGTCACGCGTCGGAACGAAATGGCGATTAACCGCCGTCTTGAGTTCCCAATAGCGCGCCGCGGGGACGAGCGAATTGCGGACCGGCGAACGCGCGCCATCGGCCACGATCACCAGATCGGCGCGCAAGCGCCGGCCGTCCTGCAAGACCAGAGCGCCTTCCTCCTCGGCGGCAACCGCCGTGGACGAAAGTTCGATCTCGGCTCCGGCGCGGCGCGCGACCTGAGCCAGGACATCGACAAGTGCCTGACGCGGGACGCAATGCAGCCGCGACGGCGTGACGTCGAATTCCTGCCGGATGCGTCCCTCGCGGTCGGCGATTCTCGATTTCTGGATCTTGACGCCTTTGGGAGCGAGGTCCGCGAAGGCTCCAACGAAGTCCAGCACGTCGATGCTGTTCTTGCGCAGGAATATCCCGGCGCCTGATTCCCTGATTTCGGGCGCCCGCTCATGAACGCGAACGCTCCATCCGAGACGTGCGAGGACAATCGCAGCGTTCAGGCCAGCGATTCCGCCGCCCGCGATTTCAGCATGTCTGGGCAAAGGTAGTTCTCACGCGCGGTGTGATCATCGAACCCCACTATGGGCTGCGTCAGCGCTATTGCGCAAAAGAATTTTCTCGAGCGAAAAGCATCGTTAGCCTTCGCTGATAGCGGCGCGAGATTTGCCGGTCTGCTGCAGTCCGCACGCGGCGGCGGATAACCGAGGCGCCGCAACATTCGCGCAATGACGGATTTGGGAATATCCCGCTTTACAGGTATCAAGGCCTCTAGCAGTGCGTTCGGTAACGATCGACGCAGATCTTGACCACCTCGACCGGGTCGCGTTGTTCCCACACGGTCGAGACCAGCTCGACTTCGTAGAAGCCGTCAAAGCCCGCGCGATCGGCGGCGGCGCGAATTCCGGCAATATCGATGACGCCGTCGCCCATCATGCCGCGGCCGCCGATGTTCTCTTCCATCGTCGGCAGCCAATCGCACAGATGGAAACCGGCGATCCGGCCTCTCGCGCGCTGGATTTCGTGACCAAGGTCCGGGTCCCACCAGACGTGATAGACATCGACGATGATGCCGAGGCCATCGCCGAGCGCGTCGCACAGGGCATTGGCCTCGCTGAGTGTGCTGAGCGACGACACATCGGCGGCCTTCATTGGATGGATCGGCTCGATGCCGATCGTGACGCCGCCCGAGCGGGCAAACGGCAACAGCTCGGCGAGCTCGTCAGCGGTGCGTTGCCGCGCGGCCTGCAAGCCTTTCTCGCCGGCCGGCAGGCCGCCGGAGACGCAGACGAGGCTTTTGGCCCCGAGTTCTGCCGCCTGTTCGAGGAGCGCGCGATTGCGCTCGCGCTGTTTGGCACGCTCCGCCTTGCCGGTCGCCACGAACATGCCGCCGCAGCAGTAGCTGGTCGCGACGAGGCCATGTGCGTCGAGCGCGCGGCGGGTATCCGCCACGCCGTAAGCCAGTACACTTGCCGGCCAAAGCCCTATGCCGCGCACACCATTGCGCGCATAACCGGCGATCGCGTCGGGTAGGGTCCAACGCTTTGTGGTGACGTGATTGATCGACAGGCGCGCGGGATCGGGCATTATTTTCAGATTATCGCCGATCCGCGGGCGACGCTTTCAGTAAGCATCCGCTTATCATTCCGCGATCTGCTTCTTATAGGTTTCAGGAAGCGCGGTAAGCGCGATCAGCCCGAGCAGGCCGCCGATCGCGGCCGACGCCGCCACCGCATAAATCGAGCCGAATTGGCTCATGACCCACACCGGCAGGAAGCTGACCGGGATGCCGATGATGACGGTCGAGAGCTGGTACGAGATCGAGATTGCGCTGTAGCGTACTTCCGTCGGGAAGAGCTCTGCCAAAAAGCTCGACTGCACCGCGGTCGTGCCAGCCTGCGCCAACATCCACACCAGTGTGTTGGCGAGGATGACGGCCGGCAAGGTTTTCATCTCAAGGAGCCAGAAGAAAGGGAAGGGGACGATCGCGTACATCAGCAACCCGAACATGTAGATGGGCTTGCGGCCGATACAGTCCGACAAGCGCGCCATGATCAGCAAAGCCACGATGTTGGCGACGGCGGCGACAAGCCCTGCGATGAAATTCCAATTTGCCGGAAGGCCGAGGACCCGCTGCGAATAGTTCGCGCCGTACACAATCAGGATGTAGCTGCCGAATAGCAACCCTGCCTGCAGAATCATGCACAGCAGCAAGGGGCGCCTGTGTCGAACGAAAAGCAACCTGACGGGCAGCGCTTCGCGCAGCGTCTTCCTCTTGTTGAGGGTTTCGAAATCGCGCGTTTCCGAGACCATCAGCCTCACGTAGAGACCGACGAAGACGAGCGCCGCACTGGCAAAGAATGCGATACGCCAGCCCCAGCGCAGGAAGTCGTCGAGCGACGTCATCACGACGATCAATTGCATGACGCCGCTCGCAAAGAAGAAGCCGAGCGGGTTGCCAAGCTGGCTGAACACGCCGTACCAGCCGCGTTGTTGCGGCGGCGAATTTTCAATCGTCATCAGGACGGCGCCGCCCCATTCGCCGCCGAAGAAGATTCCCTGCAGCAGCCGCAAGCCGACCAGGGCGCAGACCGACCAGTAGCCCCAGCTCGCATAGCCCGGGATCAAGCCGATGACGCAAGTCACGATACCCATGCCGATCAGGGTCACGACAAGCGCGATCTTGCGGCCCCTGGTGTCGCCGAAATGTCCGAAGAGCAGCGCGCCGAGCGGACGCGAGACGAACGCTGCGACCAGCGTGCCGACCGAGCCGACATATGCCGAAACAGGATCGGCTGCGCTGAAAAAGATCTTCGAGAAGACGAGCGCGGAGCAGAAGACGAAAAGATAGAAGTCGTACCACTCGATCATGGTGCCGATTAGACTTGCAAAGGCCGCGCGCTGAATGCTGGGCGCAGTGCGTTTTTCCGTCGTTATCTGGGACGTCGCCATCTGATTTCTTCTCCCCCCTCGTGCGCCGGCCGGTCAAGGCCGACTTTCCTCGCCTTCGCTTGACATGCTTCCGCTAATGTATACGGTATGACAATCGATTTGTTACGTCAATGGAGCCCCGAAAGGTCGATGCATTTCGACATGGGAGTCTCTGCGGCGGACCTCTCACTTGCTCCTGGGCGCGGTGATGCTTACGGCGGATATCTGCATCGTTGGCGGCGGCTTGCTCGGGACAGCAACGGCCTTTTACGCGGCGAAGGCCGGCCTGAAGGTCGCGCTGGTGGAGGAACGCGAGCTTGCATCCGGCACTTCGGGCGTCGCGTTCGGCGGCGTGTCGCTCGCAATCTACAGTTACGCGTCGGCGCGCGTTCCGAAATCCTATGTTGAATTGTCGAAAGCAAGCTTGTCGCTTTATCAGCGCGCGCAGCAAGAGATCGGTCCGCCGCTCGATCTCGACGCGCCCGGCAGTATCGATCCTTTTTATAACGAGGAGGATAGCGCGCGTGGCCTGGAGCGCTGTCGCGGTCTTCAGGCTTGCGGCGTTCCCTGTGAATTCATCGACTACAAGCAGATCAAGCAGATCGAGCCGGCCGTCGCGCCGATTGCGATTCATGCAATCTATTGCCCAGTCGATGCGCACGTCACGCCGATGGGTGTGGTGTGGGCTTTCGCCAAGGCGGCGCGGCAAATGGGCGCCGAAATTCTCACCAACACCCGGGCGATATCGTTGATCAGCCGCGGCCAGCGCGTGGTCGGCGTGGCGACGAGCGCCGGCGAAATCTTCGCCAGTGACGTCGTGTGTGCGTCGGGCTCCGGCGTGCCGTCGCTTGCCGCCGGCGTCGGCATACAGGTGCCGCTCGATCTCGCGCGCGGACAGATGTTCGTGACGGAACGCATCCCGCCGCTGCTGCGCACTTACGTGCACAACATCAAGCAGACCCCGGCAGGCGCGATCGTGTTCGGCACAACGCGCGAGCCCGGTGTGAAGGACACGACGGTCACTTCGGTGGAAGGCACCCACAAAATGTTGAAATGGGCATCGGAACTCGTCCCGGCGCTTGCCAACGTTAAGCTGCTGCGCTCCTGGGCCGGCCTTCGGCTTCTGCCGCCCGACGGCTATCCGATCATCGGCCGGCCCGAGGGCGTCGAAGGGCTACTACTCGCCGTGATGCATCGGGGCGTCACGCTGGCTCCGGCCGTCGGAAGCATCCTCACCGATCTCATCACCGATGGAAAAACTGCGCTCGATATTTCGCCTTATCGGCTGGAGCGTTTCGCTTCGAGCGCGGCAGGGGCGGAGGCGCAAGAGACATTCTATGGCACCTGAGCGAACAAGCGGGGACTTGCGCACGGCCGGTATCGGGCGCGGCTGGCCCGTGCCGGTCTTTGTCGATGGCAAGGAAGTGCAGGCCTTCGAGGGTGAAACCGTGCTCGCGGTGCTGTGGGCGAGCGGCGACCATACGCTGCATACGACGGCGCGCACTCACGAGCCGCGCGGCTTCTTTTGCGGCATCGGCGTCTGCTTCGACTGCCTCGTGACGATCGACGGCATCGTCAATCTGCGCGCATGTCTGGAGCCGGTACGGTCGGGCATGAAGATCAAGCGCCAGCAGGATCCGGGTTACACGCATGCGCGCTGACGTCGTAATTGTCGGAGGCGGGCCGGCCGGCATGTCGGCGGCGGTGACGGCCGCAGAATCCGGGGCGCGCGTCATCGTGCTCGACGAGTACGCCAAACCGGGCGGCCAGTTCTTCAAGCGCACCGGGGACGGCTTCGCCGTTGCACCCAAATGGCTGACGCGCGAACACGCGCGCGGGGAGGCGCTGCGCGGCAAGCTCGATCACCCAAACATCACGGTGCTGACGCGCGCGCTGGTCTGGGGTCGCTTCGACGATCGCGTCATGGTCGCGCACGAAGGCCACTCCAAGTCCATCTACGGCAAGGCCCTGGTAATCGCGACCGGCGCCTACGACCGGCCGGTGGCTTTTCCGGGTTGGACATTGCCGGGCGTCCTCACGGCGGGCGGCGCCCAGACTTTAGCAAAGAGCCAATGGGTCAAGCCAGGACGCCGGATGCTGCTTGCAGGCGCGGGCCCGTTCTTGCTGCCCGTCGCGCTGTCATTGCTGCGCGCCGACGTCTCGATCGCCGCGCTCGTGGAGGCCACAAGGCCGATCGAGTGGCTGCCGCATCTCGGCTCCCTGTGGGGCCAGTGGCCGCGCTTCTCGGAAGCCTGGGAGTACAAGGATAATCTGCGCCGTACCGGCGTGCCGACCCTGTACGGCCACAAGATCGTGCGCGCGCTCGGCGAGAAAAGAGTGGAAGGCGCGGTAATCGCCAAAGTTGACCGTAAATGGCGTGCGATCCCGGGCAGCGAGCGGACGATCGAGGTCGATGCGATCGCGACCGGTTATGGCTTCCTCGCCAATATCGAGCTTGCGGCGAGCAGCGGTTGCGAACTGCGCTTCGACGAACACGCGCGCACCTGGTTCGTGAAGTGCACTCCGGCGATGGCGACGAACAAAGCGGGTGTGTTCGTCGCCGGCGAGATTACCGGCATTGGCGGCTCGGCGCTGGCGCTTGAAGAGGGGCGAATTGCGGGCCTGTCAGCGGCGGAGTTTGCAGGGACGCTGACGGCACACGCCGCCGACGAGCAGCGTCGGCAGCCGATCTGGCAACGCGCGCGCCTCGAGCGCTTCGCGAACGCGCTGAATGCGCTGTTCGGGCCACGCCCTGGCCTTTGGGAGTTTCTGACAGACGACATGACCGTGTGCCGTTGCGAGGAAGTCAAAGCCAAAGAAATCGCGGCCTGCATCGCGAATGGCGCGACAACGACCAAGTCGATCAAGGACTGGACGCGCGCCGGCATGGGGCTTTGCGAAGGCCGCATCTGCCGCGGGATGGTCGGCGAAATCCTGGCGCGCGACCGCGACGTCGCGCTCTGCAGCATCCCCTTCCCGAGCGTGCGGCCGCCGATCAAACCGGTTCCTTTCTCGACGCTGTTGCAAGACGATAGCCAATCCGAGAGCATCGCGTCGTGATTGAGATCGGCGTCGATATCGGCGGGACGTTCACGGATGTCGTGTTGATGCGCGACAACCGGATTGCGCACTATACCAAAGTTCCGTCAACTCCGAGCAATCTGATCGAAGGGGTACGCAACGGCGTCACCCGCGCGCTGGCCGCGGTTGATCTCAAGCCCTCCGACGTCGATCGTTTCGTCTATGGCAGCACCGTCGCGATCAACGCGTTGATCCAGCAGAAGGGCGCTGTCACCGGCCTTCTCACCACCGAAGGCTTCGAAGACGTCCTCGAGATTGGGCGTCACAAGCGCTCGCATCTCTATAATCTTTTTCTCGAGCCGGAAACGCCGGTATTTCTTGCGCCGCGCCGCCGCCGCTTCGCAATCCCGGAGCGGCTTGCCGCCGACGGCTCGGTGTTGGCGCCGCTCGATGAGAAAGCGGTGCGCACCGCGGTCGAAGCGCTGAGCGGGCAGGGAGCCACCGCAATCGCGGTCTGTTATCTCTTCTCGTTCCGCAACCCGTTGCACGAACAGCGCACGCGCGACATCGTCCGTGAGATGCGGCCCGACATCCATGTCTCGATCTCAAGCGAGGTCGATCCGGCCTTCCGCGAATATGAGCGCACAGTGATGACGTCACTTGACGCCTATCTGCAAGGCGCGGTCGGCGACTATGTCGCGCGCCAGCGGGACGATCTCGCGCAGATCGGCATCGAGGCAAAATTACAAGTGATGCAGTCGCGCGGTGGAATCACGAGCCCCGAAGCGGTGATGACACGCCCGGTGTCGCTGCTTCTGTCGGGCTTGGCGGCCGGCGTCATCGGCAGCAAGCACGTTGCGGTCGAATCCGGCCAGCACAACGTGATCTCGCTCGATATGGGCGGGACAAGCTGCGACATTGCGCTAATCCGCGACGGCGCCCCAATCGTCACCAACCAGACGCGCGTCGCGCGCTTTCCGCTCCGCATGCAGATGGTCGACGTCAACACGATCGGCGCGGGTGGCGGCAGCATCGCATGGGTCGACACGGCAGGGAGCTTGCGCGTCGGCCCGCAAAGCGCCGGTGCCGAACCCGGTCCCGCCTGCTATCGCCGCGGCGGCACGGACGCGACGGTGACCGACGCGAGCCTGGTCCTCGGTTATCTCAATCCCGGCACCTTCGCGGGCGGCATCTCGCTCGACCTCGATGCCGCCAAGGCCGCGATCAAGCGCGTCGCCGACCGCATCGGGCTTGATTTGATCACAACAGCAGCCGGAATCCATCGCATCGTCAATGCGCGCATGAATGACGAGGTGCGGCGCGTTTCGGTGCAGCGCGGCTTCGACCCGCGGCAATTCACATTGCTGCCGCTAGGCGGCGCCGGACCGATCCATGGATGCGCGCTGGCGCAGGATCTCAACATCGCGCGGGTGCTGATCCCGGATACGCCGGGTGTGTTGTCGGCATTTGGCTTGCTCGTCGCCAATATCGAGCACGACCAGATGGCGACACTAGCGCGGCGCGCTGACCATGTAGATCTTGCGGGGCTACAAGAGGCGTTCAGGCGGCTGGAGCGGCGTGGGCAGGCCAAAATGGCGGCGGACGGAGTTGCGCCGGGTGACGTCGAAATCCGGCGGCAGGCGGACATGCGTTACGTCGGACAGTCCTATGAGCTTACGATCGACATGGACAAAAAGACGGGCGACCCGATCGCGGCCGCTGTCGCCTCTTTCCATTCGCGTCACGATACGATGTACGGCCACAGCAACACCGCCGGGTCGGTTGAATTCGTCAATCTGCGCACAATCCATGTGCACCGCCCGGATGAGCGCGAAAATCCGCCAATGAAAAGTGCGTCAGCCGCCGCGGCGAAACCGGTCGCACACCGCGAATCCTATTTCGACGGCGGCTTCGTCAAAACGCCGGTCTATGACCGCAAGCAATTGAGTGTCGGTCAGGAGATAGAGGGTCCCGCGATCGTCGAACAGGCCGACACGACGCTGATCATCAATCCGAAGCAGCGGGCGCGCCTGCACGAAGACCGCAGCATCTTGGTGGACATTCCGCATGCATAACGACGCCGTCGATCCGATCACGCTCGAAGTCTTGCGCAATCGCCTTGAGGCGATCGCGCAGGAAATGCAGGACGCGCTGGTGCGCAGCGCCTATTCCAACATCATCAAGGAAGGCCACGACTGCTCGGCCGCGCTGTTTGACAGTGGCGGTGAGGTGATCGCGCAGGCGACCGCGCTGCCGGCTCAACTCGGTGTGCTGCCGACGGCTGTCAAGCGCATGGTCGCGATCTTTGAGGGTAAACTGTCGGACGGCGACGTACTGGCCGTCAATGACCCCTATGACGGCGGCACCCATTTGCCCGACATTTGTCTGATCGCGCCCATTGTGAAGGATGGTGCCGTTGCCGCTTACGCGGCCTGCATCGCACACCATCAGGATATCGGCGGGAAGACCCCAGGAAGTCTCCCGACGGACTCGACCGATATTTTCCAGGAAGGTCTGCGCATTCCACCGATCAAGCTCTACGACAAGGGCGCGCGAAATGAGACGGCTTTCGCATTCATTGCGCGTAACGTGCGGCTGCCAAAGATCACGGCCGGCGATCTCGGCGCCCAGCTCGCCTCGTTGCATGTTGGAAGAACGCGGCTCGCGTCGTTGCTCGACGAGCACGGCGCGCAATCCTTTAGGGCCTATATGGTCGAGTTGCTCGATCGTGCCGAGCGGGTGACTCGGCAATTCATTGCAATGATCAAGCCAGGTGAATACTCCTTCGAGGACTATCTCGACGATGATGGCATCGACCGCCAGACGTTGGTTCGCATACGCGCAACGGTTTCGGTCAAAGGCTCCGATCTCAATATCGACTTCACGGGATCGTCGCCGCAGCTCAACGGGCCACTCAATGCCGACCGGGCGGCCTTGATGTCAGCCGTCTTTTTCGCGGTGAAGTCGGTCACTGACCCGATGGGGCCGACCAATGGCGGCAGCTTCCGTCCGATCAAGCTAATTCTGCCGGAAGCGAGCGTCGTCAATCCGAAAGCACCGGCGCCGGTGAATGCGCGCACGCACACGATGAAACGCATTGTCGACACGCTGCTCGGTGCGATGGTACAGGCGATGCCGGGCCGAGTTCCCGCAGCACCTTGCGGCAGCGTGCGCGTTGCGATCTTCAGCGGGCTCGATGACAGCGGTGAGCCTTATATGTGCTCGGATTTCAGCACCGGCGGCACCGGTGGACAGCCGCAGCGAGACGGCGTCGATTCACTCGAAACCGACATCGCCAATACAATGAACATGCCGGCTGAGTCGCTGGAACTGAACTATCCGATCCGCGTCGTTTCCTATCGATTGTGGGAAGATTCGGCGGGTGCGGGCAGGCAACGCGGCGGATTTGGCGTGGAGCGCGAGATTGAAATCCTGCGCGGGCAGGTGACCATGACACTGCGCGAGGACCGTCACCGCACCCAGCCTTGGGGCCTCTATGGCGGACGCCCGGCCCCGCTCGCCATCGCGGAAATCAAGCGTGGCGCCGGCGGCTATGAAAAAATCCCGTCGAAGGGGGTTTATAGGCTAACGGCTGGGGACCGTGTTCGTTGCCGCGTTTCGGGCGGGGCCGGCTATGGTGACCCGCTCGAACGTGATTCGGTGAACGTGCGTGAGGATGTGATCGACCGCAAAGTCAGCGTCGAGGCAGCACGTGAAAGTTATGGGGTGATCTTGCGGCCCGATCTTGCAATTGACATCGCTGCGACCGATGTTCAGCGCGCCAAACTTGGCGAGGCGCGCGGCAAGATCTCCTGGACCTTCGACCGCGGCGAGCTTGGGGTGCAATAGAACGGCAATGAACACGGCGAAGAAACGAAACGACAGCGGGATGAAGCTCACTCCGTTCGAGCGGCCCGCGACGATCAAGGAGCACGTCTATAACACGCTGCGCGAGCAGTTGCTGCACAACGAGCACAAGCCGAATGGACGGTTGGTCGAGAAGCAGATCACCGATCAGCTCGGAGTGTCGCGCACCCCGGTGCGGGAGGCGCTGTCCTGGCTTGCGAGTGACGGGCTGCTGGTGGCGACGAAGCACGGTTACAAAGTGCCGGAATTCACGCGTGAAGACGTCTTGAACGTCTTCGAGGTGCGCATGCTGCTCGAACCAATGGCCGCGCGCCAGGCGGCCGAC
The DNA here is from genome assembly GCA_003140315.1 of Hyphomicrobiales bacterium. Lineage (GTDB taxonomy): Bacteria > Pseudomonadota > Alphaproteobacteria > Rhizobiales > Xanthobacteraceae > PALSA-894. Next base: position 28,723 of record PLJS01000068.1, read on the forward strand.
AATCGCACCGACATCGGGCTCGCGGAGATGCAGCGCGCAATCGATGAGGAAAAGGGGGCGCATTCCAAGGGCGCGGTGCAGCCGTTTTTGCGCGCGAACGTCAGGTTCCGCGAGAACTGGCTCAAGCGTACGCGCAATCCGCTGCTGCTGGCGCTGTTGGCCCGTGCCGTGCATTCGTTGCAGGCTATTCGAATCCGCACACTGAGCGAAAAGTCGATCCGCGAGTTCATCATCGAGCGGCAAGAGGCGCTGTTGGCCGCGATCAAGGCAGGTAACGCCGATGAGGCGGAGCGAATTCAACTTGGCACGGTGCAAGAGTCGGGGAGACTGATGCGGGAAATCTTGCTCCCTGAAGAAACGACGGTGACGTGACTCCGGCTAAGCGGAACGTTCCGCGTAGGTGCTTTCGATCACTCGAATGGTCGAATAAAGCGCCTGATTGTAAGGCGCGGGGATTCCGAGGCGGCCCGCTTCGCGAAGCACCGCCCCGTTGAGGCAGTCGACTTCGGTCTGGCAGCGACGGCGAACGTCAATCAGCATCGAGGGATAATGCGCCCGCGCCTCTTCTGCCACATGGCGCAGGAAATCCCGCGCGATTTCGCGCTCGAGGGGAATGCGCTTCGCAATCGCGACTGCCGAAATCTCGTCGGCGACCCCGTCGAGGAGCGGCCAACAGCTCGGCTGCTCGATCAGTTTGCCGACTGAAAGCCCGGTGATGGCGCACATGGTGTTGAGACAGCAATTGACGATCAATTTTTTCCAGATGCGCAGCTCGATATCGGGCGCGAGTGCGGCGTTGATACCGCCAGCGTTGAGATGCGCGCAAAACGGCGCGATCGCTTCGTTCGGGCGGCGATCCGCCGGCCAGAGATAGGTCTCGCCGCGGTTGGAATAGCTTGCCTCGATCTTGCCCGGGCCGAGCATCTCGCAGGTCAGCGTTGTCAGCCCGAAGACGACGCGATTGGCCGGATAAGCTGAGGCGATGTTTTCGACGTTGCCGAGACCATTTTGCAGCGTGATGATTGTGCTGTGCGGGCCGATCATCGGTGCCGACGCCCGCATCGCCGGGACGGTCTGGTGATATTTGACCATCACCAGCACGGCGTCGCAGGGGCCAGCGGCGCTCGCGTCTGCCGTCGCCTTCATGCGTATGGCCCGCTCGGAGCCGGTGCGCTTGACGATAAGGCCGCGCTTCTCGATCGCGTTGATATGTTCGCGCCACTGGTCGAATGCCCAGACCTCCGCCCCGCCATCGACGAGATGCGAGGCGAACAGGCTTCCCATCGCGCCGGCGCCGATAATCCCGACTTTCATAACGGCGACCTAGTCCTACTGAGTCAGAAAG
>PLJS01000040.1 GCA_003140315.1 Hyphomicrobiales bacterium
AACCGGCGTAAACGGTTTTGCAGACCGCTGCGTAACCACTCCGCCACGTGGCCGTTGCGACGCCCGATGTTAAAGTCGTGGTGCAACGAGCCCGCTATACAGGACGGGCGGATCAGCGGCAACGGCGGACGCGCCGCTACCCCTCGCCGCCCGGGACGCGCTATTCGATCGCAAGCTTTGTCAGCAGCGCGGTCAACGGATCGTGCCCCGTGCTCCTCGGCAGTTCTTTCGCCGGAATGAACTCGTCCCGAAACCAGGGATGTTGCTTCGGATTGAAGGACCCGGCGATCCAATCGATCACATGCCGCATGCGCGGGATGCGGTTGCTGACCGGGTGCAAGGACAGCCAGATGTCGAACGGATAGTTGAAATCAAAGTCGAGCGGCACGACCGCATCGGTGAGCGATGCGGCGTAGGTCGGAAGCAGGCCGATCCCCACACCTTTCGCGATCGCCACATAATTCGCGGTGCTGATGTTGTTGCGCATCACCACGAGATTGCGCGGCAGCGGCTCGGGAAACAGCACCTTGTAGATTTCCTGCGCCGAGCTCTCGTCCGGCGCTTGCAGCACGAAGCGGTGCTTGGCGAGGTCCGCAAGGCTCTTCGGCACGCCGTGGGCTTCGATGTAGGATGGCGCGGCGAAGAACGCGAGATGCAGCCGTCCGATCTTGAGCATCTTCACATCGGGAGACGTCGGCCGCGAGAGTTGCACGGCGATGTCGGCTTCCAGCCTCAGGATGTCGACCGACCGCATTCCGCAATGCAGGTCGATCAGGATGTTCGGATGGCGCCGCTGGAATTCGACAAGGCGCTGCGACAGCCAGAACGTGCCGAGGCCCTCGGTCACCGCGACGCGCGTCTCACCGCTGACCTGGCCCGCCGCGACGTTGCGGGCGCGCAGCAGGTCCAACGACGCGCGCTCCATCCGTTCGACCGCGGCCACCATCTCGATACCTTCTTCGGTGAGATGAGTTCCGTGCGGATCGCGTGTGAACAGCGTCGCGCCGATCTCGCCTTCGAGATCGTTGATCCGCCGCCGCACCAGGCTGATCGATTCGCCGAGACGTTCGGCCGCCGAACGGAAGCTCCCGCAGCGGACCACTTCCAGGAAGATACGGGCATTGTCCCAATGCAGTGCCGAGGCTTGCGGTGCCGCGTGGTTCACCGGTGAACCACCCTGTGTCGGTTGGATCGGCATGACGAGCGTTCCCCTTCCGCTAAGCTCTCGCAAATCAGTCGCCCCCCAGCAATGCGACGGATGCGCATGCTTGCCATGAAAACGCGAGCGTCGCGGGGCGGATGGATCACGACAAGTCGCGGCGCTCATAACAAGACGGCAGATGCTGATAGGATTTGGCTCCAAGGACAACGAGGCGGATGACGACGAGTCCGTACTCAAGAAACTCGGTTGCGAGCGCTCGTATTTTTGGGCCGACCGTGACGAAGGCCGCTCCGCGCTCAATCGCGTGCTGGAGTTCCTGCGGCCGGGCGACACGATGGTCATCGTCGACTTCGATCGGTTGGAGACCGAATTCGGCCGCCTGCTTCAGGTGCTGGAACATCTCCACGGCCGTCAAATCAGGCTGCATGTCCACCGCCATCAACTGATCCCCGGCACGCCGGCCGGCGAAACATTCCTGCAATGCAGCGCGATTCTCGCTGCCGCATCGCGCCTGCTCGAGCGACCGAGCGACGTCGGCGCGCGCGCCGCGCGTACCCGTGGGCGGCCGCATGCGCTGTCGAGCGCCGACCAGATCAAGGTGCGCCAAATGCTCTTGGAAAAGGGCGCAAGCGTGCTCGATGTCGCGCGCAAGCTGCACGTGTCGCCCGCGACAATCTATCGATACTCGCCACGGCGGCGCAAAGATCCGCAGCAATGACCGCGAGACCGAAACGGTGTGGCGCCGCCACCACACGCAGCGGCAATTCTCGGTCGCGCGGAAAGCAAAGCAGCGCACGCACCGCAGGCCTGTCGTGATTTTTGCGAAACGGATTTGAATTTCGAACGCGCCGCGTAGTGCCTGCATCATGCGCGACGCCGCACGACTTGCAAAAAGCCGAATGCGTGACTTTCAAAATCGCGATTTACGCGAGTCAAAATTCAAATATTGAGTTCTTGTTAAGAAATTTTGGTCTCGACAGCTTTGCCCCCAGGCGATCCGCGCGCATCCCGGATCGGCGTTGGGGGATAACATGGAACGCGTAAGGTCGTGGCTTCTCGCGGGTGTTGCGAGCATCGGGCTCGGCGCGGTGGCGAACGCCGCCGATCTTCCGGTGAAGGCGCCGATCTACAAGGCGCCGCCCGTCGTCTCGAACTGGACCGGCTGGTACGCGGGCGTGCATGCCGGCTGGGTTACGCAACACAACTGCAACACCATGGTGGCGCGCGGGCTCTGGCCGGCATTCCCGGTGGACGCCGATATCATGAATTCGACCGGGACCGGTTGCGCCGACGGACCCGGCTTCATCGGCGGCGGACAGGTCGGCGCCAACTATCAGATCGGCGGCTGGCTGTGGGGCATCGAGGCGGACATCAGCGCCCTCACCGCCAAGACGACGCGGCAATCGTCGGGCTTTTTCGCCGACAGTGGCTCCGCCACGACGATGGTCGAGAGCGCCAAGACGTCCTGGCTCTCTACGTTTCGCGCGCGGACCGGCATGCTGTTCGGCGACAACACGCTTCTGTACGTGACCGGCGGCCTTGCGGTCGCGCAAATCAAAGCCGACATCGACAGCACTTCGATCGACCCGACCGGCGCGCTGCGTGCACACGCGACCGGGTCGGTCTCGCAGGTGACTCCCGGATGGACCATCGGCGCCGGCGCCGAGACCAAGATCGGCGGCAACTGGAGCCTCAAGGCCGAGTATCTCTACGTGGCGCTCGAGCCGGTGAATTACAACACGGCCTATGACCTGGTGAACGGCGTCAACGTGTGGGGCAACTTCAACGAAAACGTTTCGGTGACGACGCGCCTGCATCTCTTGCGCGTCGGCGCGAACTACAAGTTCGGCGGCGACCCGATCGTGAGTGCCTATGCGTCGTCGGCTGCCGCGCCGGCCTACAACTGGACCGGCTTCTACGCGGGCCTGAATATCGGCGGAACCTTCGGGCGCAGTCAGGCAACCGACGTCGACTGCTGCGGCAACGGACCGTGGAACGCTGTCGGCGACACTTTTACAGCAACGACCTCCGGAGTCACCGGCGGAATTCAGGGCGGCTACAATTGGCAGACCGGGATGTTTGTCGCCGGCGTCGAGGCCAATTTCGGTTATCTCGGCTTCAAGGGAACGAGCGTGTCGAGCATCGCGCCCGACACATTCGGCATCGCGAATGGCGGGCTCTACGGAACGGTGCGCGGCCGCCTCGGCCTCGCCTACGATCGGGCGCTGTTCTTCGCGACCGGCGGCTTGATGGTGGCGGATGTCCGCACCGGTATTGAAGACCCCTTCTATCTCCAGCCCGGGCCGTTCAGCGGAATCCTCTTCACCGAGAAGACCAAGGCGCAGGCCGGATGGATGGACGCTCGGCGGCGGCATCGAATACGCACTGATGAACAACTGGTCGATCAAGGGCGAATATCTCTACTTCGACCTCGGCTCCAAGCGCGTGGTAGGGCTCGCCACCAACGTGGACCCGCCCGCCTACGGCTACGACATGCGCAACACCGGCGGCACCGCGCGCTTCGGTATCAACGCCAAGCTCTAACGGGGGCTACGCGGAGGCAAGGCCTCTGCGGCTCGCCGCGGGGGCCTTTGCTTTTGTGTGCGGACGTCTGCGGCGCGACAGTCAGGTCAGCGCAAGCCGGTGCGCTACGCGATGCGCCTCGCATTGCCGCCGAAGGTCGGAGAGAAGATCAAAACGAAAAGAGTTCGAATCAGAACTTGCTGACGCCGCGCGGCCGCTTGGTCCGCCGACATGCAATTGAACCGCCCGGCTTTCGCCGGGTGGTCATCCAACTCGAACGCCTCGATCCGTATCTCACAGCGCTGATGCTTGGCGCCATGTTTCGGGTCGCCGCCGCTTGTCGCGGCGAGTGCGCCCGCTCGGCGCGTGCCGGGCGGGCTTAGACCTATTTCACTTTGAGATTTTCCGCGGATTCCTTGCCGCGGTTCGCCACAACCTCATAGGTGATCTGCTGGCCTTCGTTGAGCGTACTCAATCCGGCCCGCTCGACAGCCGAGATGTGCACGAACACATCCTTGCCGCCACCTGACGGCTGGATGAACCCGTATCCTTTGGTCGGGTTGAACCATTTAACAGTACCTTGCGCCACGTAGAGCCTCCTCAATGCTGACAGCGACCTTATGGCAGAGGATCATTCGCCAGAAAAGCCCCCGCAAGGCCGTGCGACGACGAATACCATGGAAGGGCTCGCGGGCGCCCGTCGCCGAGGATCGGCCTGACTGGCCTTTCGGGCCGGGATTGCGGCCGCCGGCAGCATGCATGGGCAGGGCCTCAGAAAGCCGATTTTACGATTCGACATCCGGAATTTTGCGTGAAATCCTGCCGCAACTCCCGCGTTAGGCGGGCTTGCGGGCGAATTTGGTGGAGCAATTTCCAGAACAGCGGGCGCCGCGCGACGGTGCGCCTGCCCCGACGCTTCGGCCCGCCTTGGCCATCGTCATTGGCGATGGCCAATTCGGCATGCAGGCGGTCGGGACCGCACACCATCAAGATGAACTGGAAGTGATCGCCGGGGGGCGGACCGAAGCGGGCGCGGACATTCTACGCGGCGCGCTCCTCGTTCCCGAGCCCAAGAACCCGCACGATCCGGGCGCCGTCGCGGTCGTCATTTCGAGCCAGGTGATCGGATATCTTCAGAGCGATGTCGCGCCCTCGCTCAAAGAGGCTTTGAGGGCCGGGGCATTTGTCGGCGCCGGTTGCGCCGCCAAGATCGTGGGACGCTGGGAGCGAGCGGACGGCGCTCGAGGCGATTTCGGCGTCTGGTTGGACGCTTACGTCCCCTTCAGGCTGCAATCGATTGCCAAGCAGGCGGTGAAGAACGCGCCTGCGCCGCTATTGGTCGTCCGCGAAAGCGATTCGCTCGAGCCCCCGGGCGCACGGCAGATCGAGCCTCATTCCTTCGGCGACCGAGGCGTCGTGCCCGAGGCGGTCGCGCCGCCGCCACGCCGCCGCAGGAGCGCGGCTTCGGCGATTTTGGATCTTGTCCTCATCGCGGCGATCCTGGCGGGGGGATATTGGTGGGTGCAGCGCCTGCCGCGCGAGCCCGTGAATGTCGTTGCGCCCGCACCCGTGTCGGCACCGGCGGCGCTTGAAGCCGCGCCCGCCGAACCGGCACCGCCGCCCGAACCGGTCGCGCCATCGCCGGTCCTCGCGCCCTGGCCGGCCGTCCCGCCGCCCACGCCGGCCGTCGAACCCGCCGCGACCGAGCCGCCCGCAGCCCCTCCCGACATGCCGGCTAACGCGCCGATCCCGCGGCGCAGGCCGACACCGGCCGAGAAGGCACAGGCCAGGGCCAAGCAGGCTGCGCCGAAAGCTGCCCCGGCGACCGCACCTTTGAAGCTGAACTGAGGGCGGAACGGCCGGCCAGCGAATTTTTGCAAAGCGTCAACGGCTTTGATATATGCCCGCAGCATCGATGCGCGTTACCGGCATCTGACGTGTTCCCCGGTAGCTCAGCGGTAGAGCAACCGGCTGTTAACCGGTTGGTCGCTGGTTCGAATCCGGCCCGGGGAGCCAAACTAAATCAAGCGCTTAGCGGACTTTTAGGATCAGGAAAAAGCCCCGATTTTGGAGTCAGGGGTACCGCAGGGGTACCAAAGAGAGCGCCGCCGACGCGCCGTGCAGCGCCCTGCGGTGGCCAACGGCGCCGGTGTAGAACGGGCGCACCGGCGGCCTTCCGACGCGGCGCTCGAACCCGCGCGGCGCCTTGGCAAAGCAAAGGAACACAATGACGGATAAGCTTCCTTCCCCATGCGATCATTGCAACGCGACAGGAATTTTCCACGGGAGCCAGTGCCCAGACTGTCGTGGGAAGGGCTACCTCTTAATGGTCGACGGCCCCGTGACGGCGAATAGGGCAGCAGCTGCACCGCGCGGACCGAATAGAAATGCCTCCGGCAGCCGCGCCAGCGGATCGCGCTACAAGCTCTAGCGGCTTGCCGACCAGCCGAATCCAGTGCGGAATTGCGCCATGCCGCGCGAACCCCTCACCCCCGAACAGCAGCGCCGCGTCGAAGAGGCGGTGAGCAACGTCCACCCAGCCTATGGCCCCGATCTCCCCTTCGAGCGGATCGCGATCAACCAAGGCGCCCTGTGCATCGAATGCAGAGCTTGCGGGCGGCGCAGAGCGCTGACAGCGGAAAACTGCGTGCACGTCCGCATCGGCAACAGGAAGCTCGTCAAGACGATGAAATTTCGGTGTCAGCGGCGCGGCTGCGGCTCCACCGAGGCGCGCCTCTACAACGCTCACACGTTGGACGAAGCCGCGATGTTCGTCGCGGGCGATCCGATGCCAAATGGGAAAGCGCCATTGATTTGGCACCGGTTTTCAGCTGGTTGCTACCATTCTGCTACCGCTCGCCCTTCTTCAGGGCCGCGCGCATCGTGTCATCGATCGCCGCGGCCGCGTCGGTCTGCATCGACGGGATGACGTGCGAATAGCCGAAGCAAGTCTTCCGCCTGCTTGACGCGATGCCGGCGCAGCTCCTCCACGGCAAGCGCAGGGAGTCCCTCCGGCAATGACCGTGGCGCAGTAGAACCGAAAAAGTGCTCGAATGCGTGCGCGGCCTGCGCGGGACCGAGCTGATCGAAACGGAGCTTGAGTGTGAAACGACGCAAGCTGGCCTGATCCAAACGATCCATCAGATTAGTGGTGCAGACGAATGGAAGCGGGTGGCTTTCCATCCATGTCAGCATTTCGTTGACCTGGGTCACTTCCCAGCTCCGCACCGCTTCCCGTCGATCGGCAAGAAGGGAATCCGCCTCATCGATGACCAGCATAGTTCGCTCGGCACGTGCCGTCGCAAAAGCCCGCGCGATCTGCTTCTCACTTTCCCCGACCCATTTGGACAGAAGATCGCTTGCCCGCTTATGCATCACCTCCAGACCAAGGCGGCTGGCGAGATGGCGCGCAAATTGCGATTTACCGGTGCCGGGCAACCCGTGCAGACAGAGTGACCAATTGCGCGGTGCATTCGGCCGCGCGAGGCGCGCAACTAGCGCTTCGAGGTCTTCGCAACAATTCACCAGTTTAGGGTCAAAATCGCCGGTATCGGCACCATGTGCACGCGCTCCCATTCTTAGGATTTGGAGAACGCCATCCATCGCCTGCTCGATTTCGCGCTCGCCACCACCGGCGAGTGCCGCGACGCGCACTGCGTTGACGGCTACAGCCGGCGGCGCCTCATAGCGGTTAGATAGACGTTGAACGGCTTGTCCATCGAGTTCCAAGGAGGTCTTGGCCAACACGCGACGCCAGATGCTTGCGCGAATCTGCTGGTTAGGTGTCTTGATCTCAATCGCGAGAGTCATGCGCCGGAGCACGGCTGGATCGATGAGCTCGACATCGTTACAAGTCCAGATCACCGGCACCGGGTTCTGCTCAAGCATCCGGTTGACGTGAACCTTCGATCCAGCTCGATCACGCACCCGGGTCCCCAAAATGCCGCCAGGCTGCTCAAGCAGATCTTCTGCTTCATCAAATAGAACCATGGCATTGGATCGGCTGGCCAACAGACGTTGTGCCAACCGAAGAGACACCAAACGCCCTCCGCGTGTCGGCTCTCCACCACTGTCGTCGGCCTCGCCGACCGACCAGATAGCCACCCCAGTTTTTGCTGCGAGTGTTTTGCAGAATTCAGTTTTGCCAGTACCAACAGGTCCATGAATTAGAAGGTTGATACCCTTCGTGCGCTGCTTCTTGGAACCCGCGAGCACGCGCGCTGCCAGGTCACGTCCCGCGCCAACGTGATCAAAATCCGCCCACGACAGATCAGGCATTAGCGGAGGACCAAAGATCGCTGCCGACCACTCCTCGCGGCTTCGAGACGGCCGAAACATTACTTTGCGGAGTGGAGGAGCAATCCGAAGAAATCCGCAGTGACCACCTATGTATGGCCCCTCCTCGCTTATTGTGAGGACACCGCTGCTGAGGAGAGCTCCTTCTGGAATGATGCGTCGGTGAGCTTCGCTCGGCTCAATGCCAATGAGAGTCGCAAGCGCGCGCGATACGCTGTTCAAATGTCGCGTAACCTCATCGAAAAATGATTCGAGCTCACTGCTGCGGTCGTAGCGCAACAAAAGCAATAAGATCTCAGAATCAGTCTCGTCGAGACCAAACTCTTCGCAGGCAAATAGCACATTCTGTTCGAGACTTTCGTTGCTTTTTGGCGAGGTAGAATAATCCCGAAGCACGCGTCGCAGTTCACGCATCTGCTGCCGGCTCGACTTCGCGGTGGATGCATCACAATCATCCTCGTCGTTGATGCCACCCTTCAAGCTTTTCAGTCGCTCGAGTAGAATGCGCTCCAGCCAGCCCGAAACGGCGCTATTTACGCAGTTGTGCACATACCAGCCCAATTGCTGACGCGTTGAATCGCCTAATTCTTTCATGGTGCATTCCTCTCAATCGATCGTCGACGAAGAGGATAACGACGTCATCCGTCAAAATAGGACGTAGGCGGCTCCCTGCGCGAGCAACTCCGCGATGGCAACTTGGGGATGGTGCTGGCGCCTGTTTGTCGCGGGGATCGACCACCGCCGAGCGCGTCGTGACGCACCTTCGGCCGCGCGTCAGGGCGACAAGTCGCGCCGCGCCAGGACCCAGCGAATGTTGCGCAGGTTGATATGCGCAATCTTTCGAGCGGATGATTTTCGTTTCATTGTGGGCGCGCCCGATGCGTCGAGTGCTCAACCGGGATTCTCCAGATGACTCCCGAACTGGCGTGAATGCTCGCGTTTTTTCGGCCTTTCTGCAAGACAGAAGCGAGGTTCGGACGACTGCCGCCACCACTGGCACCCCGAACGGCGCCAGAGGGTTGATCTGGCTATTTTCGCTGGCATTTGGACGCACTCCTCCCGTCGGTAGCGGTTGCCCGATCACGTCACCGCGACGCTGCTGCGTGCGCTGATGACGCTGCCCGCGCCGATCAGCAAACGCCTGATCTTGCAGCCGGCGGAGGCGCGACCACCGTTCTGGGGCGCGGCCGAAGACTACAGGGTCGTGTGGCGCAGTGAGCGCGTTGGCCGGATTGATCGCGATCCCAGGCCGTATCCCGTCCACGAGCACGTTCCGTGGCGCTGGTTTCTGAATGACGGTCGGCGTCAACGCATGGCATCTGGGCGGGCCGCCACACGGGACGAGGCCATGGTCGCGTTCCGCAACGCATGGGAAACCGTGCCCGACAACACCGTGGCAAAATCGGCGAACAACAGCACGGAATAAGCTCACTCAAACCGTGTAGGATGGTCCC
>PLJS01000104.1 GCA_003140315.1 Hyphomicrobiales bacterium
GCCGGCCGATTACCCCATCTTTCAGGGCATTGCGGAAGCGGATCGAAGAGCGCTCTCGGCCTACGGCGACGCGAATGAGCCATAGCCGACAAACGATCCCAGTCAACAAAAGCCCGCAGGCATGTGCGAAATCTACCAAGCGCAGTGTACTGGCATCTGCTTCCAATATGGATGTGTGTGATGGCGTCGGCGGGTGGCGGCAATGCTAGGGGCTTGGGAGATTCGGCCTATCTTCAGATTTCTGTTGAAGTCGTGCCAAAGTCGCCTTCCATATTGAAAGGGTTGGAGGAACGGCGGTGGCTGTCCTATTTTGGGGCAGGTCTTCGCCACATGCCGCATGCAGGATCTGGGAGCAATTGGAGGCGAAGCGGAGATAAGAGTCTTCATATCGTCTCCGTCAGACGTGGGTGGAGAGCGCGCCCGGGCGGTCGCGGTCCTGAAGGAATTGTCGACGGAATTCGCCGGCCGCTACAGATTCACGGCGGTGTCGTGGCCTGAATCATATTACAGCGCCCGTGAAACATTCCAGGATGCCATTCCGCCTCCGTCCTCTTGCGATATTGTCGTCTGCATTCTTTGGAAGCGGCTCGGCACGGATCTTCCACCGAAATACAATCGCCCGGACGGCTCGGCCCGCACCGGAACCGAGTACGAGTTCGAGGAAGCCCTCGGCGTAGCGCTTCAAAAAGAGATTCCCGATGTCCTGGTCTACCGGAAGACCAGCGAAGTTTTGATCTCGGCTCAGCGGCTGGAAATCGAGAGTGCGGAACTGCGGGCGCTTCAAGCATTTTGGCAGCGCTGGTTCCAGGACGAGCAAGGGCATTTCACCGCCGGTTTCGATACGTTCGAAAAGAGCGATGAGTTCGCCGAAAAGCTGCGCCGTCACCTGCGCCTTTGGCTCAAGCGCCGCAGCGAGCAGGTGCGCTGGTCGATCGCGCTCAAGGGCTCGCCGTTCCGCGGCCTGAAGTCGTTCGATGCGGACCATGCCGAAGTGTTCTTCGGCCGGCGGCGGGCCATCCGCCAGGTTATTGCCCGGTTGCAGGCCTGTGCGGCGAGCGGATGCGGATTTCTCCTCCTCCTGGGTATGAGCGGCGCAGGAAAATCGTCGTTGGTGAAAGCCGGCGTCGTGCCATGGCTCGTTCAGGGACGCGCGTTGCCGCAGGTGGATGAATGGCGATCCGCGATCATCCGCCCCAATCTATTGGCGGCCGGCCCTCTGCTTCGTCTATCCGAGGCGCTATTCGATGCGGCAACTCTCCCCGAGCTCGGCGACGGCGACTATCGCACGCCGGAACTGCTCGCGGCTCTCCTGCGGGATGCCCCTTCCTCCGCACCGGCGCCGATTCTGTCCGCGCTGCGCCGAGCCGGCGAAGCGGCACGCGCCCGCGACAAGATCGACCGCGCGGTCATCGTGCGCCTCGTCCTCGTCTTCGATCAGTTCGAGGAGTTCCTGTCGCTTCCGGCTGCGGGCCGGGATGCCGTGATCGCCGTCATCGATTCCCTCGCGCGCAGCGGCGAGGTGTTGGTGATCGCCACGTTGCGCAGCGATTTCTATTCTCAGTTCCAAGCCGTTCACGGCCTGCTGAAACTCAAGGATGACGGTGGCAGCTTCGATCTCCTGCCGCCCGCTCCGGCCGAGATACGCGAGATCATTCACGGCCCGGCGCGCGCGGCGGGCTTGGTTCTGGAGGAGCGCGAAGAGGTGAGCCTCGCCGATCTCCTGGAAGACGCCGCGCAAGAACCAGGCTCTCTCCCGTTGCTGGGATTCGCAATGGAAAGCCTGTTTCTGGCGCGCGACGTCGCAAGCAATACGCTGCTGCTCAAGAGCTACAAGGACATCGGCGGCCTCGAGGGGGCGATCGCCCATGAAAGCGAAAAGTTCGCGAACAGCTTGCCGGAGTCACTGCTCGCCGTTCTTCCCCGCCTGCTGCTCGGCCTGGTGGAGGTCGATGAAGCCACCGGGACCGCACGGACGCGCGTGCTTGCGCAATCTTCGATCACGAATCCCAATCAAGTCGAGCTCGTCGACCGTTTGATCCAGGCGAGATTCTTGGTGGTCGGAGGCATCGGCGCCCAGACCGTGCTCTGGCTCGCCCACGATGCGTTGTTGAAGCACTGGCCGCGTCTGTCCAAGCTCGTTGAAACTCATTTCGCTTTTCTGGCTTGGCGCACGCGGCTAGAAAGAGACGCAAGCCTGTGGGAAAGAGAACGTCGCGATCCGGATTTCCTGTTGCCGGCGGGCCGACGGCTCGCGGGAGCCAATCAGCTTCTGGCGCAACGAAAAGCTGATCTCAGCACCGGCGCCGTTTCGTATATCGAGGCATCGCAAGCGCGATTCGCAGCCGCGGAGCGGAGCAAGCATCGGCGCAACTGGATATGGGCGGGTGCCGCAGTGTTTGCTGCCGTCGCGGTGGCGCTGGGGGCGTTCCGGGTGATCGAAGAGGTCCAGATGTACCGGGCTCGTGCGGCAGCCGTGCAGGCCATGGACTTGATTCGCAACCATCGCTATCGCGAGGCCATCGGTCTCGCCCTGCAAAACCTTCCACGCAAGGTCGCCGAGCCCGATCGCCCTCTCGATTATGATCTGTTGGCCGTGCTCGAACTCGCCCTCGAGCGCAACCGGCTGGAGGTTGCGTTGGCCGGGCACGAGCGGGAACCGACTACGCTCGATTTCGCGCCGTCCGGCGAGCAACTGGTGACGGCATCAGCGGACGGCTCCGCGCTGCTCTGGAACATCGCGGCGCGGACGCACGCCACGCTCGGCGACAAAGATAGCGCCGGCCTGTGTTGCGCTCGGTTCGATCCCGCGGGCAGCTCAATTGCCGTTGCCAGCAGGAGCGGAGCCGTTCGTGTCTTTCGCTCCACATCTGGCGAGCTGATCGCGACCCTCGCCGGCGCCACGTCGGAAATTCGTTCGATCGCCTTCGATGCGACCGGCGAAACCCTCTTCGCTGCCTCCCAGGATGGAAAATTGCGCGCCTGGAACGCCCGCACCGGAGGTCCGCGTTTCGTGCGGGATCTGATGGCGCCCGTGAACCTCGTCATCTACCAGCCTGGAAAGAACTGGATCGCAACTTTTGCCGACGACGCAACCGTGCGGCTGTGGAATTCCGATGGCACGGCGTTCCTGACGCTTCATGCCGGCGAGGGTGCCAAGCTCTCGAAGGGAGACGTCAGCAGCGATGGAAGGCACGTCATTGCGGCATCCTCTCGCCAGATCTGGTTGTGGGATATCTCCGATCCATCATCGCCCCGCCTCGTCAAACGCATCGACCACGCGTTGGCGGTGAATTCGGTGGTTTTCGATTCGACAGGAGGTAGAATCCTGTCGGCCTCGAGCGACCACACGGCGCGTCTTTGGAGCGCCGAGAGCGGCGAACCGGTCGGTGAGGTCATGCGGCATGACGATCGCGTGATGAAAGCAATCTATGCCCCCGGCGGAGATCGCATCGCCACAGTCGGCTTCGACGATATGATTCGGATCTGGGATGCGCGGACCGGAATGCCGCTGGATGAGGATATCAAGCTGCGCGACGGCACGCATTTCGTGTCGCGTGCGGGGTTCCATCCTTCGGGGAAATGGCTGGTCACCACGGCGCAGATCCATGAGATCCAAGATCCCTCGATCCGCCTCTGGAATATTGCTCCGAAGGAGATATCGCAGCTCAAGGTCGGTCGATCCGCCGTGCGCCGGGTAGCCTTCTGCCCGGATGGGCGGTTGCTGGCCACCGCGAGCTTGGATGGTGAAGTGCGTATCTGGGATGCACACAGCCTCAAGCCGGTCGGCATGACTCTCCAGCACGATTGGGAGATTTTCAGCGTAGCTTTCGACGCGAGCTGCTCCCGCGTGGTCACCGGTGCCGCCGATGGCACCGCGCGCGTCTGGAACCTTTCCGGTGGGGACCCGATCGAGCTCAAGGGTCACGACGAGGATTGGATCGTCTACGCCGCGTTCGATCCCGCCGGGGAACGCGTTGTGACGGCTTCGCGGGACGGCACCGCGCGCATCTTCGACGTTGCGACGAAAAAGACGCTTCACGTGTTGCGACAGGACGATAACAAGCCGCGCGACCCGAAGAAATTCTACGAGATGTGGTCGGCCGTCTTCAGCCCCTCCGGCGATCTTGTGCTCACCGCCGCGGAAGATGGGACGGCGACCCTGTGGGACGCCAAGACCGGTGAGCGCAAGGAGGTGCTGGGGCGCATGGAGTCCACCGCTCATCATACCGGCCCATTGAACTGGGCGACCTTCAGCACGCGCGGCGACAAGGCGATTACAGTCTCGGACGACCATACCGCCCGGTTGTGGAACGTGTCTGATGGCGCGGCTTCACACATTCTGCAGCACGCCGACGATGAACTGGTCCTCAGTGCGGCTTTTCACCCGCGCGATAATGTCGTTGTGACGTCGACGACAAAATCGCGATTGTATTTCTGGGACGTCAGTACGGGCCGGCTTCTGGCAATCAAGATCGTCCATGACCCAGAGATCATTTATTTCGTCGCCTTCGACCCCTCAGGCGATCGCCTAATCACAGCGTCGCGTGACGGAACCGCGCGCCTCATCGACACCCGCATCGATCTGCAATCGATCATCGACAAGGCGCGTGTGCTTGCACCGCTTATTCAGGCGGGAAAATTCAGCGACTTCGTCGCGGCCCCCGCGCTGGAAAACTGACGGGGCGAACAATCGAAAGTTGGGGTGGTAACGAAGCAGCCCAACATCGGGCCGTGTAGCCGTCGGGATCCGACTTGGCGACCTGCGCCGCGGCGGTCGTGCCGCCGGCCCCGCCGCGATTGACGATGGTGACCGGTTGACCCAACGCGTCCGAAAGCTTCGACCCAATGACCCGGGCAACGATATCGGCCGCGCCGCCCGGCGGAACGGTGACGACCAGCTGGATCGGGCGGCTCGGGTAGCTCGCCTCAGCGCACGTGGCGTCGGCCTGAGCGAAGACAAAGGCCGCGACAATGAGCAAAAAGCTTGGCAAGCTTCTCATCTGCTGGCTCCCCAACTGATCCAATCTTGACCGCGGAGCCGTTCATTGTCGTCACGCCCGGAGTGTACATGCACGTCAAGCTCTCGGAGAATTTTTGCGCGGTGTTCTACGCGCCATTCTATGCCACGCAAGCGCTCGGGTTCTACGGCAGCGAAGGCGTCGAGGTAGAGTTGATCAATTCTCCGGCACCGGCCGTGGCAGCCGCGGGTCTACTTGACGGGTCGATCGACATCTCATGGGGCGGCCCAATGCGCGTGATGAAGGTCCTCGACGACGACCCGCGTTCGCCGCTGGTCTGCTTTTGCGAGGTTGCGTCGCGCGATCCGTTCTTTCTGGTCGGCAAGGGTGATCGTTCGGCGTTTCGGCTCACCGACCTGCCGGGGCCGAAGGTCGGCACCGTGTCGGAGGTGCCGACGCCCTGGCTCTGTCTCCAGCACGACCTGCGCCTGCAAGGTGTCGATCCGGCGCAGATCGATTGCGTGGCCGGCCGGACGATGGCGGACAATCTGGAGGCGCTGCGCCAAGGTGAGCTCGACGTGGTGCAGATGTTCGAGCCCTACGTGTCGATGGCGCAGCGGACCGGCGCAGGCGAGGTTCTCTATGCGGCGAACTCTCGCGGACCGACCGTCTATACGACGTTCCTCGCCAACCGCGACAGTGTCCGCCGCAACCGCGCGGCCTTCGACGCCATGGTGCGCGCCACCCGCCACACGCTGACCTGGGTCGCGGAACACAGCGCGGACGAGTTGGCGGATGCAGTTGCCCCTTACTACCCGCACGTTGCTCGCGAACTCCTGGCAGGCTCGCTTCAGCGCTACCGGGATGCGGGACTTTGGGCGCGCACGCCTGACGTGTCACGGCAGGGATTCGCGCGCTTGGCAGACAGCTTGAAGTCGGGCGGCTTCATTTCCCGCTTGCACGCTTATGAGGACTGTGTGGATCAGAGCTTTGCCAGCTAGACAGGAACGACCGTCGCGGTGGCAGGAGGCATGATGTTCGATCTCATCATTCGAGGCGGTGACGTGGTGACGCCGCAGGGTGTTGTCGGCTGTGATGTTGCTGTCGCCGGCGAGACCATCGCTGCGCTCGCTGCGCCCGGCACGCTGGCGGCCGAATCCGCCAAGCGCGTGGTCGACGCAACGCGTCATATCATCATGCCGGGTGGCATCGATCCGCACGTGCACCTGCATCATGTGTGGACCAAGCCCGACGGCACGCCACTCGTCACAGCCGGGCCGGAGCAGGTCGGGCGCGCGGCGCTGTTCGGCGGCACGACGACGTTCATCGATTTTGCCTATTGGCGCGACGGTGCCACGGCGCTCCAGGCCGTCGAAACGCGCGACAAGGACTTCGTCGGGAAAAGCCCGTGCGACTGGGCCTATCACATCATGCTGCATTCCGAGCCGCCGCCCGAATTCTCAGGGCAGCTCGCAGAGGCGATCCAGGCCGGCTATCCGACGCTGAAGATATTCACCACCAACATCCTGCCGAAGCGGACTGGCCGCATGATCGACTTCGGCGACATCTGGGAGGCGTTCCAGGTTCTGGCGAAGGAGGGCGGGCTTGGCGTCATCCATGCGGAAGACAACGACATCGTCATGCACATGTATGCGAAACTCATCCAGGAAAACCGGGTGAGCTTCGAGAACCTCGCCGAGGTGCATAATCAGCTCTCGGAGGATTTGAGCTTCCGCCGCGTTCTGCGGCTCGCCGAAAGCGTGCCGGGCACCGCGCTTTACATGATGCACGTGTCCGCCGGCACGGGTGTCGACGCCATCGCCGAGGCGCGCCGCAAGGGGCTGCCGATCTACGGCGAGACGCTGCATCAATATTTGCTCTACTCGGCGGAAGACTACAAACGGCCCAATGGCCAAATCTATCACACCTATCCGTCGCTGAAGTCGGAGGAGGATCAGAAGAAGCTGTGGCACGGCACGGCCAACGACGTGATCCACTGCGTCGCCACCGACGAGCTGTGCTGCACGCTCAAGGACAAGACCATCGGCAACCGGATCGACGACACCACCGGCGGCAACTCCGGTGTCGAGCCTCGTGTCGGCGTCATGTACACCGAGATGGTCACGCGCCGCGGCTATTCGCTCTTGCGTTACGTCGAACTGGTTTCGACCAACGCGGCCAAGATCATGGGCCTCTATCCGCGGAAGGGCGCGATCGCGGTCGGCAGCGACGCCGATATCGTTATCCTCGATCCTACGCGGCGCGGCAAGGTGCGCGCTACCGATCTACACGAGACCGACTACACGCCCTGGGAAGGTCACGACATCTTCGCGTGGCCGGTCGTGACGATTCTGCGCGGGAAGGTGATGGTGGAGAACGGCCAGTACTTCGGAAGCCCGAACGACGGCCGCTATCTCAAGCGCAAGATCTCGTCCGAGATCCTCAACGGTGCGCCGCTTTGAGCTGGGCGCCGAACGATCTTGCGCGTGAGTTGCTGGCGCAAAGCCTCATTGCATGGCGCGTGGCCGGCAGCGTCGAGCGCGCAAGCGACGGCGCGCTTGTGATTGGCGGGATCCGCAAAGACATCCGGATCGATCGGGCGCAGCCGCATCTGATGTTCCGGTGGATGGTCACGGTCGATGGCCGCAAGCGTGGGGCGGTTTCGCTTGTGGCCGTTCTGCGCCAAGTCAGGGAGGCACTCGATCCCGGCTATGCGGCCAACCGCGTGCGGATCGCGGTTGCTCCGCTGGTTCCGTCACAATGAACACGGACGTGATTCCTGTTTCGATTCTCACCGGGTTCCTTGGCAGCGGCAAGACGACCATGCTGCGCCACCTGCTGGGCCAGCCGGAGTTCGCGCGGACCGCCGTCATCATCAACGAGTTTGGCGAAATCGGGTTAGACCACGAGCTCATCGAAGCGAGCGAGGACAGCCTCATCGAACTGCAGACCGGTTGTCTCTGCTGCAAAATCCGGACTGACCTCGCGCAAACCTTGTCGGATCTGTTGCGGCGGCGGGACGAGGACCGCTGCGCGCTCTTCGATCGCATCGTCATCGAGACGAGCGGACTGGCTGACCCAGCGCCGATCCTGCAAACGCTGATGACCGACACGACTATTGCGGGCCGCCTCGTGCTCGGCGGCGTCGTGACGACAGTGGATGCTGTCAACGGCGCGGCAACGCTTGAGCATGAGGGGATTTCACAAAAGCAGGTCGCCGTCGCTGACCGGATTGTCCTGACCAAGCTGGATCTGGCCGGACTTGCCAAATCCGTGCTGCTCCGCCGTCTTGAAGAGTTCAATGCCGGCGCACCGGTGCTCGCTGCCAATCACGGTCGGATCGATTCGCGGCTCGTCTTTAGTTCGGGCCTCTATGATCCCCAGACCAAGTCGACCGACGTCAATGCGTGGCTGGCAGAAGAGGCCCATGGACACGCGCGCGCTCGCCACGATGCGGACATCAAAGCCTATGCGATCGTACGCCAGGAACCGATCCAGGCTATCGCGCTGACGCTCTTTCTCGAAGCGCTCGCTGAGCACTGCGGCGACGATATCCTCCGGCTCAAGGGCATTGTGAACATTCTTGAAAGCCCCAATCGGCCGGCGGTGATCCATGGAGTCCAGCATGTCTTTCATCCGCCCGCCTGGCTCGATCGCTGGCCATCCGATGACCGTCGCAGTCGGATCGTTTTCATCACCCGGCGCGTTTCGCAGGGTTGGGTCGAGGTTCTGCTAGAGGCGATCGGGGAAGAGGTGGCTGACCTGCCGGTTTATCGCTAGCTGCATTCGAAGGTGCGAACAAAATTCCGAATTGAGCGCCGGGGCGGGTTGTTGCATCGGGCAATTCAACGGCGCTTTACGTTTTTGTTTGTCTGCGTAGACTCCGCTTCGGCAAGCTGATCGCCGCTGCCCTCTTAAGTCGGCAAAGCATCGTCGTTCATCAAGAATGAAACTTCCGGGCGGTCTCGAAGTTGTACAGAATCGCTCACTGGCCGGAGGCTTTCAATGCAAACGTCCGAGGTGTTTCAGAACCGCGCCAGTGAATGTGAACGTATGGCCAAAGCCACCCGCGACCCCGGCACAAAGGCTACTTGGATGCGAATGGCAGAGAGTTGGCATCGGTACGCGGAACTGGCGATCAGCGCCCGCTTGGCAGCGGCGCACCACGATAGTGATCGGCGCCGGAAAGCCGCCAAAGCTGCCCCTGGATGGAGCCGTCATCATTAGAGGTTCGGAAGCAAGGCCGCCCTTAGTCGGTATTGCCGCGTCACGTTGACTTAGGATTTGAACTTGTTCTGCGAGATGGAGTCTCCGCCTGTTGCCGAAATCACCTGTAAGTTCTGGGACTTCGACCAACGCTTGGATCGCGCGTTACGTTCGCGCAGGAATAATCGGCAACACGACATGGGAAGGTCGATCTCGGTCCAGGTATACTGTGTTGCGCGCCACCTGCCGCGTTAGTCCCTGTCCCTCCGGCGCTCCGGTATTGGGATTCACATCGAAGTGCGGAAAGTTGCTCGATGACACGTCAAGCCGGATGCGGTGTCCTTGCTTGAATAGGTTTGCAATTGGGAATGCCGTCACCGTCACCTCAGTGGGCATTCCCAGTTCGAGCATCTCCGGTCTCTCCCACGATTTCCGATAGCGCAGGCGCAGAATGCCATCCGTGAGATTCATGGCAAAACCCTGAGGGTAGTCAGCCGACGGTGGGTAGATATCGATGAGCTTGATGGTGATATCCGTGTCCGGGCGATCGGACGATACCCAAATCTTCGCCATGATCGGTCCAGTTACCTCGATATCCGCGGTCAGCGCAGTCGTCTCGAACACCAGTACGTCAGGCCTGACGGCGAGCGGAATATAAGGTTCGCGGGAGCCGAAGAAACGCGGCCCTTCCGTCTGATCGAATGCACCGCCCGCCATCACGGGTTCGCCCGAGGTTACGCTGCCGCCAATGGTCGGCACGGGATGTTGCGGGTCGAAGTCGAATGACATGGGTGCCGCGCCCGCTGCTGGCATCTCCGGCGCAAGCACGCCGTTGCCATGTAGGTAGTACGGCGTGTTAGTCGCATCCGGGATCGGCCAGTCCTTCTCGGCTCGCCAGCGGCCGCCGTGGTCCATCCGCCCGGCCGCGTTCTTCGTCCCGCTGCCGCCACCCATGATGAAGAGCCGCACTGGCGGTTCTTCCGCCACACCGTTCTTCTCTCCCTTGAGCCACGCGTCGAACCATCGCAGCCGAATGGTCAGGTAGTCGGGAGCCAGGCTGCCATCCAGCGTCGCAGCGGTGCCGAAATCTACGTCACCGGCGTACGTCAACGAACGGTCACCATGGGTCCAAGGACCGAGGATCAGCCGCACCGGCCCTTTCTTGCGTCGAGACAGGCCGATGTAGTTTTCCGTAGCCGTGCGCGGATAGGGATCATACCAGGACGACATGTGCACCATCGGCGCGTCGGTGAACTGGTCGTAGTAGCCGGCGGCGTAGATGCCGATCTGCTTCCAAAAACCGTCGAAGTTGCCGTGCTCCCATTGATCGTAGACGTAGTCCTCATATTCCGGCACGGGCGTCAGCGGCGAATGGCCGCGCTTCCACGGCATGCGAGAGAACCATGCGCGAAGGCCGATCGCCTTCATGTCGGCTAACCGCAGCGGGTCCTTTAGGACGATCGGGCTAACGAGGCCGTTGTTGTAGCCCCAGGTAACCTGCTTCAGCTCGAAAGCGCCGCCCTGACGAATGCCGCCCTGGTAGGCATTGGAGAACCCGCCGCTGTCTAGAAACATCGCTGCCACGCCCGGCGGATTGGTGCAGCCAAGCGCCCCCTGAGTATGTGCGGCGTAGGAAAGACCCATCGTACCGATTTTGCCGTTGCACCAAGGCTGACCCGTAATCCAAGCGCAGCAATCGTAGCCGTCATTCCCGTCACTGAGATACTTGACGAACTCACCCTCCGAACCATAGCGACCGCGGCAGTCCTGGTAGATCACGATGTAGCCCCGACTGACGAAGAAGAACGCGACATCGGCCCGACTCTTTGGCTTGGGATTGGAGGCGGTACGCTCTGATCGGCTCACGTGGTCGCGACCGTAAGGCGTGCGTTCCAAGATTACCGGAAACGGGCCTGCCAGAGCCTTTCCTTCGCGCGCGGGTCGGTAAACGTCCGTTGCAAGCTTCACGCCGTCTCGCATGGGCACCATGATGCGGCTTTCAAACGCCATATCATCCGAGCCCGCCGCCTCGCTCCGTCTAGTTGCCGCCAACAGGCCTAACCCAGCGCCGAGTTTCACCAAGCTGCGCCGTGAAACGCCGGCTCCGATCGGAGAACTAGAGGTCATTGCTTGCCTCACAGAGTACAATAGGGCGCTATTCATGCATTCCGCAGCCAATTGGGAAAGGTGCATATTGGCTTCATCAATCTAAACGACATGGCTAATTCCCGCGACCGACGGCAGCCTGACAAGATCAAGATCTTCGCAACGAAAATAAGCGCGGACCTGCGGGCCGCGCTATCCGTGCCGACATTCGACGCTTGGACCTCACAAACCGCTGATCGCGTTTTCAGGATTGGCCGCGCTATGGTCCATGGCGCCTTTTGGTATTTCTGCAATGTTGAGAGACCGCGGCCAGACGTCCGCTCTTGATGAACACCGGAAGCCGATGTGACTCGCTGCATTCCATAATGTGTCATTCCGCGAATCGCCGGGGTCAGGGGCGTTGTGGGATCGAATCCGAAACCGTGAGAGGCTCAGTTGTCTTTGGTGTGGACGAGGTCGCGTAACTCGCCGTCAAATTTACGATGCTTGCGAGCCGGTTCCGCTTCATTACCTGTCACTTGACGAACAGGAGTTGACCAGTCGCGGCTTCGCGCTATGGACCGGGGGAACTCCTTCACGACCGTGGCGGCGACGTCCGGGGCCATGAGCGCATGACCAAGCGTGTTCGCGGCGGACACACGAAACGCCGCGGTATGCACCGTTTTCCGCTATCAGCATCAGCAATTGAGCACGGAAATTATCCAAATAGGACTGGCAATCGACCGCGATTGGAGCGGTAGAGACCAACGGCCAGAAGGAGCGACCGAAATGTGCGCGACGACTTCGGGAGACGGTCACGCCACGCGCGATCCCGCCAAATCGGCGCATTCCGCCGGCCTTCAGGAAATCTCTGCTGACGCCAGAATGCGTGGTGGTCACGAGAGGACTCGAACTGCGTGCCAGGCACGCAGTCGCATCGAACGGGTCTCTACGACATGCCTAGCTGGTGTGACTCGAACCCGTCTCGAGTTGGCACGGCCACGCGCACCGGGAAACGGAATTTTGAAGGCAGAGACACGCGGCCCGAAACGGCATAACTGCGCGTTATTGAGACGCAAAGACTTTTAGAACGACGCGCTAATCCTACTGTGTCAGAAAAA
>PLJS01000222.1 GCA_003140315.1 Hyphomicrobiales bacterium
GACGGTCGCTCAGGATGACGGCCTACACCGCGTTGAGCCAGCCGAAATGCACCGGATAGCCTTCACCGGACAAGAGCGACAGCGTCTCGTAGAGCGGCAGGCCGACCACGTTGGTGTAGGAGCCGACGAGCTTCACCACGAAGCTTCCGGCCAGGCCCTGGATCGCATAGCCGCCGGCCTTGCCGCGCCATTCGCCCGAGGCGAGATAGGCTTCAAGATCCTCGGTCGACAGGCGCTTGAACCGCACGCGCGTCTCGATCAGGCGCTGACGGAAGGTTTCCTTCGGCGTCACCAGGCAGATGCCGGTATAGACGCGGTGATTGCGGCCCGAGAGCAAGCGCAGGCACTGCGCGGCCTCTTCCAACATCTCGGCCTTCGGCATGACGCGGCGGCCGACCGCGACCACGGTGTCGGCGGCGAGTACGTAGGCGCCGCGCAACTCCTCATCGAGACGTACCGTCGCAAGCGCGGCCTCGGCCTTGGCGCGCGCCAATCGATTGGCAAGCGCGCGCGGCAGCTCGCCCTTCACGGGAATCTCGTCGACTTCCGTCGGGCGCAACTCTTCCGGCTCGATGCCGGCTTGATTGAGCAGGCCGAGCCGGCGCGGCGAGCCGGAGGCGAGGACGAGCTTGGGTCGGCCGATCATGAGACTCTAATCCAAACGTGCACCGGCGATGACGGCCGAAAGACTTTCCATATTGCGGGACTTATTTGAAGCGATAGGTGATCCGACCCTTGGTGAGATCGTAGGGCGTCATCTCGACCAGCACCTTGTCGCTGGCGAGCACGCGGATGCGGTGGGCCTCGCCACCGTCACCTTCCTTGAACGGGCCAGAAACCTAGCGGAATCGGCAAAACTTCACAACCATCGTCCCGGCGACGGCCGCGACATTCTCCCATGGCGCGACGCGATCTCGCGTATGGTGCGCCAACTTTTGGGGGAGGATCAATCGTCATGTCCAAGCCGCTTACCGCCATCGTGATCGTCGTCGGGCTCGCCATGTCGCCGCAGACGGCGCACGCCAATTACGTCTGCAACCTCAACCCTTATGGCGACAATTTCCTGTCGTTGCGGACGGGGCCGGGCGGTTCGTATGACGAGATCGAACGAATGGGCGAGAACACGGTTCTCCGCGTGGTCGGTTCGCGCGGCCCATGGCTCAATGTCCGCAAGCTCGACGGCTCGGAGGGCTGGGCGCACAGCCGCTGGGTCTGCGGCGGGTCTCCGCGCTGAGCGTTCTCATTCGTTGCCGCCCGCCTGTCCGGCGAAGCGCTGCCTGATCCTCCGCGCCAGCCCATCGCGCACGTCGCGATAGGCGTCGAGGCGCTGCTCGCGGGTGCCCTCGGTCGCGGCAGGATCGGGCGTCGGCCAATATTCGACGTCGGCACCAAGCGTGCGGGTGAGTTCGAGCGCGCGGTGGTGCGCTTCGGGCGAAAGCGTCACGATGAGGTCGAAGTTCAAGCCTTCCCACTCGTCGAGTTCCTCGAACGTCATCGGCTTGTGCTTTCCGATATCGAGGCCGATCTCATCCATCACGGCGACCGCGAACGGATCGAGCTCGCCCTTGCGCGAGCCGGCCGAGCCCACGTACGTGCGGCCGAAGAAATGCCGGAATAACGCCGCCGCCATCGGCGAGCGCACCGAGTTCATCCCGCACGCGAACAGTACCGCCTGAGGCCTTGCGGTACGCATACGCTAGATCATGATCGCGTTGAGCAGAAACGCGATCATGATCTATCCCTTTTGTTTGAGCATGATCTTGTCCGAAAACCGGTGGCCACTTTTCGGGATCATGCTCTAGCCTTTCCAATACAGCACGCAGATCAGGGTGAAGAGGCGGCGCGCGGTGTCGAAGTCGACGTCGATCTTTTCGTTCAGCCGCTCGCGCAACAGCTCGGAACCCTCGTTGTGCAGGCCGCGGCGGCCCATGTCGATCGCCTCGATCTGGTTCGGCGTCGCGTTGCGGATCGCCTTGTAATAGCTGTCGCAGAGCAGGAAATAGTCCTTCACGATGCGCCGGAACGGCGTGAGCGAGAGCAGATGCGCCATGACCGGCGTGCCGTCGCCGAGCCTGATGTCGAACACGAGACGGTTCTCGGTGATCGACAGGTGCAGCGCGTACGGGCCGCCATCGTGGCCGGCGGGCGCGAACGAATTGTCCTCGATCAGATCGTAGATCGCGACCGCGCGTTCATGCTCGATGTCCGAGCTGGAGCGTCCGATCGAGCCTTCATCGAGCGTGACCTTGACGAGACGCCGCTTGGGATCGCCGCCTGCGGCCCGCTCGCTCGTCATCGCCGGTTCAGCCGTATCGACACCGAGCGGGCGTGGGCGCCGAGACCCTCCGCCTCGCCCAATGCGATCGCGGCGGGCCCGAGCGCGCGCAACGCATCGGCGTCGAGCTTCAGGATCGAGGTGCGCTTCATGAAGTCGAGCACGCCAAGCCCGGACGAGAAGCGCGCCGAGCGCGCGGTCGGCAGGACGTGATTGGAGCCCGCCACGTAATCGCCGATCGCCTCGGGCGTGTGGGCGCCGAGGAAGATCGCGCCGGCATTGCGGATCTTGGCCGCGAGACTCTCTGGATCGCGGGTTTCGATCTCCAGATGCTCGGGCGCGATGGCGTCGGTGAGCGCTACCGCGGCGTCAAGCTCCTGGACCAGGATGATGGCGCCGAAATCACGCCACGACGCGCCGGCGACCGAAGCGCGCGGCAGCGTCTTCAACTGGCTTTCCACCGCCTGCACGACAGCATCGGCAAGCGGCGCGTCATCGGTGATCAGGATCGCCTGAGCGGCCGTGTCGTGCTCGGCTTGTGCCAGCAGGTCGGCGGCGATCCAGTCGGGATTAGCGTCGCGGTCGGCGATGATCAGCACCTCGGACGGCCCGGCGATCATGTCGATCCCGACACGGCCAAACACCAGGCGTTTGGCGGCCGCCACATAGGCGTTACCGGGGCCGACGATCTTGGCCACCGGTGCGACCGTCTGCGTCCCATAGGCGAGCGCCGCGACCGCCTGCGCACCGCCGACGCGATAAATCTCGTCGACGCCTGCCAGTTTCGCGGCGGCGAGCACCAGCGGATTGAGCCTGCCGTCGGGCGCCGGCACCACCATCACGACGCGAGGGACACCGGCGACCTTGGCGGGCACGGCATTCATCAGCACCGACGACGGATAGGCGGCGGTGCCGCCCGGCACATAGAGCCCGACCGCTTCGATCGCGGTCCAGCGGTGCCCGAGCTCGACGCCGAGTGCATCGGTGAAGCGCTCGTCCTTCGGCACCTGGCGGCGGTGATAGGTCTCGATGCGGTCGCGCGCGAGCGTGAGCGCGGCGAGCGCGGCGGGTTCGCAAGCAGCGCCGGCAGCGTCGATCTCCTCGCGCGCAATGCGCAGGTCCGCCGCATCGATCGAAACACGATCAAACTTGTTGGTCAGTTCGACCAGGGCATGGTCGCCGCGCGCCGCGACATCGGCGATGATCGCGCGGACCGCCTGCTCGACGTCGGCCGCGTTTTCGCGCTTGGCATCGAGAAAGGCGCGGAACCGCGCGGCGAAGTCCGGGGCGCGGGCGTCGAGGCGGATCGGCATTGAAATGCGCTCTGCATCCCTCCCCCACTCGGGGGAGGGTGGCCGCGAGCATCGCGAGCGGCCGGGTGGGGAAGCTTGCCGGCAGGATAACCCTACGCGGCGCGCGTTGCTCGCCACCCTCCCCTTTCAGGGGAGGGATGTCACCGCTCAATGGCTTGCAGGCAAATTCCCGTCAACCCCGTCAGGCCTGATCGACCGCGTGGGCCGGACGGGCGGTAGCGGTCCAGGTCGGCCCGAGATCGGCAAGCTCGCATTCGAGGCACTCGACCTCAAGACGCAGCGCCGCTCCGCCCGAGAAGATCAGCGTGACGGTGCCGGCCGGCGGGTCGGTCTCGGCGTATTCGATGGCGAGCAGGTTGAGCACCGCGTCGCTCGCGGCGGGATTCACGTTGCGGCCGCGGAACGAGAGCACGCGTTCGAAGCGCAAAGCAGCGCGGCGGCGCTGGTAGCAAGGCTCGAGCCCGCCGCACGCCTCCCAGTCGAAGCGATTGAGCGCAAGAACGAGCCGCTTCTCGGCCGGCCACCACAAAATATCGGCGACCTTAACGACGGCATCCTGCAGATGCGTCGAGACGACTTCGATATCGTCCTTGTCGAGGGCGATCAGCTTGAGCGGTTGCATGGTCAGCGCTTCTTCCGTCGCGACACGTTGCCCGCTAGTTAAGGACGCCGGCAAGAAGACGCAAGACGGGGCGTCTTCTCTTCGGGCAATCCGCGCACCTAGCCGCTGATCCGCTCCACCGTCGCGCCGCAGCGGCTGAGCTTGTCTTCCAGCCGCTCGAAGCCGCGATCGAGGTGATAGACGCGGTTGACCATGGTCTCGCCTTCGGCGGCGAGCGCCGCGATCACGAGCGAGACCGAGGCGCGCAGGTCGGTCGCCATCACCGGGGCGCCCGTGAGCCTGTCGACGCCCTCGATGGTGGCGTTCTGCCCGTCGAGATGGATGTGCGCGCCGAGGCGTGCAAGCTCCTGCACGTGCATGAAGCGGTTCTCGAAGATCGTCTCGGTGATGCGCGAGGTGCCGCGCGCGCGCGTCATCAGTGCCATGAGTTGCGCCTGCAGATCGGTCGGGAAGCCGGGAAACGGCGCGGTCGTCACGTCGACCGGGCGGATACCTGCGTCATTGCGCGCAATACGGATGCCGGCATTGGTGGCGGATATCTCGGCTCCCGCTTGGCTGAGCACGTCGAGCGCGTTCTGCAACAGCTCGGGCCGTGCGCCTTCGAGCAGCACGTCGCCGCCGGTCATCGCGACCGCCATCGCGTAAGTGCCGGTCTCGATGCGATCGGGGAGTACGCTGTGGCGCGTGCCGGAGAGCTTCGCCACGCCCTCGACCACGATGCGCGAGGTGCCGGCACCCGATATCCTGGCGCCCATCTTGATGAGGCAATCCGCGACGTCGACGATCTCGGGCTCGCGCGCGGCGTTCTCGATCACGCTCGTGCCAGAGGCGAGGCAGGCGCCCATCAGCGCCACATGCGTGCCGCCGACCGTCACTTTCGGAAACTCGATCTCACCGCCTTCAAGGCCGTTGTCGGCATTCGCGATCACATAGCCGCCGTCGATCTCGATCTTCGCGCCGAGCCGCTCCATCGCCATGATGAGCAGATCGACCGGCCGCGTGCCGATGGCGCAGCCGCCCGGCATCGAGACCTTGGCGCGTCCCATGCGGGCGACCAGCGGGGCGAGCACCCAGAAGCTGCCGCGCATCTTGGAGACGAGCTCATAGGGCGCGGTCGTGTCGACGATATCGGCGGCCGAGATGTGCATGGTCTGGTTGCTGTGCTCGACGTCACCCGGGCGCTTGCCCTTGATGGTGATGTCGACGCCATGGTTGCTCAAGATTCGCTGGAGCAGCAGCACGTCGGCGAGCCGCGGCACGTTGTCGAGGATGAGCGTGTCCCGGGTGAGCAGGCTCGCGATCATCAGCGGCAGAGTGGCGTTCTTGGCGCCGGAAATCGGGATCGAGCCGTGAAGCGGCTTGCCGCCGACGATGCGGATGCGGTCCATGAAACTCCCCGTGCCCACCGGCGAGAGCGCCGGCCTAACTCTTCTTGTCCCCGAGGATTCCGGCGGAATCGTGGGGCACGCCCGGCTCGTCACGCGCGTCTTGCCGCGCTCGCGCCTGCGCCTTACGCCGCTTGAGGTTCTCCCGCAAGGCGGCCTGCAGGCGCGCCTCGCGCCCGGCCCTCTCGCCTGACGGCAAAGGCTTCGTTCTCTCCGTCATGCGCGCTAGATTACGCCGAATGGCGCGCGAACGCACGCCGGAACCGGGCGAAGAGGCGTTTCATGGTTGATTTCGCGACCTTGCTCGATCGCTTCGCAAAGGCCGTCCATCACAATGACGGCGCGGGCTTGGCCTCCCTGTTCACCGCGGACGGCATCTACGACGACGGCTTCTACGGAGAATATTCCGGGCGCGAGGCGATCGCCGCGATGCTCGGGCATTTCCACGAGACCGGCACGGACTACCGCTGGGACTTCCTCGATCCGTTAAGCGACGGCCGCATCGGCTATGCGCGCTACCGCTTCAGCTATGTCTCGAAGGTGCCGGGTTCGGAGGGTAAGCCGGTCGTGCTCGAGGGAACAAGCTTCTTCACGTTCCAGGATGACATGATCGCGCGCTATTGCGAGGTGTTCGACCGCGGGCTCGCGCTTGTTCAGCAGGATTTTCCGGCCGAGCGGATCAAGAAGGTGCTGGTCAAGGCCGCAGCCCGACAGAACGCCGGCGCTGAATGCCAGCAGCACCTCAAGCGCTTCGCGCCGCCGTAACCTGCTTGCGGGTCCGGTCCCCTTGTGGCAAGAACGCGCGCGTTTCCGGCGCTTTCCTTCCATTTCGGCCGGACCAAAGCTGCCGTAGCTCAGTGGTAGAGCACTTCATTGGTAATGAAGAGGTCGTCAGTTCAATCCTGACCGGCAGCACCAGTGAGATCAACGACTTAGCTCATCCTCTCAAAATCGTTGGCACCGATTTGGCACCGTGAACGTCGCGCGAAACCATGGCGAAGTCGATCGCCTACAGTCGCTGGTCTCGTTGGGTTTCGCGCCCGGAAACTGTCGCTGCGCGATCTGCCATAGAGCGGTACGCTGGGTCACAGCAAGGAGACATTGATGAGCAAAAATCCGACGCCACGAATCGACCAGTTGCGGGCGATGCGTGAAGCGCAGTTCGCACGCAACGAAGAACGCCAAAAGGAAGAAGCGGTCGTCGAGGGACCGCCCGCAAAGAGCGCAAAGAAAAAGAAGGTAAAAAAGAAAACTGGACCGGAGACGCTGAAACGCGATTAGCGAAGTACGTTGCAATGCCCTGTGAGCCTTGGGCAGGAGTGAGAATACGCCGGCTACTTCCGTGTTGAGACGCGTTCAACGACTTGTCGCCGCGAAACCTCAAAGCACCTGCCGCAACGTCTCCGAGCGGGCCCTCGCGCCTGCCAGGAGATAGTTGTGATCCGATCCTGACAGCACGAACCTTGCACCGAGCTTGATGTAGCGGCTCGCGTTTTCCTTGTCGTACACGCCACCCATGCCGAGCGCCTTGCCGTTGGCCCGGCAGGCCGCGGCGACCGCCTCATAGGCTTCGACCACGCGCGGATGACCGATCTGGCCGGAGATCCCCATCTCGGCGGTCAGGTCCGAGGTTCCGATCAAGAGCGCATCGATGCCCTCGACCGCCGCAATGGCGTTCGCGTTGTGCACCGCCTCGGGACTCTCGATCATCGCCACCACCAGCACGGCATCGTTCAGCGCGGCCTGCGCCTCGTCGTTGCCGGGCGGCTGAAAGCCATAGGCGGCCGGCGGGCCGCCCCAACTGCGCGTCCCGATCGGCGGATAGCGGAACGCCTTCACGAGCTGCTTTGCCCGCTCGGCCGTGTCGACATGCGGGACGACGACGCCGAGCGCGCCGTTGTCGAGCGCGCGCGTGCCTTCGTCGAGCGCATCGGCGCAGCAGCGCACGATCGGGGTCACGCCAGTCGGCAGCGCGGCGAGACAGAGCTGCGTCGCCTCATGCACCGAGAACGCGCCGTGTTCCATGTCGATGAAGAGCCAGTCGTGATCGGCGGCGGCCGCGAGCGTCGCGGTCGCGCTGGTGCGCAGATGATGCACGCCGAAACCGAGCGCCAGTTCGTTCGCTTTCAGCTTGCGCTTGGTGACATTCTCGACGAGGGCCATGGATTGCCTTTCTTCAGCTTCCGTTGCGGTCGTAGATGTTCGGGAACGTGTAGTCCTTCCAGCTCGCAGGCTTCTGTTTGATCAGTCCGATGCGCGCCATGTAGTCGGCCCACAGCATGCTTCGCTGCGGCGTTGCCGAGAAGATCGCGCCCGGCTGCTTGATCACGGCAACCAGTTCGTCGACTGAGATCTTCTCCTTGGTGACGGCAAGATAGATCTCGGCCGCGGTCTTCGGATCGTTCGCCACGAGTTCGCTCGCCTCGTCGACCGCCGCAATGAAGGCCTTGACCTTGATCGGATTGGCGTCGACGACGCTCTTCTTGGCCCAGCAATTGCTGACCGTCGCGGGCCCACCGAGCACGTCGGTGGATACGAACACGATGTGTACCAGCGACGACTTCATTTCGATCTCCTGGAACGGCGGGATCGAGAAATGGCTGTTGACCTCGTGCTGCGAGCTGAGCAGCGCCTGCAGTGCTTCCGGATGGCCGAGCTGCACCTGGTTGCTGTCGAGCTTCCCGTGCTGGCCCGGACCCCATGCTTGCTCGAGCGCCATGCCCATGATCATCGCCTGCATCGACACGCGAATGGTCGGCACGGCGATGCGGTCGTCGGGTCCGAAATCCTTGATCGATCTCACCGCCGGGTTGCGGGTCAGCATGTAGTACGGCGTGCCCGCCATGCCGGTGATCATCTTGATGCTGCCGTTGGTCTTGCCCCAGGCGAGCAGCATATTGGAGACGCCCGTGATGGCGACGTCGATCGAGTCGGACAGGATCGCCTCGGTCATCACGCCGCCCGACGTGATGATCGACCAGTTCACCTTGACGTCCTTCAAGCCGAGCGCAGCCGCGTGCTTCTCGATGAGCTTTCTCTCCTCCATGATGACGGCCTGGAGATAGACGAGGCCCGGCTGGCGCGCGACGCGGAATTCATTCGATTCCGCGGCCGTGGCCGGCGCGGCGAACGCCGCGCAGACCGCGAGACATGCAACGAGACACGAAAGACGCGGGGTCAGCTTCATGACGTTCTTCCCCGATTGATGTCCCGCAAATCGCAGATCAGACGATATCCATCACGGCTTCGCCGAGCCCATCGACCGTGAACACCGCATGGTCGCCGGCTTGAATCGAGAATGTCGGGATCAGGCTTCCGGTGATCACCACCATGCCGGCTTTGAGCTCGCGGCCGCGCTCGGCGAGCAGGTTCGCGAGCCAGGCGAGCGTCGCGAACGGGTCCTCGGATTTTCCTTCCCCGATCGGCTTTCCGTTGAGCGTCTGACGTCCCGCGATACCCACGACGTCCTTGTGCGTGACCGGCTTCGGCGTGCCGATCACGACGCCGCCGTTCCAGCAATTCTCCACGATCATGGAAACCGCGTTGGTCTCGGTGTAGACCGCGTTGCGGTCCTCGATCAGCTCGTAGGCCGGCATCGCGCCCGCGACGAACGGCGCGACCGTCTCGGCCGTCCAAGGCGTCCCGGACATGGCCATATCCTTGCCGAGCTTCAACGCGACCTCGCTTTCGATGCGAAGGTTGACGAAATCCGCCTTGGCGATGCGCGCCGGCGAAGCGTGGATCGTACGCTGGAAGATCGCGCCGCCGCATGGATGCGTGATGCCCATCAACTGCTGCATGACCTTGGTGGTGGTCGCGACCTTGACGCCGGCGACCGGCCCATAGACCGGCTCGGCGAGGCGGTAATAGGCCTCCTGCGCGAGATAGGCCTCGGCGATCGAAGCGGGCTTCAGGTCGTCGGGGATGTTGAGATACTTCTGGCGGGCGCGGCGCGCATCCCACATGTGTTGCGCCATCGCGTCGAGGCGAGCATTCATCGTTTCCCCCCGCATTGTCTCGGTCCGTCGGCACGCATGCCCTGCCGGACGCGAACAATCTATCAAATTTTTTTGGTCCCTGCGGTGCGGCTCTTTTTACCACCGCGCCGCATTTCATGGACTCCGTGCCACAGACCTGCATCTATGCGTCGCCACGATCCTGCCAGGAGTGAGCCTGTGATCGCCTCGAGAGCCTGCCTTGCCGTGTGCGTCCTCCTCGCCTGCGCCGGTACCGCACTGGCAAACGACTCGATCGGAAATCTTTCGGCCGGCGGCATCGTGCTCGGCCGCAGCGACGACATCGAGATGCGCTCGGAAGACCTCTACGTGTCGACCAAGGAAATCCGCGTGCACTATCGCTTCTTCAACACGTCCGACCAGGACATCACGACGCTCGTCGCGTTCCCGATGCCGGACGTGACGGCGCCGTCCGATGACGACAATCGCGCGATCCCGGTCGACGATCCGGTGAACTTCATGGCGTTCAAGACGCAGGTCGACGGCAAGCCGGTGAACATCCAGGTCGAGCAGCGTGCGATCGCGCTCGGGATTGACCGCACCGACTTGCTCAAGAGCCTCGGTGTCCCGCTCGCGCCATTCCTCGAGGCCACCACCAAGGCAGTGCAGGGCCTACCGGCGGAGCGGCAAGCCGAGCTCGTCGGCCTTGGCGTGTTGCGCAGCCAGGAGGAAGACATCGGCCAGGGAATGAAGAAATATGTGTATCCGAACTGGACGTTGCGCACCACGTATTATTGGAACCAGGTCTTTCCGGCCAAGAAGGAGATGGTGGTCGAGCATCAGTATCAGCCGTCCGTGGGCGCGTCGGTCGGAACGATGGTCGGCGAGAGCGCCCCCGACCGTGCCGCGATGGACGATTATCGTAAGCGCTATTGCATGGATGCAGAGTTCATCACGGCGGCCCAGCGCCAAAGCAAGACGCTGAAACAGCGCAAGCCGGCGGCCACGACGCTCTCGGAGAAGCGCATCGAATACATCCTCACGACAGGGGCGCACTGGGCCGGGCCGATCAAGGATTTTCGCCTCGTGATCGACAAGGACAAGCCAGGCAACCTCATCAGCGCCTGCGGCAAGTTCAAGAAGATCTCGGCCACTCAGTTCGAGCTGCGGCAGGCCGACTATTTTCCCGAACGCAATCTCGAAGTCCTGACCCTGGAGCCATTGGAGTAGCGCCAGCGCCCTCGCCGACCCCCCGGCGAGGCACTGCATGGCAATTGGGCAATCTTGGCGGCGCGCTTTCTGCTAATCCATGCCCATGTCGGTGCTCGTCAGCCTCCATCATGTGACGCGCTATAGCTACGACCGCCCGGTCGCGCTCGGGCCGCAACTGGTGCGGTTGCGGCCGGCGCCGCATGCGCGCATGCGCACGCCGAGCTATTCGCAGAAGGTGGTGCCGGCCGACCACCACGTGAACTGGCAGCACGATCCGCACGGCAACTGGGTCGCGCGCTACACGTTTCCAGAGCGCACGCGCGAATTCTCGGTCACGGTCGATCTTCACGCCGAGCTCGCCGCGATCAATCCGTTCGACTTCTTCGTCGAGCCTTATGCGACCACCTACCCGTTCGCGCTGCCCGCCGATCTCGCGCACGAGCTCGCCGCCTATCTGGAGACGGAACCCGCGGGCGCGGGGCTCAAGGCGTTCCTCGCCGCCCTGCCGCGTTCGCCGACGACCACTGTGCAGTTCCTCGTCGACCTCAATGCGCGCGTACGCAGCGTGGTGGACTACACGGTGCGCCTGGAGACCGGCACGCGCACGCCGGACGAGACGCTCGAACTCGGCTGCGGTTCGTGCCGCGACAGCGCGTGGCTACTAGTGCAGGCGCTGCGCCATCTCGGAATGGCTGCACGCTTCGTGTCGGGCTACCTGATCCAGCTCAAGCCCGATGTTGCGCCGCTCGACGGTATCGCGCCGAAAGAGGACGTTGCCGATCTGCACGCCTGGGCCGAAGTGTACGTACCGGGCGCAGGCTGGATCGGGCTCGACGCGACCTCGGGCCTCTTCACCGGCGAGGGCCACATCCCGCTCGCCGCGACGCCGCACTTCCGGTCCGCAGCGCCGATCACCGGCACGACGGAGCCGGCCGACACGACGTTCTCGTTCGAGATGAGCGTGACGCGCGTCGCCGAGACGCCGCGCGTCACGCGCCCATTTTCCGAGGAAGCTTGGGGCCAGCTCGATAAGCTCGGCGAGCAGGTCGATGCGGATCTTGCGGCCGGTGACGTGCGGCTCACCATGGGCGGCGAGCCGACCTTCGTGTCGATCGACGACTATCAGTCGGCCGAATGGACGACCGCGGCGCTGGGCGCGGACAAGCGCGTGCGCGCCGACGAATTGACACGGCGGCTGCGCGCGCGCTTCGCGCCGCAGGGGCTTCTCCATTACGGGCTCGGCAAATGGTATCCGGGCGAGCCGATGCCGCGCTGGGCCTTCGCGCTCTATTGGCGCCGCGACGGCAAGCCGCTCTGGCGCGACGAAAAGCTGATCGCGCGCGAAGCCGCCGCCGCTGCGCCGAGCGCGGATGACGCGCGGCGCCTCGCGGAAGCAATCGCCACGGGGCTCGGCGTCATCGCAGAGCGCGTGCAGCCGGCTCACGAGAACCCGACGCTCTGGATGCTGGATGAGGCGAAGCTTCCGGTGAACGTCGATCCGCACGACCCGAAGCTGTTCGATCCGGCGGCGCGGGCGCGTATGGTGCGGACGTTCGAGCGCGGTCTTGGGGCACCGGTCGGCTACGTGCTGCCGCTGCGCCGTCTCGATACGCGCTGGGCCAGCGAAGCCTGGGATATCCGGCGCGAGACACTGTTCCTGCTGCCCAGCGATCTGCCGGCGGGATCGCGGCTGCCGCTCGCTTCGCTGCCGAATGTCGAGCCGCAGGACTACCCGATCGTTTCGCAGGTCGATCCGATGGCTGAGGCGCCGGCTCTCCCCGATCCCGATGCCGCCGCGGTGCCGCAGCCTGCCGAAGAGGCGATCGTGCGCACCGCGCTGGTGGTCGAGCCGCGCGCCGGAAGGCTCAACGTATTCATGCCCTATGTCGGTGAGCTCGAGGACTATGTCGAGGTGCTCGGCGCGGTCGAGAAGGCCGCGGCGCTTCTCGCCATGCCGGTGCACATCGAGGGCTACGCGCCGCCGGACGATCCACGCCTGGATTTCATCAAGGTGACGCCGGACCCCGGCGTGGTCGAGGTCAACCTGCATGCGGCGCGCAGCTGGCGTCAGGCCGTCGACATCTCGCAAGGCGTGTACGAAGACGCGCGGCTCGTCCGGCTAGGGGCTGAGAAATACATGCGCGACGGCCGCGAGACCGGCACCGGCGGCGGCAGCCACATCGTGGTCGGCGGCGCAACGCCGGCCGAAAGCCCGTTCCTGCGCCGGCCCGATCTCCTCAAAAGCGCCGTGCTGTGCTGGCAGCGCCACCCGTCGCTCTCCTACCTGTTCTCCGGCCTGTTCATCGGGCCGACCAGCCAATCCCCGCGTGTCGACGAGGCGCGCCACGAGCAGCTCTACGAACTGGAGATCGCGCTGACGCAAGTCCCCAAGGCGGGCGAAGGCGCGCCGCGCCCGTGGCTGATCGACCGGCTGTTCCGCAATCTCCTCGTCGACATGACCGGCAACACGCATCGGGCGGAAATCTGCGTCGACAAGATGTTCTCGCCCGACGGCCCGGCCGGCCGGCTCGGGCTGGTCGAATTCCGCGCGTTCGAGATGGCACCGGACGCGCGCATGAACCTCGCGCAGCAATTGCTCGTGCGCGCGCTGCTCGCCTGGTTCTGGCGCGAACCGCAGGAGGGATCGTTCGTGCGCTGGGGCACGGCGCTGCATGACCGCTTCATGCTGCCGCATTTCGTGTGGGACGATTTCCTC
Organism: Hyphomicrobiales bacterium; assembly: GCA_003140315.1. Taxonomy (GTDB): domain Bacteria; phylum Pseudomonadota; class Alphaproteobacteria; order Rhizobiales; family Xanthobacteraceae; genus PALSA-894. The sequence goes on from PLJS01000222.1 coordinate 13,480, forward strand.
GGCGTGCTGTCCGATCTCGATCGCGCCGGCTATCGCTTCGATCCGATCTGGTTCACGGCGCAGCGCGAGTTCCGGTTTCCGTTCCATGGCGCCGTCGAGCATGGCGGCATCAGGCTCGAACTGCGTCACGCGCTGGAGCCGTGGTACGTGCTCGGCGAAGAGACCGTGAGCGGTGCAACCTCGCGCCCGGCGGACTCATCCGTGGAGCGGCTACAAGTCAAGGCCGAAGGGTTCAATCCGGCGCGCCACATGATCGCCTGCAACGGGCGCCGCGTGCCGCTGACCTCGACCGGCCGCTCGGGTGAATTCGTCGCCGGTGTGCGTTTCAAGGCCTGGATGCTGCCGGTTTCGCTGCATCCGAACTTGCCGGTCAACGCACCGCTGACCTTCGACATCATCGACACCTGGAGCCGCTGCTCGCTCGGCGGCTGCGTCTATCACACGCAGAACCCCGGCGGCATGCACGCCAGTTCCTATCCGGTAAATGCCGGCGAGGCCGAGGCGCGCCGCCTCGCACGTTTCCAGGATTTCGGCCACACGCCGGGCCTCGTGGACGTGCCGGCGGAAGAGGCTGCGGCCGAATACCCGACCACGCTCGACCTGCGGCGGCCGAGACAGTGAGGCGTCAGCTCTCTTTTGAGCATGATCTTATCCAAAAACCGGTTCCCACTTTTTGGGATCACGCTCTCGGAGAGAAGGGCGCGAACAGGCCGGAGTAATCCTTCGCGATGGGCCGGGCATAACCCCCGCGTTTGCTCGTCTTCAGCCCGATCGCCGCGAGCCCTTCGGCGAGCACGACGGCCGCCGCGACACCATCGATCACCGGCACGCCGAATTCAGACGAAAGCGATGACGCCAAATCCGCCATGCCGGCGCAGCCGAGCACGATCGCCTCGGCGCGATCGTCTTCCAGCGCGCGGGCTATCTCGCCGGCGATCCGCGCGCGCGCGTTCGAGGCCGGATTGTCGAGCTCCAGCACCGAAACGTCGGTCGCGCGCACAGCCGCGCAGCGGCGGTCGAGCCCGTAGCGCAGGAGGTTGTTTTCCAAGACCGGAACCGAGCGCGAGAGCGTCGTCACCACGGCGAAGCGATGCGCGAGCAGGCTCGCAAGATGAAAGCCGGCCTCCCCGATCCCGACAACCGGCGCCGCTGCGAGTGCACGCGCCGCATCCAGGCCGGTGTCGTCGAAGCAAGCGATCACATGCGCGTCGGCGCCCTCCGCCTCGCCTTCGCGGATACGTTCGAGCACACCCGGCACCGCGAAGGCGTCATCATAGGCGCCTTCGATCGAAGCCGGCCCGAATGCCGAAGAGACCGCACGGATCGTCGTGTCCGCCCGCGCGGCCTTCGCGGCTGCCGCCGCGATCGTCTTGGTCATCGCAGCCGTCGTATTGCCGTTGACGATGTTCAGAAGCATGGCCGCAGTGTCTCATCGATGCGCGCCGATGAGAAGCGATAGCCGCATAGTCCTTTGAGTCCGATGCTCCCGGCGATAACATCGAGGCGAATGGGGAGGCGGCGATGGCAGGGGGAATTTCGGTGCATGCGGTCGACGTGGCGCATGGGCGACCGGCGCAGGGCATGCGGGTCGACATCTATTCGCTCGCGGGCGTGCGGCGCCTGCTTGCGAGTACGAAGCTTGCCGCGAACGGCGCGATGGATGACGCGATCGTGCGCGGCGAAGGCGTGACGGCCGGCACCTACGAGGTCGTGTTTCATCTCGGGGATTATCTCAAAGCCGTCGGTGCACCGACCTCGACGCCGCCGTTCCTCGACACCGTGCCGTTCCGCTTCACCATCGCGGACGCGGCGCAGCACTATCATCTGCCGCTCAAGTTCACGCCGTGGGGGTTCTCGCTGTTCCGCGGGAGTTAGCGCGAAGCATGATCCCGAAAAGTGGGTACGGGTTTTCGGACAAGATCATGCTCAACGAAGTCTTCGCGACAGGCCCGCGATGCGCTCCATCAAGATCATCATGGCGACCGTGAAGACGATGAGCACGCCCGACACCGCCGCGATGGTCACGTCGAGCTTGCCTTCTAGATCCTGCCACATCCGGATCGGCAGCATGTCGGTGCGCGCGTCGCGCAGGAACAGCGACACCGGGACGTTGTCGAAGCTCGACATGAAGGCAATGAACCCGCCTGCGAGGATTCCGGGCCGGATCAACGGCAGCGTGATGCGGCGGAACGAATAGAGCCGGCTCGCGCCAAGGCTCGCGGAGGATTCAAGCAGCACCGGATCGAGCTGCGACAGCGCGGCGACCGAGGTGCGGATCACATAAGGCACGCAGACGATGGTGTGGCCGATCACGAGCGTGAGCGGCGACACCGGCAGTCCGACAACCGAGAACAGCATCAGCGCCGAGAGCCCGAAGGCGAGCGCCGGGAGCACCAGCGGCGACATGAACAGCGAGTCGAGCACCTTCGCGGTCATGGTCTTGGAGCGCGCGATGCCGAGCGCGGCCGCGACGCCGAGCACGATCGAGATCGCGGTCGTCCAGAGCGCGATCTTGAACGAATTCATCGCGGCGAAATGAAGCTGCCAGGAATCGAGCAGCGCCGCATACCAGCGCAGCGAATAGCCGGGCGGCGGGAATTTGAGCGAGAAGCCGGACGTGAACGACACGATGAGCACAACGAGCGTCGGCGCGATCAGGATCACGATGCAGGCCAGCGCGAGCACGCCCATCACAAGGTGAAATGAGACGGCGTCGAGATCGTTGCGGCGCCCGAGCTTCATGCGTTTGCATATCCCTGACTGATCTTGCCGAGCATGTTGAAGACCGTGATCACGGCGAACACCGCGACGAGGAAAATGAACGAGATCGCGGCGGCGAACGGCCAGTTATTCAGCGTCGAAGCCTGCTGGTAGAGATACATCGGCATGAACAGCATCTGTCCGCCGCCGACCAGCGTCTGCGTGATGAAGGCCGAAAGCGCCGCCGCGTAGGTGAGCAGGCAGCCCGCGATCACGCCGGGCAGGGTGAGCGGCAGCGTCACCTTCCAGAAGGTGCGCCATGCGCCCGCACCGAGCGCCGCGGACGCATCGGCGAGGTTCGGATCGATGCGCGTCAGCGCCGTGATCAGCGGCAGCACCATCAGTGGCATCTGCACCTGCGCGAGCGCGACGATCACGCCGCCTTCGGTGTAGAGCAGCCGCAACGGGGAATCGATCAGGCCGAGTTCGAGGAGTGCCGTATTGATGATGCCCTGGCGGCCGAGGATCACGATCCACGCAAAGGTGCGCACCACGACGCTGGTCAGCAACGGAAGCAGCACGATCAGGATCAGCACGCTCTGCGCCCAGCCGGGCACTCGCAGGTAGACGTAGGCGAGCGGAAAGCCGAGCAGCAGGCAGAGCGCGGTGACTTCGACGCCGAGCCAGAGCGTCGCGCCCAGCACCTTGAGGCTGAACGGATCGAGCAGGAATTTCGCGTATTGCGTCAGCCCGAAATGCGTCATCGTGGTGTCGGTGTAGAGGCTGACGATGAACAACAGAACCAGCGGCGCAAGGAAGAACACGATGAAGAACGCCCCGAGCGGCCAGGCGAGCTTGAGCTCATAGGCGGTGACGGTGGGAAGGTTCTGGGTTGTCGGTGTCGCAGCCATATCTCGCCGCTTGCTCGGTGGGCTCCCTCTCCCCTCCGGGGGAGAGGGCTGGGGTGAGGGGGTTAAGGTCGATCCGTATTCAAGAAGTCCCCCTCACCCGGCTCGCTTTGCTCGCCACCCTCTCCCCCGGAGGGGAGAGGGTTGCTGAGCGCGCTGCGAGCGCGAGCGTCACACCTTGATCTCGCGGTTGAACCGCTCGATCCACGCGCTCCGCTGCTCATTGATCTTTTTCCAGTCCTGAAACACGAACTTGTTCTTCATGTCGGCGTGATCCTTCGCCAAAGTCTTTGCCACCTCGCCGGAGATCTTCACCTTGGTGTTGGTCGGCACCACGAGGTACGGCGCCTCCATCAGCTTGCCCTGTACCTCGGGGGATATCGCGGCCTCGATCAGGGCGAATGCCAGATCCTTCGCCTGCGTGTTCTTCACGATGTGGAACGTGGTCTTGAACGCGATCGCCTTTTCCTTCGGCGCCACAAATTCCACCGCGACGCCGCGCGCCTTCATGATCTGGATGGCATTGAAGTTGCCGGGCGAGATGTCGATCTGGCCCTGCTGGAACAGCGTCGCGAGTTGGCCGGGATTCGCCGCGACGGCGGATAGCGAGGGCTTGAGCGACTCCAGCGCCTTGAAGCCCGGCTCGATGTTGGCCTCCGAGCCGCCGTTCATGCGTGCGATCTCCACCAGGAAGCCGGTGCCCAGTGTCGAGTTGAGGTTGGTGATGCCGACCTTGCCCTTGTATTCGGGCTTCCAAAGGTCTTGCCACGAGGACGGCGGCGTCTTGATCTTGTCGGGATTGTAGGTGAGGCCGACCACCTGGAAGAAGCCCGCGGGGCCGTTCGGCTCCTGCGCTTCGGCGATCAGGTCCTTGTAATAGGCGCTCTTGTCGACCGGATACGGCTCGGTCAGATCGTTTGCGATCGCGACCAGCGCCGGGCCCGGATCGTGCAGCATCACGTCAATCGGCGGATTTGAGCGCGCGGCCGTCACCTTGGCGATCTGGTCGACCGAGAGCATCGGGTCGAGCACGATCTCGGCTCCGTTGGTCGCCTTGCGATAGGCCGGCACCAGTACGTCGCGGTGCGCCTCCTCCCAGCTCCCCGTGAAGGTCGCGAACACGATGCGCTTGGCCTGCGCCTCGCTCATCCCTGGGAAGAGTTGCATCGCGCCGAGCGTCAGCGCGCTCGTCATTAAGCTCCGGCGGGTCAGGTTCATTGTCGTCGCTCCTCCTCTGAAGTGATGTCAGGCCGCGGCTGCGGGAAATATGCTGATGACGTTCGCGCCGACGGTGCGCACACGCACGGCGCTGCCTGGCGCGCGTGGCTGCGCGCCGGCGGCACGCGGCTCGGTGACCTTCAGCGCGCGGCCGTCGGCGGTGCGCACCTCGTGCACGATCGAGGGCCCGAGCGGCAGGCCCATCTCGACGATGCCGGCAATGCCCTCGCCGCTGTCGGCGAGCCGCAGATGCTCGGGCCGCATGCAGACCGTGACGCGGTCGCCGACCGCGACCGGAACGGTCGGGGCGCGCGTCTTGATGTCGCCGCCGATGTCGAGCGCGACCGTCGCCTCGCCGTTCAGCGCGACCACCTTGCCGGGCAGCGTATTGGCGGTCCCGACGAAGGTGTTCACGAACAGCGACTTCGGCGCGTCGTAGACCTCGGTCGGCGGCGCGTACTGCTCGAGCCGTCCGGCATTGAGCACCGCGACACGATCGGCCATCGACAGCGCTTCCTCCTGGTCGTGCGTGACCAGCACGGCGGTGGTGCCGGCGAGGCGCTGGATGCGCTTGATCTCGATCTGCATGTCGAGGCGGAGATTCTTGTCGAGCGCCGCGAACGGCTCGTCGAGTAGCAGAATATTCGGCTTCACCGCGAGCGCGCGGGCGAGCGCGACGCGCTGTTGTTGGCCGCCGGAGAGCTGCTTGGGGAAGCGGTCGGCGATATGGTCGAGCTTGATGAGCGCGAGCATGTCCTTGACGCGCGTCTTCTGCTCGTCGGCCGCGACGCCGCGCGCCGCCAGGCCATAGGCGATGTTGTCGGCGATCGTCATGTGCGGAAACAGCGCGTAGTTCTGGAATACGATGCCGACCTCGCGCCGGTTCGGCGGCAGGCCGTCCATCAGCCTGTCGCCGATGACGACGTGTCCCTCGCTCTGCAGGATGAAGCCCGCGATGATACGCAGCAGCGTGGTCTTGCCGCAGCCAGACGGGCCGAGCAACGCGACCAGTTCGCCGGCCTTGATGTCGAGCGACACATGGTCGACCGCAAAGAACGCGCCGTAGCGCTGCGTGACCGCATCGATGACGAGCGACTGGCCGGTGGATGGGGCTGCGGTCATGCGGCGGCGGAAACCTTGCAAGGCTGGCGCGCCTGACTCGCAAGCGCTATGCCAGCGCGATTCCAGAGACGCCCGGTGGTTCGCGGACGAATCGGGTGTGCGTTTTCGCTGCAGAACGCGGGAATTGTTACGCCGCGGGAATGAATGCTTAGTTTTTAGGCGACTGCCGCGCGAAACGGCACGCGCCACACGGAGTACGGAATGACGTCGCGCATCTTCCTCGGAATGCTCACCCCGTCCTCCAACACCATCCTCGAACCTGTGACGACCGCGATGCTCTCCGGCCTGCCGGCGGTCACGGCGCATTTCTCGCGCTTCAAGGTGACCGAGATCGCGCTGTCGGGTCCGGCGCTGGCGCAGTTCGACGACAGCGAAATCCTGCGCGCCGCCGAGTTGCTCGCGCACGCAAAAGTCAACGTCATCGCCTGGAACGGCACCTCGTCCGGCTGGCTCGGCTTCGGACGCGATGTGCAGCTCTGCGAGCGCATCACACAGGCGACCGGAATCCCGGCCTGCACGGCGATGCTGGCGTTGAACGAACTGCTCGAAAAGACGGGCGCGAAGCGCATCGGCTTCGTCACGCCCTATCTCGACGACGTGCAGGCGCGCATCAACGCGAATTACGAGAGAGCCGGATGGACGGTCGCGGCCGACCGGCACCTGCGCATGCAGGACAATTTCTCGTTCTCGACCGTCACCGCCGGCCAGATGCGGCAGATGACCGAGGAAGTCGCGGCGGCGAAGCCGGACGCCATCGCGATCGTATGCACCAACATGGCCGGCGCTCCGCTCGCCGAGGAGTTGGAGGCCGCGCACGGCATTCCGGTCTACGATACGGTGTCGACGACGGTGTGGAAGAGCCTGAAGATCGCAGGGGTGGATACGAGCAGAGTGAAGGGTTGGGGGAAGATGTTTGCGGTCTAGGCCGGCCGCATCCCTTCCAGCACCCGCGCCAATTGCTCGGCGAATTTCGCCGCCGGAACCGGCAAATTCCGCCCGCGCAGTTGCCCGAGCACGAGATCGGCGCGCGGCACGTCGCGATCGTCGATGCGGCGGATGACGAGTTCGTCGCTTTCAACGACGCCGATTTCGATCTGGAATGAGATCACCTTGTCGCGCAGCACCATGCCGCGCAGGAATTCAAACGAGTTCGATTCCGCCGCGATGTCGAAGCGCAAGTTCGAGCGCGCGAGGATTTCGGCGAGCAGTTGCCGGCCGCCGAGACTGCGCTCGGCGAGCGCGACCGGATAACCGACGCAATCGCTCAACCGGATCGTCTTGCGGCGGCTGAGCGGATGGTCCGCCGGCATCAAGGCGACGAGGCGCTGCTGCAGGCTCATCAACGGTTGGAAGTTCGCCAGGAACGGCGGGCGGAACACCAGCACGAGATCGACGTCATAGGCCGCAAGCGAACCCATCGCGCGCTCATGGTCGAACACCTTCACGTCGAACTGCACGAGCGGAAACTGCGCCCGATAGGCCGCGATCTCCCTGGGGAGGAAATCGAGCGCGAGCGCCTGGCTGCAGGCGATGCGCACCGTGCCGCGGCGCAGGCCCTTCAAGTCCTCGATCTGCGATTTCATGCGCTCGACGTCGCCGGTCTGCTCGCGAATGTAGCGCACGAACATCTCGCCGGCCGTCGTGAGCCGCACGCCGCGGGCGCGGCGCTCAAACAGTGGCGCGCCGAGTTCTTCCTCCAGGTCCATGATCCGCCGGTTCACCGCCGAGGCGGTGACATGGAGCTGTCCGGCCGCCTTGCGGATCGATCCGGCGCGCGCGACCTCGTCGACGTAACGCAAAAACCTCAAATGTCTCATGGACATAGCATGATCCCAAGCAGCGTGTACTTTTCGGCATCAGTCTAGCAAGAAATCGGCGGCACATCGCAACACTGTTCTTCGCTAGCGTGGCGGACAAGACAGCCGGATCAGCACCTCGCCTGCGGCGCGCCGAAATGGCGGCCGCAATCGGTCAACAGGAGTGCCCTTGATGAACCAGACCCGACGCTCTTGCCTGCTCGCGTTCGCGGCAGTGCTCGCGCTTGCGGCGCCGCTCAGCGCGCCGGCCCAAGCGCAGACCAAGCTCAAACTGGTGCTCAACTGGAAATACCAGGGCCCGCAGGGCTGGTTCTTCCTTGCCGAGGACAAGGGCTACTTCAAGGACGAGGGCCTCGAGGTCACCATCGACCAGGGCGACGGCTCGGCGACGCCGATCCCGAAGGTCGCGAGTGGCACCTACGATATCGGCTTCGGCGACATCAACGCGCTGATCGAGTTTGCGGCGAAGAAGCCGGACGAAGCGCCGATCGCCGTCTACGTCCTCTACAATCGTCCGCCCTTCACGATCGCCGTGAAGGCCGGCAGCTCGATCAAGACGCCGAAGGACCTCGAGGGCAAGACGCTGGGGGGCGCGGCGAACGACGGCGCGCTCAAGCTGTTTCCCGCGTTCGCCAAGATGACCGGCCTCGACCAGAGCAAGATCACCATCACGAACTTCCAGCCGAACCTGCGCGAGCAGATGCTGATGCGCGGGCAGGCCGACGGCGTGTTCGGCTACGTCAACACCATCCGCTTCTCCGCCAAGCTCTCCGGCATCGATCCCGACAAGGAGATCCGCTGGATCAACTACGGCGACTACGGCATGGACCTCTATTCCAACGCGATCATCTTCTCGAAGAAGTTCGTGAAGGAGAATCCGAAGGCGGTGGCGGGCTTCCTGCGCGCGCTCAACAAGGCGATCGTCGACTCGCTGAAGGACCCGAAGGCCTCCGTGGCGGCGGTCGCCAAGCGCGAGCCGCTGCTCAAGATGGACGTGGAGCTTGAGCGCTTCGACGCCACCGTCAGGGACGAGATGAATCATCCGGAGATCGCCAAGATCGGCCTCGGCGACGTCGACGACGCACGGCTGAAGAAGTCGATCGACATCCTGGTCGATGCCAACCAGCTCCCGCGCACGCCGGCCATCAGCGAGATCTTCACGCGCGAATTCCTGCCGCCGAAGGCGGATCGCCCGACCAAGCTGATCGACGTGAAGACGAATTAACGTTCTGCTTCACCTCTCCCGCTTGCGGGAGAGGTCGACGCGCGAAGCGCGGCGGGAGAGGGCATCTGCGTGCCATGCCCCTTCCCCTACCCTCCCCCGCAGGCGGGGGAGGGAGACGAGAGAGCGCGCGAAACGCCGGGGCGTAGCAGATGGACTTGGGACTGAAAGGGCGCGTCGCGGTGATCACCGGGCCCGCCAAAGGCATGGGCGCGGCGGTGAGCAAGGCGTTCGCGCAGGAAGGCTGCCGGCTCGCGCTGATCGGGCGCGACGTCAAGGCGATCGAGCCGGTGGCGTGCGAGATCAGAGCAGGCGGGGCTGAGGCGATCGTGGTCGCATGCGACGTCACCGATGCGGGACAATGCGAGCGCGCCGCGAAGGCGACGCGCGACGCGTTCGAGCGCATCGACATCCTGGTCAATGTCGCGGGCGGCTCCGGGCCGATCGGCAAGACCGGCGCGGAGACGACGGCCGACGAGTTCGACGAGATCATCACGCTCAACATGGGCGGGTGTCACAACACCATGCATGCGGTACTGCCCGCCATGATGGCGCAGCGCTACGGCAAGATCGTCAATGTCGGCGGCACGTTCGGGATGCGCGGGCGCGCCGGGCGGATGGCCTATTCGGCGTCGAAATGGGGCCTGCGCGGCATCACGAAAAGTTTCGCGCTCGAAGTCGGGCAGCACAACATCAACGTCAATTACGTGGCGCCCGGCATGGTCGACGGGCCGCGCTTCCGCGACAAGGTCTGCGCCGACATGGCGGCCAAATTGAACATCACGGTGGAAGAGGCGGCGCAGCGCCATGCGGCCGAATACGCGCTGCGCCGCGTGACGACCGACAATGACGTGGCGAATGCGTGCCTGTTCTTCGCGAGCGATGTCTCGCGCCAGATCACCGGCGCGGATATTCCGGTCGACGGCGGATGGGCCGCGCTATGAGTATCATCGCCGATCTCATCCTCGCCGGCGGCAAGGTCGTCTCGCCCGATGCCGTGATCGAGGCGAGCGTCGCGATCAAGGATGGAAAAATCCTTGCCGTCGGCGCGGCCGACGCGATGCCGCCGGCGCGCGAGACTGTCGATGTGTCCGGCATGCACGTCCTCCCCGGCGCGATCGACGTGCATGTACATTTCCGCGATCCCGGCTATCCGCAGAAGGAAGACTTTGCGAGCGGCACGGCTGCGGCGGCGTTCGGCGGCGTCACCACCGTGTTCGACATGCCGAACACGATCCCGACCGTCGGCACCGCAGAGGCGCTCGCCGCCAAGCACAAGATGGCCTCGGAAAAAGCCCATGTCGATTACGGCCTCTATGCGGTGCTCGGCGAGGACACGATCGAGAATGTGCCGGCGCTCATCGAAGGCGGCGTGATCGGCTTCAAGCTCTACATGGGCAACACGTTCGGAAAGATCGCCTCGCCGTCGACCGGCGCCATGCTCGAAGCCTTCGAGGTGGTGGCGCCGAGCGGCAAGCGCATCTCGCTGCACGCCGAGACCAACTCGATCATGGAGCGGCGCGAGACCCGGCTGCGCCAGGCCGGCCGCACCGATCCGCTGGCGCATCTCGCTTCCCGCCCCGCCGTCGTCGCGATCGAGGCGGTCAGCCGCGCCGCGATCCTCGCCGAATGGACCGGCGCGCGCATCCACATCCTGCATATCTCGTCGGCTGACGAGCTGCGCCCGTTGCGCGAAGCCAAAGCGCGCGGCGTCGACATCACGGGCGAGACCTGCCCGCATTACCTGATGCTCTCGGCCGACGATTACGCGCGCTTTGCCAGTGTGATCCGCGTCAATCCGCCGGTGCGCGAGGCGCGCAACCAGGAGCCCCTCTGGGCCGCGCTCGCCGACGGCACCGTGGACATCATCGCGACCGATCACGCGCCGCATTCGCGCGAAGAAAAAACCCGCAACGACATGTTCGACGTCGATTGCGGCTTCCCCGGCGTCGAGACGCAGATGCCGCTGATGCTTACGGCCGTGAACGCCGGACGCATGACGATCATGGATTACGTCGCGCTCTCCGCGGCGAAGCCCGCCAAAATCTGGGGCCTCTACCCACGCAAAGGCGTGATCGCGCCCGGCGCCGAGGCCGACATCGCCGTCGTGGACCTCGCGCGCGAGATGAGGCTCGACGACGCCGGACTGCAATCGCGTGCCAAGATCACGCCGTTCCACGGCCGCAAGGTGAAGGGCTTACCCGTTCACGCGCTGGTGCGCGGGCGCTTCGTCATGCGCGACCGCACACTCGTCGAAGGCACACGCGGCCACGGCCGCTCGGTGCACACGATTCAGGAGATGCCGGCGCCCGCGCCGCGCAACACCGACCAGACCATGGAATCCATCACGCGCGTGCCGGCGCGGCAACAGGAGAGTACCGCATGAGCGAGGAAGACTTCGTCACGCTGGAGAACGTCGCCGTCACCTACGGGCGCAAGGCCGAGACCTCGGTCACCGCGCTGGACGAGACCAATCTGCGCATCGGCCGGGGCGATTTCATCGCGCTGGTCGGCCCGTCCGGCTGCGGCAAGTCGACGATCCTGAAGCTCGTCGGCGGGCTGATCCCGGCGTCGCGCGGATACGTCTATGTGGCGGGGCGCGAGCTCGGGGCCGAACCGGTGCGTATCGGCATCGCGTTCCAGAATCCGACCATGCTGCCGTGGCTGAAGATCCGCGACAACGTGATGCTGCCGCTCAAGATCGTGCCGCCCTTCCGCGCGGAGTACCGCGCCAAGAAGGACTCAGAGTTCAAGGACCGCGCCGACGCGCTACTGGCGCAGGTCGGGCTGAGAGGGTTCGGCGACAAATATCCCTGGCAGCTTTCGGGCGGCATGCTGCAGCGCGCCTCGCTCTGCCGCGCGCTGGTGCATGACCCGCAACTCCTCCTGCTCGACGAGCCATTCGGCGCGCTCGACCAGTTCACCCGCGAGGAGCTGTGGGCGATCATGCAGGAGCTTTGGATCGCACGGAAGCCGACCGTGATCCTCGTCACCCACGATCTGCGCGAAGCAGGCTATCTCGCCAATCGCATCGCCGTCATGCGCGCGCGGCCTGGACGCATCATCGACGACAGCGTGGTGCCGTTCCCGCGTCCGCGCTCGATGGACATGATCTATGACCCGTCCTTCGTGACGCTGACGCAGCGCCTGCGCGAGCTCATCGTCGAAGTGCGCGGCGACAACGTTCCGCAAACACGTGCAACCGTGGAGGCCGCAGCATGATGAACTCCGAATTTGGCCGCAAGCTCGCCTCCGCGGCATTCATCATCGGCTTGTTCGTCGTGTGGGAGGCGCTCTGTCTCCTCTTCCATGTCAGCGACGTGATCCTGCCGCGGCCGAGCCAGATCTTCGTCACGCTGTGGGACAAGTTTCCGGCGCTGTGGCCGCACACGCTGCAGACGCTCTACACCACCATGGTCGGTTTCGTCGGCGGCGTCGTCATCGGCATCATGATCGGGATCATCATCGGCTGGTCGAAGCTCGCCTACGACGTCGCCTATCCGCTGCTCGTCGGGTTCTCGTCGATCCCCAAGGTCGCGGTGGTGCCGATCTTCGTGCTCTATTTCGGCTCGGGCACCGTGCCGGCCGTGCTCACCGCGCTGATCATGAGCATCTTCCCCGTGGTGGTGAACGTCGCGACCGGGCTCGCCACCACCGAGCCCGAACTCGAAGACGTCATGAAAGCGCTCAAGGCGACCAAGTTCGACATCCTGTGGAACGTCGGACTGCCGCGCGCGATGCCGTACTTCTTCGCCTCGCTCAAGGTCGCGATCACGCTCGCCTTCGTCGGCTCGGTCATCTCCGAGACCGTCGCGTCGAACCGCGGCATCGGCAACATGATGATGATCGCGAGCGCGTCGTTCGACGTGCCGCTGGTGTATGCCGGGCTGTTCATTCTCGCGGTTCTCGGCGTCGCGCTCTACGCCATCTTCTCGCTGGTCGAAGGACGCGTCACCGGGTGGGCGCATCGCAAGACCGAATTCGCCATGGGCGCCTGAGCCCCAACAGGAGAACAAAATGCTCAAACGTCTCGCGGCGCTCGCCGCAGGCTTGATGCTGACGCTCGCACCCGCGGCGGCGCAGGACACCAAGATCAAGTTCACGCTCGACTGGAAGCTCCAAGGCCTCCATGCCTGGTTCTATTGGGCCGCCGACAAGGGGTACTTCAAGGCGGAAGGGCTCGACGTCACGATCGATCAGGGCGAGGGTTCGGCCGCGACCGTCATACGCATCATGGGCGGCGCCTATGATGCGGGCTTCGGCGACATGAACGCCGTGATCCAGAACGCTGCGACGCGCCCCGACGTGCCGATCATGGTCTACATGATCTACTCCAAGGCGCCGTTCGCCTTGCTCGTGAAGGCGGACAGTCCGATCAAGACGATCGCCGACATCGCGGGCCACAAGCTCGGCTCGCCGGCCGGCGGCGCCGCCATCAAGCTGTTCCCGCTGCTGGCGAAGAAGAACGGCCTCGATCCCACGAAGGTCGAGATCGTCAGCATGGCGCCGAACCTCCAGGAGCAGATGCTGATCCGCGGCGACGTCGACATCTCGGCGCTGTTCAGCGCCACGAGCTACATGAATCTCGTGGCGCTCAAGCTCGATCCCGACAAGGGCTTCCGCTGGATCTACTACTCCGACGGCGGCGTCGACCTTTATTCCAACGGCGTGATGGTGTCCCAGAAGCTCGCCAAGGAGAAGCCCGAGGCCGTCCGCGGCCTCGTGCGCGCGATCAACAAGGCGCTGAAGGACTGCATCGCCGATCCCGACGCTGCGATCGAGCTGCTCGCCAAGCAGGAGCCGCTACTCAACAAGGAGATCGAGAAGCGCCGTCTCATCTATACGGTGAAGAATCTGATCGCGACGCCGGAAGCGGCCGAGCTCGGCGTCGGCGACATGAAGAACGCGCGCATGGACGAGTCGATCAAGGTGATCCAAGCGGCCTACGAATTGCCGAAGTCGCCCAAGGTCGAAGACGTGTTCAGCCGGGCGTTCCTGCCGCCAAAGGCGGAGCGGATGCTCCCGGCGATGGCGAACTGAACAAGCGGCATGCGCGACATTCACTGCAAGTACGTCCTGACGGCGGCCGACAAGGCCGCCGTCGGCAATCACACGATCCGCCTCGACCGCGAACGCATCGCGGCGGTCGAGCCGACAACAGGCGCGACCGAGCCGCTGTTCGCGCTCCCGGCGCTCGCCAACGCGCATGACCACGCACGGCCGACGCGATCGAGCTCGTTCGGTACGGCTGGAAAACCGCTGGAAATATGGCTGCACTATCTGGCGCTCCTGCCCGCGGTTGATCCGTATCTCGCGACCACGGTGTCGCTCGCGCGCTCCGCACTCGGCGGTGCGGGCTGCGTGATGGTGCATTACACCCGCGTGCAGGGCCTGACTGACCTGCCGACGGAAGCCGCGCAGGTCGCGCGCGCGGCGCGCGATGTCGGCGTGCGGGTCGGCTTCGCGGTCGCGCTGCGCAATCGCAATCCGCTGGTCTATGGACCGTCCGAGCCGATCCTCGCAGCGCTCCCGCCCGCGGCACGCGACGAGATTGCGCGGCGCTTCGTGCGTGCGCCGCTACCGGTCAAGGACCTGATCGCGTTGACCGACGCGATCGCCTCGTCTGCGAGCGAAACCTTCGATGTGCAATACGGACCGGCGGCCGTGCACTGGTGCACGCCCGAACTGCTGGAAGCCGTCGCGGAGGCGTCCGCGCGGACCGGCCGCCGCATCCACATGCATCTCCTGGAGACGCGCTATCAGCGCCAATGGGCCGACGCGAACTTTCCCGATGGCATTGTGTCGTATCTCGACTCCATCGGCTTCCTGAGCGAGCGCCTGACGCTCGCGCATTGCGCCTGGGCGCGGCCGGATGAATTCGAATTGCTCGCCGAACGCCGCGCCACCATCTCGGTCAACACGTCGTCCAACCTTCACCTGCGCTCCGGCATCGCGCCGCTCCCTGAGATGATCAAGCGCGGCTGCCGCGTCGCGCTCGGTCTCGATGGCGCGGCACTCGACGAGGACGACGACGCGCTGCGCGAGATGCGGCTCGCCGATCTGCTGCACGGCGCGGTCGGCTTCGAGACGAAGGTCGAGCGCAAAGCGATCCTCGATGCCGTGCTGGTCAACGGCCGCCGCTCGGTCACCAACCGCGACGAAGGCGGCACGCTGAGCGCGGGCACGCCGGCCGATATCCTGCTGCTTGACTGGGACAAGCTCGACGAGGACCGGTTGCGCCCCGATCTCGATCCGCTCGATCTCCTGTTCGCGCGCTCGACCGCGCGGCACATCAAGGAGCTCATCGTTGCCGGCAAGACGATCGTGCGCGAGGGCCGCGTGCTCGGGATCGATTTCCACGCGATGAACAAAGAACTGCTCGCGCGCTTCCGCCACGGCATCGCGCATAACGCACCGCTGGCGGCCGCGCTGCCGGAGCTGGGGCGGGCTGTGCGCGATCATTTTGAAACGCCGTGCTGCTAGCTCCGTCATGCCCGGCCTTGTGCCGGGCATCCACGCCTTTGGTTCTGCAAGCAAGACGTGGATGGCCGGGTCAAGCCCGGCCATGACGAATGGAGGATCTGAATGCCCATCGCAAAAGTCCACCGCATTTCGGCCACCGCACCGGACGACGTGAGCGGGATCGAAGCCGCGATCGCAGCCGGGCGCATCGTTCCGAAAGGTGTCATCGCGGTGCTCGGCAAGACCGAGGGCAATGGCCTGGTCAACGATTTCTCGCGCGGCCAGGCGACGCTCGCGCTTGGCCTGATGTTCGCCCGTCATCTGCCGCACGAGGCCGCGGCGCAGATCTGCCTCGTGATGTCGGGCGGCACCGAGGGCGCGATGGCGCCGCACTGGCTGGTGCTTTCGCGCGTGGCCGGCGACGCGGGCACGCGTCCGGCGCTCGCCATCGGCCGCGCGCACACACCGCCGCTGCCATTTTGGCATCTCGGCCGCACCGCGCAGGTCGATATGGTGGCCGAGGGCGTCTACGCCGCCATGGCGGAGGCCGGCATTGCCAAAGTCGACGATGTGCATTTTGTGCAGATTAAGTGCCCGCTGCTGATCGCGCAGCGCATCGCCGAAGCGGACAGCCAGGACAAGAGCGTCGCGACGCGCGACACGCTCAAGTCCATGGGCCTGTCGCGCGGCGCCAGCGCGCTCGGCGTTGCGGTTGCGCTCGGCGAGATCGAGCGCGACAGGATCACCGACGCGGTCATCGGGACCGACGCGTCTCTCTCTTCCGCGCGCGCAAGCGCGTCGGCCGGGATCGAGCTCGTCAATCATGAGATCGTCGTGCTCGGCATGTCGGATGCCTGGTCGGGACCGCTCGCGATCGATCGCGGCGTGATGGCGGACGCGATCGACGTCGAGCCCGTGCGCGCCGCGCTCGCCCGTCTCGGCCTTTCCGCCGCCGGGCAGCTTGCGCCCGCGCAACGCGAACGCCTCGTCGCCGTGCTCGCCAAGGCGGAGGCAAGTCACGACGGCAGGCTGCGCGGGCACCGCCACACCATGCTGGACGATTCCGACATCGCCTCGACGCGTCACGCGCGCGCCTTTGTGGCTGGCGCGCTGGGCGGGCTCGTCGGCCACGCGGAGATTTTCGTCTCTGGCGGTGCCGAGCATCAGGGCCCGGACGGGGGCGGACCGGTCGCGCTGATCGTGCGGCGCGAGGCGTAAGGCTACGTGACGCCCGCGAGGTGGATCAACGCGAAGCTGATCAGCCCCAGAACGACGAGCGAGACGGTCACGGCGGTCGTAACGCGCAGCCCCGCTTTGGAGACGGTCCGGATATCGACGCCTAAGCCCAGCGCCGCCATCGCGATGGTGGTCAGGATGACCGTCGTTGCTTTGAGAGGCCCGAGAAGATGCTGCGGGATGATGCCGAGCGAGCGGGCCACCGCGAGCACGAGAAACCCGACAATGAACCATGGCACCAGTTCACGCAGCGGCGGCCAGCCCGGCCGGGCGCTGTCGGTGGTCTCGCCGTCGGTCTCGTTGCGCAGGCGACCCGCGAACAGAGAAAGGCCGAGCACGACCGGCCCGAGCATCAGCACCCGCACCAGCTTGACGACCGTTCCGACCTGATTGCTGAGCGCTCCGATCGGGAGCGTCGCCGCCAGCACCTGCGGCACCGCATAGACGGTCAGGCCGGCCAGCACGCCGTACTGCGTCAGCGACAGATTGAGGATCGGAACCAGCAGCGGCAGCCCCAAGACGACGACGACGCCAAGGACGGCCGTAAACGCGATCGAGGATGCAATCTCGTCCGCGTCCGCCCCGATGATCGGCGCCACCGCCGCGATGGCGGAGTTGCCGCAGATCGAGTTGCCGCAGGCGACCAGAATCGCCATGCGCCGCGGCAGACCGAGGGCGCGACAAATGCTGTAGCTGCTCCCAATTGCGAATGCGACGACGGTTGCGATGCCGATCAGAAGAATGGGCCCAAGCGCCACCACGGTGCCGACGCTCAGCGAGGCGCCGAGCAGAACGACCGCGATCTCTAGGAGCGTTTTGGCGCTGAAGCCGATGCCCCGGTTCCACACCGGCCCCGGCGTCCAGACGACCCGCAGCGCCACGCCGAGCAGGATCGCAATCACCAGCGCTTCGAGATAGGAGCCGCCGACGAGACGGACTTCAATCTTTTCCATCAGGGTGGCGATCGCGGTCACGGCGACGCAAAGGAGGATGCCCGGCAGGTGGTTTTTGAGACTCGCAAGCACAGAAAACCTCAATGGGCAGGGCTGGCGGGTCAGGGAACGCGTCCTCCGGCCGGAGGCGGCAATTTCATTCTATTTCACTTTGATCCATAGCAAAATGTGATTGCGCCATGCGGGATATGGTCTCGACAGTCGAATGAGAACGCTTCTAATGTCAGCCCGTGCGGAGCCTTGAGTGCGATGAATTACGACGCTTATTTCGCCGATTCCCTGGCGCGCCTGCGGGACGAGCGCCGCTATCGCGTTTTCGCCGACCTGGAGCGCCTCGCCGGGCGCTTCCCGCACGCGATCTGGCACTCGCCGCAGGGCAAGCAGAACGTCATCATCTGGTGCTCGAACGATTATCTCGGCATGGGCCAGCACCCCAAGGTGGTCGGCGCCATGGTCGAGACCGCGACGCGCATGGGCGCCGGCGCCGGCGGCACACGCAACATCGCCGGGACCAACCATCCGCTGGTCGAGCTTGAGGCGGAGCTTGCCGATCTGCACGGCAAGGAAGCAGCGCTCGTCTTCACCTCCGGTTACGTGTCGAACCAGACCGGCATCTCGACGATCGCGCGGCTGATGCCCGGCTGTCTGATCCTGTCCGATGCCCTGAATCACAATTCCATGATCGAGGGCGTGCGCCAGGCGGGCTGCGACAAGGTCGTCTGGCGTCACAATGACGTTGGCCATCTCGAAGAGCTTCTGCGCGCGGAGCCGCGCGAGCGGCCGAAGCTGATCGTGTTCGAGGGCCTTTATTCGATGGATGGCGACGTCGCGCCGGTGAAGGCGATCTGCGGCCTCGCGGAAAAATACGACGCCATGACCTACTGCGACGAGGTCCACGCGGTCGGCATGTACGGCCCNNGAAGGCACGCTCGCCAAGGCGTTCGGCTGCCTCGGCGGCTATATCGCGGCGAGCGCCAACATCGTCGACGCGGTGCGTTCCTATGCGCACGGCTTCATCTTCACCACCGCGCTGCCGCCGGCGATCTGCGCGGCGACCACCGCGGCGATCCGCCATCTCAAGACCTCGGACTGGGAGCGGGCGCGCCATCAGGATCGCGCCGCGCGCGTAAAGGCGGTGCTGCACGCGGCGGGCCTGCCGGTGATGCCGAGCGAGACGCACATCGTGCCGGTGTTCGTCGGCGATCCGGAGAAGTGCAAGGCCGCGAGCGACATGCTGCTCGCCGACCACGGCATCTACATCCAGCCGATCAACTATCCGACCGTGCCGCGCGGCGCGGAACGCCTGCGCATCACGCCCTCGCCCTATCACGAGGACGCGCTGATCGACGCGCTCGCCGAGGCGCTGGTGGATGTCTGGCAGCGGCTTGAACTGCCGTTCGGCAATCGCGCGATGGCGGCGGAATAACTATTTTCCGTCCGCCGCATCCGGCTTGTTCTTCTTCGCCTCGTAAGCCCGGATCAGCCCGACCGCCGCCGGCAGCATCATCGACATGAAGGTGAAGCGTGCGAGCTGGTGCACGCCGACGAACACCGGATCGAGGTGCAGCGCGAACGCGATGATGGTCATCGCCTCCATTGCGCCGGGCGCGTAGGCGATCACCAGGTTCTCGGTGCGCAGGGTCAGGAGCCACGCGACACTGACCGCGAACAGGCAGCCGACCGTGGTCCCGACCAGCAGTGCGCCGATGCCGACGAGACTGAGGCGGACGAGCTGGCGGATATCGGCGCCGCCGAGCCGCGTACCGATCATCGCGCCCATCACGATGAAAGAGGAGATCGCGACCGGAACCGGCAGGAACGCGTGCACCCAGCCGGTGCCGTGCAGCACCCCGGAAGCCGCCATCGAGCCGAGGATCAATCCGCCCGGCAGGTTGAGGCGAAAGGCGAGCAGCGCCGCGCCAGACGACGCCGTGACGATTACGGCAAGCTCGGCCAACGTCTGCATCAGAGGCCCGGGTGCGCCGCGCGGCGGCGGCAGGCCGGCAACGCCGAACGCCGCGAATATCAGCGGCAGCGCGACCGCGAGGATGAACAACCGCACGGTCTGCACCATCGCGATTGCGCGCACATTCGCGCCCGTGTCCTGCGCGAGAGCCATCGCCTGCGCGAGCGCGCCGGGCGCGGCCGCGAACAGCGCGGAGAGCGTGTCCCAGCCGTGCACGAATTTCAGATAGGCCGTGACCGAGAGCGTGATCGCCGCCATCGCCACTCCCAGCGCCAGCATGCTGAGCGGCCATGTCACCATCGTGGCAACCGTCGCGGGCGTCACCGACGATCCGAGCGAAATGCCGAGAAGGACATAGGCGGCTTGGCCAAGCTGCGGCGGGATGAACATCCGGCGTCCGGCAAGCGCCGCGGCCGACACGCCGACGATCGAGCCCGACAGCCAGCCCGCCGGCATGCCGGCAAGCCCGAGCGTGGCCGCGCCCGCGCCCGCGATCACGAGCGTCTCGGCGAACCGGCGAAGCATGTAGAATTGGCGCGACGAAAGCAGCGGCATCACAGCGTGCATGGACGAATGGCGTCCGCGGGATCGCGGCGCACATGCGCGGTTCGTCCGATTTGACTGCGATCAATGCCCGCCGGCTTTTCCCCCGTCAAATGAGGCCGTGGCATTGAAGCCATGCATCTTCGCCGCCGCGTATGCCTGCGCCGCGGTGGCGCTTCATCCGTTGCGGCCGTCGCCGAGCACAAGGCGGACCAGCTCGACCGCATTCCTGACGCCGAGCTTTTCCATCACGCGCGCACGGTGAATCTCGACGGTGCGGGTACTGATCCCGAGCTGCCGCCCGGCCTCCTTGTTGGAGGCGCCCCCCGTGATCTGCCGCAACACGTCGCGCTCGCGCCGGCTGAGGAGGTCCCATCCAGGCACGCGCTGCGACGAGATATCAAGCCCGGCCGGATCCGTAACGCGGCGCGCCCATGCCTCGATCGCCTTGCGCAGGCGGCACACGACCGACGGGCCATCGAACGGCTTCTCGATGAAGTCGAAGGCACCGCTCTTGATGGCTTCGACCGCGATCCGAACATCGCCCAGCCCCGAGATGATGAAAATCGGCGCGGGGTACTGCTCGGCGTTGAGTTCCTTGAGGATGTCGAGGCCGGACCGGCCTGGCATATAAACGTCGAGGATGACGCAGGCCGGTGTCCGCTCCCGGGCGGCCGCAAGGAACGATGCACCGTCGGCGAAGCCGGTGACTTGAAAACCTTCCATCGAAAGGACCGCGGACAAGGTCGCGCGCACCGCGGCGTCGTCATCGACGACGAATACCTCACCCGCCGGCTTGCGCTCCTCGGACATTGTCTTCCTCACCGCATCTCACAACGGTGCAGCGTAGCGTGCGCCCGAGCTTCATTATAATCGTTCCAGGCTGGGGTACGGCGGTAAAGATACGATCCTCACTGCCGTTGCGTCAGCACAGTGCCGACGCGTTCGAGCGCGACTTTGAGTTGTTCCGGGTTACGTGCAAAGCAGAGGCGTGCGAACCGCTCGCCGCCGGCACCGAAGGCGGTGCCGGGCGCCATCCCGACATTGGCCTCGTCGATCAGCCGCATGACCAGGCGACGCGTGTCGGTTTCTCCCTCCACGGCGAAGAACAGATAGAACGCGCCCTGCGGCGGCACGAAGCGGCAGCGGCCGGTGGCGCCGAGCACCGCGCATGCGACATCGCGTCCGCGCCGGGCACGCTCGATCAGGTGCTCGGCGAAGCTCTCGCCGCGCTCGATCGCCGTGACGGCGGCGCGCTGCATGAATTGCGCGACGCCCGAGGTCGAGTACTGGATCAGGTTCTCGATCGCCTGGCCGAGCGCGGGATGTGCGGCGATCCAGCCGATGCGCCAGCCCGTCATCGCCCAGTTCTTGGAGAACGTATTGACGAACAGGATCCGGTCTTCCGGCTCCATCACGTCGAAGAAGGACGGGGCACGCGTTCCCTCGCCGTACCAGAAGCGCGCGTAGGTCTCGTCGGCGATGATCCACAGCCCATGCCGGCGCGCGAGCGTCAGCAGCGCAACGAGATCCTCGCGCGTCGCCGTCCAACCGGTCGGGTTGGAGGGCGACACGACGAACAGCGCGCGCGAGCGCGACGTCACGGCGGCGGCGAGACGGTCGAGATCGAGCGACCAGCCGTCATTGCCGAACGCCATCGGCACCTCGACGGCGCGCGCGCCCATGATACCGGCCGCCGCGGCGGCGTTCGGCCAGGTCGGCGTCGGGATCACCACCTCATCGCCAGCGCCCGCGACCATCGCGAGCACGATCTGGATCGCCTGCATGCCGGACCCGGTGACGTAGAACTCTTCCGCGCTGAACGCGCGGCCATAGAGACGCGTATGATATTGGGCGAGGGCTTCGCGCAGCGGCGGGATACCGCGCTGCCACGTGTAGAATGTCTCGCCGGCCGCGAGCGAGCGGGTCGCGGCCTCGCAGATGAAGGCGGGCGTCGGTAGATCGCCCTCGCCGGCCCACAATGGAACCAGCCCCTCGCGATCGCGGCCGTAATTCATCGCCTCGACGATGCCGCTTTCGGGCGCGGCCCTCGCCTCGGCGCGAAGCGCCGAGATCAGCGAAGCCGGCTGCGTGAGCGCCGTGTCGTTCATGCGCATTCTCCCGTGCCGGCCGCCGCCGGCACGCTCCATTGTAGAGTCAAACCGGCGCGCATCTCATCAAAGAGCGTGTCTCGACCGATCGGTTTCGTTGAACTCAAGCCGGCCTAGTGGGCTTGTTCGCCAGGATGTCGCGGATCTCCTGCAACAGCACCTCCTGGCGCGATGCCTCGGCGGGCTTGGCGGGCTTTTCGGCCTCCTTCGCAGTCAGCCGGTTGATCCCGCGCACGACCATGAACAGGACCCAGGCGATGATCACGAAGTTGATCACGATGGTGACGAAATTGCCCCAGGCGAGCACCGCGCCCTGCTTCTTCGCCTCGGCGAGGGTTGTCGCGGTCACCGACTTCGACAGCCCGACAAAATAGTTCGAGAAGTCGAGCCCGCCCGTGACCGCGCCGACGACCGGCATGATGATGTCGGCGACCAATGAATTGACGATCGTGCCGAACGCGGCCCCGATGATCACGCCGATCGCGAGATCGACGACGTTGCCGCGCATGGCGAATTTCTTGAATTCCTCGAGCATCGTCTTCTCCCATTCGTCGAGCGCCCATATTTTACCATCAAGGTTGAGGCTCGTTTGCGCGGCCGACCTCCGATGGACAAGACGCAGGCAGTTGTGGTGACCTGATTCTCCATAAGCCGGAGGCGTCGCGGCCTCCCGGCACAAGGTGGCCCAGGAGCCCCCATGCTGCAAGGCTGGGTCGTCATCGCGGTCGCGCTCGGCTACATCGGCTTGCTGTTCGTGGTCGCGAGCTACGGCGACCGCGTGCGTGATCGCGGCCGCGGCATCAAGGCGCTGATCTACCCGCTCTCGCTCGCGATCTATTGCACCTCGTGGACCTTCTTCGGCTCGGTTGGGCTCGCCTCGCGCACCGGCTACGACTTCCTCGCGATCTACATCGGGCCGGTGCTGATGATCGGGCTCGCCTATCCGCTCATCATCCGGATGGTGCGTCTCGCCAAGGCGCATAACATCACCTCGATCGCCGATTTCATCGCGGCGCGCTACGGCAAGCATCAAGGCGTCGCTGCGGCGGTCGCGCTGATCGCGATCGTCGGCTCGATCCCCTACATCGCGCTGCAGCTCAAGGCGGTCTCGTCTTCGCTCGCCACGATCCTCGCGCATCTCGACCTGCGCACCGGCATGACCCAGCCGATGCTCGGCGACATCGCGCTGTTCGTGGCGCTGTCGATGGCGGCGTTCGCGGTGCTGTTCGGCACGCGCCACGTCGATGCGACCGAGCATCAGGACGGCATGATCCTCGCGATCGCGGCGGAATCGGTGATCAAGCTGGTCTGCTTCCTCACCGTCGGCATCTTCGTGACGTATTTCATGTTCGACGGCCCGGTGGCGATGTTCACCGAGGCGATGAAACGGCCCGACACCGCGGCGGTGCTGACGACCGAGCCGGTGATGAGCACGTTCGTCACCATGACGCTGCTCTCGGTCGTCGCGATCGTGCTGCTGCCGCGCCAGTTCCACGTCATGGTGGTGGAGAACCACAGCGAAACCGAGATCAAGCGCGCTGCCTGGCTGTTTCCGCTCTATCTCGTGCTGATCAACCTGTTCGTGATCCCGATCGCGATCGCGGGCTTGCTGATTTTCCCGCGCGGCCATGTCGACAGCGACATGTTCGTGCTGGCGCTCCCGCTCTCCACCGGCTCCGACCTGCTCGCGCTCGTCGCTTTCGTCGGCGGCCTGTCAGCCGCGACCGCGATGGTGATCGTCGAGACGGTCGCGCTCGCCATCATGGCGTCAAACGACATCGTGGTGCCGTTCGTGCTCAAGCGGCGCGAGGCGCTGCTCTCGGGCGAAGGCGTCGGCACGCTGCTCTTAACGGTGCGGCGCTTTTCGATCTTCGTGATTCTGCTGCTCGCCTACCTCTATTACCGCTTCGCCGGCGAGGCGCAGCTTGCCTCCATCGGGCTGTTGTCGTTCGCCGCGATCGCCCAGCTTGCGCCGGCCTTCTTCGGCGGGCTGATCTGGCGGCGCGGCACGGCCGCGGGCGCGCTCGCCGGCATGATCGCCGGCATCATGGTGTGGGCCTATACGCTGATGCTGCCGAGCTTCGCGGATGCCGGCATCGTCGGCAAAGACATCGTCACACTCGGCCCGTTCGGGATCGCATGGCTGCATCCGCAGGCGCTGCTCGGCCTCGATCTGCCGCCGCTGGTCCATGGCGTCGCCTGGAGCCTGTGCGTCAACGTGCTCGCCTACGTGGTGCTCTCGCTAGCGCGTGCGCCGAACTCGATCGAGCGGCTGCAAGCCAATATCTTCGCGCCCGCCGAGCTTGCGCCGATCGCGCCGAGCTTTCGGCTGTGGCGCTCCTCGGTGACGGTCGAGGAACTGACCACCACGGTCGCGCGCTATCTCAGCGAGGAGCGCACGCGGTCGTCCTTCGAGAGCTTCGCGTCGAGCCGGCGCATCAGCCTCGATCCGAAGCACGAGGCCGACTTCCACCTGCTGCGCTACGCCGAGCATATCCTGGCCTCGGCGATCGGCGCCGCATCGTCGCGGCTCGTGCTGTCGCTCCTGCTGCGCAAGCGGACCGTATCCACCAAGGCGGCGCTGAAACTGCTCGACGACGCCAATACGGCCATCCAGTACAACCGCGAAATCCTGCAGACCGCGCTCGACCATGTGCGCCAGGGCATCGCGGTGTTCGACAAGGAGCTGCATCTGGTCTGCTGGAACCGCCAGTTCGGCGAGATTCTCGATCTGCCGCTGGCGCTCACGCGCGTCGGAATCGGGCTCGACGAAATCCTGCGTCACGACGCCGAGCGCGGCGCGTTCGGACCGGGCCGGATCGAGGATCTGGTGCGCGAGCGCATCACGCGCTACGTCGGCGGCGCCGAGCCGATCCGCGAGCGCTTCGCCGACCGCGGCCTCGTCATTGAGGTGCGCGCCAACCGCATGCCCGACGGCGGGCTGGTCACCACGCTGACCGACGTGACGCCGAGCGTGGAAGCCGCCGAAGCGCTGGAGCGCGCGAACGAGACGCTGGAGCGGCGCGTCAAGGAACGCACCGAGGAGCTGACCCGCCTCAACGTGGCGCTCGCGCGCGCCAAGGGAGAGGCCGAGGAGGCCAACATCTCCAAGACGCGCTTCCTGGCCGCCGCGAGCCACGACATCCTGCAGCCGCTCAACGCCGCGCGGCTCTACGTCACAAGCCTGGTGGAGCGCCAGGGCAGCGGCGAGGACGCGCGCCTCGTCTCCAATGTCGACGCTTCACTCGAAGCCGTGGAGGAAATCCTCGGCGCGCTGCTTGACATCTCGCGGCTCGATTCCGGCGCGATGAAGCCCGAGGTCGGAAGCTTCCGAATGGACGAGTTGATGCGCCAGCTCGAGGTCGAGTTCACGCCGCTCGCACGCGGAAAGGGGCTTGAGCTCACCTTCGTGCCGAGCACGCTCTCGATCCGCTCTGACCGGCGGCTGTTGCGGCGGCTGTTGCAAAACCTCGTGTCCAACGCGGTCAAATATACCCCGCAGGGGCGCGTACTGATCGGCTGCCGGCGGCGCAATGGCCGCCTGCGGATCGATGTCCACGATACCGGGCTCGGCATTCCGCCGTCCAAGAAGCGCACGATCTTCAAGGAGTTCCAGCGCCTCGACCAGGGCGCGAAGGTGGCGCGCGGGCTCGGCCTCGGCCTGTCGATCGTCGAGCGCATCGGCCGCGTGCTCGATCACCGCATCGAGTTGCAATCGAAGCCGGGCCACGGCTCGCGCTTCTCGGTGGAGGTGCCGCTCGCGGCGAAACTCCCGAGCGACAAGCGCGCGCGCACGCCGCAGCGCCTGGACGCGAGCTCGCTCGCCGGCATGCTGGTGCTCTGCGTCGACAACGAGCCAAAGATCCTCGACGGCATGGAGACGCTGCTCGGCGGCTGGGGCTGCCGCGTGCTCAAGGCGCCGGACCTGAAATCCGCGCTCACGGCGCTCGGCGAAGCCAAGGCGGTGCCGAACGGGCTTTTGGTCGACTACCACCTCGACGCCGGCAACGGCATCGAGGCGATCGGCGCGCTGCGCTGGCGCTTCGGCGCGGACCTGCCGGCGATCCTGATCACCGCCGACCGCTCGCCGCATGTGCGCGAGGATGCGCGCGCGCGCGACATCCAGGTGCTGCACAAGCCGCTCAAGCCGGCTTCGCTGCGCGCGCTGATCGCGCAATGGCGCGTGCAACGCATGGCGGCGGCGGAGTGAGAGGGCTGCTACGCCGCCGTCTGCGGCCAATGGCCGGATTCGATCTTGGCGGCTGCAATCACCGCCTGGGTGCGGCTCTCGACGTCGAGCTTCTGCAGGATCGCCGAGACGTGCGCCTTCACGGTCGCCTCGGAGACGCCGAGGTTGTAGGCGATCTGCTTATTCAAGAGTCCCTCGGACAGCATCATCAGGACGCGCACCTGCTGCGGGGTGAGCGTCGCAAGCCGCGCCATCAGGTCGGCGGTCTCGGCATCGTTGCCGGCGTCGAGATCGACATCCGGCGGCGTCCAGACCCCGCCCTCGAGCACGCGCGCGATCGCGGCACGCATCGATTCCACGCCGAGCGTCTTCGGGATGAAGCCCGAGGCACCGAACTCCATGCAGCGGCGGATGACCGCCGGGTCGTCATTGGCGGAGACCACCACCACCGGCACGCTCGGATATTGCGCGCGCAGATACATGAGGCCGGAAAAGCCACGCACGCCCGGCATCGTCAGGTCGAGCAGTACGAGGTCGAGGTCGCCGCCGCGGTCGAGCAGCGCGGCCGCGTCCTCGAACGAGCCCGCCTCGGCAACGTCGGCGTCGGGGAACAGCCCCGCCACGGCTTCGCGCAGCGCGCCGCGAAACAGCGGATGATCGTCAGCGATGATGAAGCTGTAGGACGACGCCAAGATTCAGGTCCCTCCAGGCGGGCGATCCGCTATGGCGCAGAAAATACGCAGATAATTCAGCGCGTCAGATACTAGGCTATGAGGCCCGCAGGCGTAAGAGGGCCCTTTTACCTCTCGTTAACCAATCGGGCGCACACTTTTTAACCGTGGCTCTTGTTTAGGCATGAAACCTGCTTGGACCAGAACCACGGCGGCGAGGTATCGCCGGTAGCGTCTCCTCGCTTCGCCGCAAGATGCGACGAACCAGCGGCCACTCAACGGGCCGTAAAGGGGACACATCATGCTCAACCAACTGTTCCAGGCCGATTGGCAGCCGCTCGCGGCCGCACAGCCCCACTGGGCACGTGCAAAGCGGCTCCTCCTCGTCATGCTCGGGGCGTGGATGACGTACTTCCTGCTCGTCTCCGCCTTCGTGCATTCGCTCAACAAGATCGCGGTCCCGCTGCTCGGCATCCCGCTCGGCTTGTTCCTGGCGGCCCAGGGTACGGCGATCCTGTTCGCGATCACGCTGTTCCGCTTGGCGAAGGATCGCGGCTAGCCGCCACTCGCGCGTCTTCCCCCCGATGCTAGGATGCATCAGGCGGCGGCCAAAAGGTCGTCGTCCACAAGGGGGAGACGCCAGATGGAAACCACGCGACGTGGAATGATGGCTGCCGCCGGCGCGGCAGCCGCGATGGTGGCAGCCGTGCCGCGCGCGTTCGCGGCCTGGGAGCCGAGCGAGCGCTATCCGGACCCTGCGATTCAGTCGCTCGATCCGGCCTTCAACAAGTACCGCATCGCGCAGTCGACGGTTGAGCGGATCGCGACCGGCTGCCGCTGGAACGAAGGCCCGGTGTATATGGGCGACTGGCGCTGCCTGTTGTGGAGCGACATCCCGAACAATCGCATCATGCGGTGGGACGAGGAGACCGCACGAGTCAGCGTCTACCGCAAGCCTTCCAACATGGCGAACGGCAACACGCGCGACCGGCAAGGCCGGCTCGTGACCTGCGAGCATGACGCACGCCGCGTCACGCGCACCGAATATGACGGCACCATCACGGTGCTGATGGACAAGTTCGACGGCAAGCCGCTCAACTCGCCGAACGACATCGTGGTGAAGTCGGACGACTCGATTTGGTTTTCCGACCCTCCGTTCGGCATCCTCGGCAACTACGAAGGCCATGTGGCGACGCCGGAATTGCCGACCAACGTCTATCGCCTCGATCCGAAGAGCGGACAGGCGACGGTCGTCGCCGGCGGCGACTATCGGCCGAACGGAATCGCGTTCTCGCCCGACGAGTCCAAGTGCTACATCGTCAACGCGTCCGCGACGCCGCGCGAAATCCTCGTCTATGACGTCACCGACAACGGCACCAAGCTCGCCAACAAGCGCGTGTTCATCGCCTGCCAGCCGGGCGAAACGCCGGATGGCTATCGCGTCGATGTGGACGGCAATCTGTGGTGCGGCTGGGGCATGAGCCCGCAGCAGGACGGCGTGAAGGTGTTCGACAGCACCGGAAAGCCGATCGGCTTCATCACGCTGCCCGAACGTTCGGCGAACCTTTGCTTCGGTGGGCCGAAGCGCAATCGGCTGTTCATGGCGGCGAGCCACTCGGTCTACTCGCTCTACGTGAATACGCAGGGCGCGAAGGGCGGTTGATGCGGCGCGCTTTCTCCTGATTCCTCCCCCGGCTTGCGGGGGAGGATAGGGTCGGGTGAACTTCATTGAGCCGCGTGTCGAAATCGCACGGTGTCGAACGTCTTGTGTCCGGCAGGGCACAATGCCGGCCGCTACAGGAGAAGACCCATGCAGTACATGTTGCTGATCTACGGGAACGAGGCCGGGATGGCGTCCGCGCCGAAGGAGGCGGTCACGCAGATGAACGCCGCCTACATGGCTTATACGCAAGCCATGATGACGGCCGGCGTCCTCAAAGCGGGCGACCGGCTGCGGCCGAGCTCGGACGCGACGACCGTGCGGGTCAACGATGGCAAGAACCAGGTGCTCGACGGACCCTATGCGGACACGAAAGAGCAACTCGGCGGGTACTACATGATCGAGGTGCCGGACCTCGACGCGGCGTTGTCGTGGGCCGCACGCTGCCCCGGCGCCAATTTCGGCACGATCGAGGTTCGGCCGATCTGGCCCATGTCCATGTAATGGGAAGCCCAGGCGACCAGCAGGCGCGCGATGCAGCCGAAGACATCGCGCGCCGCAGCTACGGCAAGCTGGTCGCCTATCTGTCGGCGCGCACGCGCGACGTTGCGGGGGCGGAGGACGCCTTGGCCGACGCGTTCGCGGCCGCGCTGACCGATTGGCGGCAGAACGGCATTCCGGACAATCCCGAAGCCTGGCTGATGGCGGTCGCGCGCCGCCGCGCGATCGATGCGGCACGGCGCCAACGCACAGGCGTTGCGGCGGAAGACCGTATCCGCCTGATGATCGAGGAGCTGGAGGCAACCGCGGCGGAACCGATGGACATTCCCGATCAGCGCCTCGCCCTGATGTTTGCCTGCGCGCATCCGGCGATCGAACCTTCAATCCGCGCACCGCTGATCCTGCAGACCATTCTGGGTTTCGATGCCGCGACCATCGCGTCGGCCTTTCTGGTCGCGCCGGCCACCATGGGACAGCGCCTGTCGCGCGCGAAGGGCAAGATCCAGCAGGCCGGCGTGCCGTTCCGCGTGCCCGATCGCCACGACTTGCGCGAGCGGCTCGATGCCGTGCTGGCGGCAATCTATGCGGCGTTCGCGGAAGGCTGGTCCGATCCCGCGGGTAGCGAGGCGCGACGGCGCAATTTGGCCGAGGAAGGAATCTGGCTCGGGCGGCTTGTCGTTTCGCTGATGCCGGACGAGCCTGAAGCGCTCGGGCTCCTGGCGCTGATGCTGCACGCGGAGGCACGACGGGGGGCACGGCGCAACGCCGAGGGCGACTATGTGCCGCTCGCCGAGCAGGACCCGGCTGCGTGGGACGACGGCCTGATCGACGAGGCCGAGACGCTGCTGCATTCCGCGAGCCGCATGGATGACGTCGGCCGCTATCAGCTCGAAGCCGCCGTGCAGTCCGCACACGGCGCGCGGCGGCTCACAGGAGCCGCCGACTGGGCCGCAATCGAGATGCTCTACGACGCGCTGCTGGCGATGACCGGCTCGCCCGTGGTCGCGATCAATCGCGCGGTCGCGATCGCCGAGATGCGCGGCCCTGCGGCGGGCCTTGCGGCGCTCGACGCGCTGGCCGACGATGCGCGGCTTGCCGAATACCAGCCGTATTGGGCGGCGCGCGCCGGACTATTGGCGCGGACGGGCGAGACGGAAGCAGCCGGCGCCGCGTATGAGCGCGCGATCGGGCTGGAAAGCGATCCGGCAGTCCGCCGCTTCCTGCAAAAGGAAAAGAAAGCACGAGAATGACGGCCGTCACGATCGAACGCGTCGAAACGATTGCGCTGCGCATCCCTTATGACCATTGGGCGCCGAAGCCGACCTTCGGCGAGATCGAGCGCACCACGCTCGATTGCCTGCTCGTGCGCGTCACGGCGAGCAATGGGCTCGTCGGGTGGGGTGAGGCATTCTGGGGCGGCTGGCAGGCGACGCAGAGCGCGCTCGAGCAGTGGATCGCACCGCTCGCCTTGGGCCAGGACATCGCCGACATCGCAATGACGGCGCGCTTCGAGCGCGCCCTGCATAATTTCGGGCGCAGCGGGCCTTATGTTTATGCGATCGCCGGCCTCGACATCGCGCTGTGGGACCTGCGCGGCAAGATCGCGGGCGTGCCGGTGCATGCCCTGCTTGGCGGCAAGCGCCGCGACCGCGTCGAGGTCTACGCCTCGCTGCTCGCCTACGGGGGCAACGTCGAGAATGTGGCGCGCAACACCACGCGCGCGCTCGAACGCGGGTTTCGCCAGATCAAGCTGCACGAGAAGACCACCGCGGCGGTCGCGGCGGCGCGCGAAACGACCGGCGCGAACATTCCGATCATGGTCGACACCAATTGCGCATGGCTGCCCGATGCGGCGTTTGACGCCGTGATGGCGATGAAGCCCTACGATCCGCTCTGGGTCGAGGAGCCGATCTGGCCGGCGGAGGACATCGAGGCGCTCGGAAAACTGCGCAAGGCGACCGGCGTGCCGCTCGCCGCCGGCGAGAACGCTACCGGCACGCTCGAATTCGTCAGGGTGGTGGCGGCCGGGATCGATTACGTACAGCCGAGCGCGGTGAAGAACGGCATCACGGCACAATGGGAGATCTGCCGGACCGCCGAGACGAGCGGCGCCACGTGCGTGCCGCACTCGCCCTATTTCGGTCCCGGGTATCTGGCGACGCTGCACATCCTGGCGGCGAAAGAGAAGACGGTCGCGCTGGAGCGCTTCTTCTGCGATCTCGGCCATATGCCTTATGGCAAGACCGTGCCGATCGAGAACGGCGCGGTACAGATTCCCGATATGCCTGGGCTCGGCCCCGAGCCGGACGAGGAGCTGATGCGCTTTCGCGCATGAGAGTCTCTTTCCTTCCCCCGCTTGCGGGGGAGGGTCAGGGTGGGGGTATATGCGCGGTCAACCGATTCAGGGAGCAAAGCAATGAGCGTTACACGTCACGACATCGGGCCGCGGATGAGCCAGGCCGTCGTCCACGGCAACACCGTCTACCTCGCCGGCATCGTGGCGCGCGACGCGCCGGGCAAGAGCGTGACCGAGCAGACCAAAAACATCCTCGCGCTCATCGACGGCTATCTGGCGAAGGCCGGCACCGACAAGTCGAAGGTCCTCTCGGCCAACATCTGGATCACCGACATGAAGACCTTCGGCGAGATGAACGCCGTGTGGGACGGCTGGGTCGCGCCCGGCCATACGCCGGCGCGCGCGACCGTGGAAGCCAAGCTCGCCTCGCCCGACTACAAGGTCGAGATCATGGTGGTGGCGGCGAAATAATCGGAGCGAAGCCAGGCGAAGCGGGCACCGCTTCGCCGTCCGGCTTCGCGACAAAACTAAAGTGACGGAAACCCGTAAAGCTTGCGCGGATTGTCGACGAGAATCTGCTTGCGCGTCGCCGCGTCCTCGATCCATTCGGGAATAAGGTCGACGAGGTCGCCGTCGTTCGGCACGTTGCGCCCGTCCATGTTGACGTGCGGCCAGTCGGTGCCGAACACGAGACGGTCGGGGCGATGCGCCACGAGCGCGCGCGCCATCGGCGTCACGGCCGCGTAGGGAAAGTCTCCCGCCGCGCAACGCATCGGTCCGGAGAGCTTCACCCAGACGCGCCCGCTCTCGAGCATGCGCAGCAGCGTCTTGAACCCTGGCTGATCGAGGCCGCGCTCGGCCTTCACGCTCGCGAAATGGTCGAGCACGATCGTGTTCGGCAGCGCGAGCAGTTTGTCGGCAAATTCGGTGATATCGGCGCCGTGCGGATAGAACTGGATATGCCAGCCGTGCTCATGCGCGCGTGCTGAAATCTTGTCGGAGATCGTCGGCAGCACGCCGCCGCGCGACGCGGCGAACACGCGCATGCCGCGCACGCCGAGCTTGCCCAGCCGCTCGAACTCCGCATCGCTCAAGTCATCCGGGATCAGCGCGATGCCGCGGAAGCGATCGGGGAAGCGCGTCAGCGTATCGGAGAGATGCGTGGTGTTGCGGCCATACGCCCCACCCGACACGATGACCGAGTTCGAAAAGCCGAGTCTGTCCTGCAGCGCGA
Source organism: Hyphomicrobiales bacterium (assembly GCA_003140315.1). Lineage (GTDB taxonomy): Bacteria > Pseudomonadota > Alphaproteobacteria > Rhizobiales > Xanthobacteraceae > PALSA-894. Next base: position 46,289 of record PLJS01000222.1, read on the forward strand.
TGTTCATCTCGGGCGTCGCGTCGCGCGCCGTGTAGTAGGTGTTCGGGTCCCACTCATATTTCTCCGTCGGTCCGAACAGGTGGATGTGCGTATCCACCGTGCCGGGCGGGCACTTGAATTTCGGTGTCTTGGTGTTGGGGTCGGCCGAGGTCGTCAGAATCGGCGGCATTCGGGCGTTTCCTATTGTCTTGCTCAGTCGAGCCGGATGTTTGCCGACTTCGCGAGCGCGCGCCACTGTTCGATCTCGCGTCGGATCAGCTCTGCGAATTGCTCAGGGGTGCCGCCCACCGGATTGATGCCGTCCCGCTTGAGCCGTTCGGCCAGCGCCGGCGTGTCGAGGGCATGCTTCACCGCGGACGCGAGCTTGTCGATCACGGGTTTGGGCGTTCCGGCCGGGGCGACGATCCCCATCCACAGCACGCCCTCGTAGCCGGGCAGACCCATCTCGGCGATCGTCGGCACATCCGGCATCAACGCCGAGCGAGCGCGGCTCGCGATCCCCAGCGCGCGCAGCTTTCCGCTCGCCACATATTGATTCGCGGTCGCGTAGGTGTCCAGCTTGAGCTGTACCTGCCCCGCCAGCAGGTCCGTCATCGCGGGCGCGGCACCGCGATACGGGATATGCGCGACATCCAGGCCCAAGCCGCGAAGCATCAATTCCATCGTCACATGCGGCAGCGTGCCATTGCCGGCCGAGGCATAGTTGAGCTTGCCCGGATTGGCTTTGGCGTAAGCGACGAAGCCTGCGAAGTCAGAGAACGGCGCGGACGGATGGCTCACGAGCAGTTCGGGAATTTCGGCGACCATCGCGACCGGCACGAGGTCTCTCTCGGTGTCGTAGGGCAGCTTGCTTTGCAGCGCGGCGTTGATCGTATGGTTGGGTGAGGTGAACAGGAGCGTGTAGCCGTCCGGCGCGGCTTTCGCGGCCGCATCTGTCGCGATCACGCCACCCGCTCCGCCGCGGTTGTCGATCACGAACGGCTGCCTGAGCTCCTCGCTCATGCGCGCGGTCACGAGCCGCGCCACGAGATCGACCGTGCCGCCGGCCGGGAACGGCACGATCAACCGGATCGGCCGTTCGGGATATTCGGCCCGCGCGGACGACGTTCCGCCCGACGGCAGCAGAGCCAACGCGAGGGCGATCAAGCGCGTGCGAAAACCGCAATGCGGGCGGCGATCAGAGCTTGGTTGAGGCGCGGGACAGAAGCTTCCAGTCCGCACCCTGCTTTTGCCAGTTCATCAGGATGTGGAGGTTGGTGGAGCTTTTCTTGCCATCGGCGACAGCCTCGGCTTCGCCCAGCCAGTGGAACCGCACGATTGCGGCGTTGCCGACCACGCGAATTTTGGGGTCCTCGTACTTCAGCGACAAGAACTTCGATTTTCCATTTGTGGCGTTGGCGATGAAGGTCGCCTTGTCCTCGACGCGGGCATCGGAGTGGCTGTAGCTGAGCTCCGCGGCGCAAAGCCCGTCGAGTGCTTTGGCGTCGGCCGCGACCTGAGCCGCGCGGAACGCCTCGACGCTCTTTGCGACGGCATCGTCATCCGCCGAAGCAGCGAAGGCCGGAATGACGCCTAGGAGCCCAATGGCAAGAGCCGGTAAGGCCAACTGACGACGGTCGATATTCATCATTTCATTTCCTCCCCGTTTTTTTGGCGCGGGGCATTCTTGCAGTCACGCAACTTGTTGTCGAGCAATCGCTTCCGCCGCGCGCAGGGCCACGCGTCATGCTGCACCTGCGAATGGAGCTCTGTCGGCGTCGGTTTTCTCGGCAATTACCCGCCGCTGGAAAGCGGGCTTCGGGCAAGTCGCAATCGATAAATTCGATCAGTACGCGCCTTAATTCCGCAGCCGCATCGCCTGCGCGGCGTATTCCTCCGGGTCCATCGCCCAGAGCGCTTGGTCGTAGCCGTTCGCGTAATTCTGGTTGGTCGTGCCCGGATTGCGGTTGACCAGCGGGCGCAGATACATCGGGTGCGTCGCGCTGCGCACTTCGTGCTCGACGGTGAACAGCACCTTGTTGGTGTCGAGATCGACGATGTCCTGGAACCGATACTGGTACTGATTATCCTCGACCGAGATGAGGCCGCGCTCCTTCAGCCGCCGATACGGCCCCGAGAAGTCCGCGATGTACATCTGCACGTGATGGCCGTCGAACTCGCCTTGCGGCCGATCGGTCTCGCGGAATTGCATGTACTGGTTCTTGCCCATCTGCACGCGCGTGAGCGTGCCGTCGCCGTTCTGCACCTGCGCCGGCGTGCCCATGACCGCTGGATAGAAGGCCGCGATCGCCTTGGCGGTGCCGACTGGCACGTCGAACTCCACATAAGGCATGCCGAGCGCGATGCGGCCGAAGCGCGCGGCGTCCGGCTCGTGGACGCGCACGCGATTGCCCCACGGACAGGTCGCCTCCACGTAATCGTTGTGCTCGGCAAAACCGAACTTGGTGCCGTCGAGCTTCTTGGACGCGGACGAGAGCCGGTTGAGCAATGCCTCGCGGCCCTCGATCACCAGCCCGGTATGTCCGCGCACGATCTGCGGCCGGCCGGTCGGCAGATGGAATTGGCTGCGCCCGACATTGATCCACATATTCGTGTCGGAGACCATGAGATACGGGTCCCGCGTCAGCCCGAGGCCGGCCGCGTAGAACAGTTGCGCGAGGCGCGGGTCCGGCACCTGCACGTTGACGTGTTCGAGATGGATCGAATTGCCGAGGTCCTCGGCGGCGCGGTCGTATTGCTGCATCGGCGTTTCCCAAAGTGTTGGAAGCACTTTAGCACTGCACAAAGCTGACGTCAGCCCGCGAAGGTCCATGGGTCGACGATGTTCAATCCCGCGACGCCGAAATCCCGAACGTTGCGCGTTGCCAACGTTAGGCCGTGGGTCAGCGCGGTCGCCGCGATGAGGCCGTCCATCGTGGGCAAGGGATCGGGAATTCCAAGTCTCGCCCAGGTTTCCGCGACAGGTCCATCGACCGGATAGATGCGCGCATCGAGTTTATTCACGGTGTAGTCAACCCAAGCATTCAGCATCTCGGCTTGCTCAGGATCGCGCCGACCGATCAAACTTACCCCGCGTCTCATCTCGCGGATGACGATCCAGCTTGTGGAAATTGCGTCCCATCCCACCGACTCGATCCACGCTCGAACGCCCGTGTTTCCGCGCTGGCGTTTGCGCATTTCCGAGAGGACGTTCGTGTCGACGAGAAAGGTCACAGATCGACGTCGCGGACTTTCTGCATGACGGGATCGTGCCGAAAACGCTCGATCTCCTCGAATACAGCATCAAATTCAGCACCCGAAATATCCGGCCCTGCGTCCATCACGTCCGCGATCGTCGGTTCCCGGCTCCGGCCGGTGATCTGTCGCAGTGATTTGGTTATGCGTTGAGCCGCCACGCCGCCCGTTCGTAATGCGGCGGCTACCTCGCGCACGAGCTTTGCATCTCGCGCCGGAACGGTGACCTCGACGCGCTTCATCCCGCGCGCATGCTGGCGTTTACGGTGTGTCTTGACGGCTTTTGTGCGGGCATCCATTTCCGGAAATGATATCCGGAAATGGGCGTGGCGCCAAGTCGCAGGTTGAGGCCTACTCGGCCGCGACGCTCATGGTCGCCCTGACTTCGGCGCGCAGCGCCTCGATCGGTACAAGCCCCTTCGGCGTATCGACGTGCCAGAAGGCCCAGCCGTTGCAGGCCTCCAGCCCTTGCGCCAGCGCACCGATGCGGTGGATCGAGCCAACCGTCGCGCCGAACGCGATCGCGCCGTCGGCGCGCACCAGCGCCTTGTGGCGGCGCTTTACGTCGGTGAGCTTTGCGCCGGGCGACACGAGACCGCGCTCGATCAACGACGCGAAGGCGACGCGCGGCGCCTCGCGCGCCGTCATGAACGGCGCGAGCGTGGCTTCCGCCAGCGGCTCGACCGCGGATAAACGCGCCTCGGCCGCTGCAGCATAAGCGGGATCGCGTTCGATCCCGATGAACTGCCGGCCGAGGCGCTTCGCGGTGGCACCGGTGGTGCCAGTCCCGCTGAACGGATCGAGAATGAGGTCGCCGGGGCGCGATGAACTCAGGATCACGCGCGCCAGCAGCGCCTCGGGCTTCTGGGTGGGGTGGAGCTTCTTGCCGTCGTTGCCCTTGAGCCGCTCCTCGCCGGTGCAGAGCGGGATCGTCCAGTCGGAGCGAACCTGGATGTCCTCGTTGCCGGCCTTCAGCGCCTCGTAATTGAACGTGTAGCCCTTGCCGCCCGGCTCGCGTGTGGCCCAGATCATCGTCTCGTGCGCGTTGGTGAAGCGGCGGCCGCGGAAATTCGGCATCGGGTTCACTTTGCGCCAGACCACGTCATTGAGAATCCAGAAGCCAAGGTCCTGGAGCAGCGCGCCGACGCGAAAAATATTGTGATAGGAGCCGATCACCCACAGTGTCGCAGTGGGCTTCATCACACGCTTGGCGGCGAGGAGCCACGCGCGGGTGAAATCGTCATAGGCGGCGAACGAAGAAAATTTATCCCAGTCGTCGTCGACGGCGTCGACTTTGGAGTCGTCCGGCCGCTTCAGGTCGCCATGGAGCTGCAGATTATAGGGCGGATCGGCGAAGACGAGGTCGACCGACGCGGCCGGGAGTGCCGCCATGGCGGCGACGCAATCGCCGACAACGATGCGGTGACCTTCGGGGGCCCTTTCGGGCTCCCTTTCGGCATCCTGGGGACGCAAGCGGGGCGTCCGACTGGACGCCCCGCGACGCGACACACGCATGACTGAACATCACTTGGGTACGCGGTCGGAGACGCGAGAACCTGACAACCGACGACCGGCATCATGGGTGCCCAAGGTAAAAATCAACTTAAGCCTGGCGAAATTTGCATCGAGCGTATTAAGGCTTAGGCAACCATATGAGAGGCCGTTCCTTCGGCTCATCGCGGCGGTCGACACTTGCGGCGGCGACGGGCCGATGGGACTCCGATGGACTTGAGCCCGGTGCTCGGCGACAATCGGGCAAGCGCCGTACTGGGAGGAATCGATGCGTCTTGATGACGTGCCGGAAAGCGACAACATCGAGGATCGCCGGAGCGACGGCCCGGGGCCGGGCGGACCGGGGCTCGGCCTTCCGTTCGGACGCGGCGGGCTCGGCATCGGCACCATCGTGGTGCTCGGCCTGATCGGCTGGGCGCTCGGTATCGATCCGCGCCTCCTGATCGGCGGCGCCGAGGTCCTCACCGGCAACAATCAGACGATGCAGCAGCAATACACGCCGCCGTCGACCAGCACGCGCACCGGCGCGCCGAGCGACGACATGGGCAAGTTCGTCGCGCAGGTGCTCAAGACGACGGAGGTCGAGTGGAAGAAGATCTTCGAGCAGGCCGGCCTGACCTATCGCAATCCGACGCTGGTCATGTTCAACGGCTCGACCCGCGCCGACCAGTGCGGCCAGGCCCAGTCGGCGATGGGCCCGTTCTATTGCCCGGGCGACCAGAAGGTCTATCTCGACACGTCGTTCTTCCGCGACCTGGAGCAACGCTTCAGGGGATGCCAGGCAGGCTCGCCAAGCTGCAAGTTCGCGCAGGCCTACGTGATCGCGCATGAGGTCGGGCATCACGTGCAGAACCAGCTCGGCATCCTGCCGAAGGTGCAGGAGCAGCAGCGCGGGATGAGCAAGACCGAGGCGAACCGCATGCAGGTGAAGGTTGAATTGCAGGCCGACTGCTTCGCCGGCGTATGGGCCAATCACTCGACCGAGGACTGGAAGGATCTGATTCAGCCGGGCGACGTGGAAGCCGCGCTGACGACCGCGGCGGCGATCGGCGACGACCGGCTGCAGAAGCAGGCGCAAGGCTACGTGGTGCCGGATTCGTTCACCCACGGCTCGTCGGAGCAGCGCCAGCGCTGGTTCAATGCCGGGTTCAAGCAGGGCACGATCGCGGCGTGCAACACGTTCGGCGCGGAGCAACTCTAATCCCTCCCCGCTTCGCTGGGAGGGATTGAGAGGTCACTATGCCGGGCATCGACGAGTCCCGCCAATTCATCCCGCTGAAGATCGCGGTGCTGACCGTTTCGGACACGCGCTCGCTCGATGACGACAAATCGGGCGCGACGCTCACCGAGCGCATCGCCAAGGCCGGGCATGCGGTCGGCGCGCGCGCGATCGTGACCGACGACGCCGAGAAAATCCGCGCGCAGGTGAAGGCCTGGATCGCCGATCCGGCCATCGATGTCGTCATCACGACCGGGGGCACCGGCTTCACCGGCCGCGACGTGACGCCGGAAGCGCTCGAGCCCTTGTTCGAGAAGCGCATGGAAGGCTTCGCGACGCTGTTTCTCATGGTGAGCCACGCCAAGATCGGCACCTCGGCGATCCAGACGCGCGCGACCGCGGGCGTCGCGGGCGCGACCTACATCTTCTGCCTGCCGGGTTCGCCCGGCGCCTGCCGCGACGCCTGGGACGAGATCCTGCTGCATCAGCTCGATTACCGCTATCGCCCCTGCAACTTCGTCGAGATCATGCCGCGGCTCGACGAGCATCTGCGCAGAGCGAAAGCGTAGCGACCTCAAGACATCAGCGCGATGGCGACCGAAGCCAGAAGCAGGATCGCGAACGTCACATTGACGATGCGATTGCTGCGCGGGTCGCGGAAGAAGCGCGTCAGCGCCGCGCCGGCGTAGAGCCAGGCGGCGTTCACCGTGACGACGATCGCGAGCAGCACCGCCATTTTCAGTGCGACATCGAGCGCGGTGCGATCGCGCACCAGCACGAAGCCGGAGAACATCGCCGCCATCGCGGCATAGCCCTTCGGATTGACGAGGGACAACAGGAAGCCCGCGACCAGCGACGGTTCGCGCAGATCGCCGGCATTCTCCGCAAGCGGCGGCGCGGTCGCGATGCGGTAGGCGAGATAGACGAAGTAGAGCGCGGCCGCGATCACGACGACCGGCGCGACGCCGGGGATCGCCAGCAGGACGCCGGTCACGCCGCTCGCCGTTACCGCCATCACGACGACCATGCCGGCGTCGATCCCGGTCATGTAGCCGAGCCCGCGCCGCGGACCGAACGCCGCGCCCGTGGCGGCCAGGCTGAGCGTCGCCGGGCCGGGACTTCCCGCGAGAGCCAATGCGGCGACCACGAAGCCGGGCAGCACATCGATCGCCGTCACAGCGCGCGCTCCCAGGTCTCGCCGATCAGGTCGACGCCGAAGCCGTGGTGCGGCTCTTGCGCCACAAGGCGGAAACCGGCGCCCTGATAGATGCCGCGTGCCGCCGTGAGGATGCTCTGCGTCCACAGCGTCATCGACGTATAGCCGGCCCCCTTGGCGAAGCGCAGGCATTCCTCGACCAGGCGCTTGCCGACGCCGAGGCCGCGCGCTTTTGGGTCGACGATCAGGAGCCGCAGCTTGGCGACCGCATCCGATTTGCGTACGACGAACACCGAGCCGACCGGCTCGCCGTCGATTTCGACGATCCAGCAGTGCTCGCGGATCATGTCGAAGTTCTCGATGAACTCGGCCGTGATCTTGGCGACCAGCGCCTCAAAATGGATGTTCCAGCCGTATTCCTGCGCGTAGAGCGCGCCGTGCGCGGACGTGACCCATCCCATGTCGCCCGGCCGATGCGGGCGCAGCACGTAAGGCGGCTTGTCGGCGGGGCCGTCGGCGAGCAGCGCCTCGACCGCGCCCATGGCGGCGACCAGGCGCTCCTGCTGCGCGCCCGTTAGTTGCCCCAGAAACGTCGCGACCTGATCGCGCGAGCCCTGATCGAGCGGCGCGAAGGCTTTGCGGCCGCGCGGCGTGAGGCTGATGAGGCTTTGCCGGCCGTCGTCGGGCGCGGGCTTCTTGGCGATCAGGCCGCGTTCGGCGAAGCGCGCCAACATGCGGCTGAGATAGCCGTTATCGAGGCCGAGCTCGGCCGCGATCTGCGAGGCGGTGAGATGGTCGCGGCACCAGAGCTCGTAGAGCACGCGCGCCTCGCTCAGCGAGAACGCGCTGTCGAGCAGACCCTCGCGCAAGAGCCCGATCTGGCGCGTGTAGAAGCGGGTGAAGCGGCGCACCACGGCGATGCGGTGTTCCAGATCAGCGGACGACGCGGGCACGCAGCAGTCTCCCGGGCTCGGCACTAGTTAGTTGATATAGTCAATGAACTACTTGCTAAAGTCAAATACCGGCGGCAGCGCGATCGAGACCGCGGTGTGCAGCGTCACGATGCGGCGCCGGCCGAGCCGCCGCGCGAGGTCGGTTTCGGGATCGCAAGCGCCCGCGCGATGGCCGCCGATCTCGTCGTAAAGCGTCTTCGGGATCATCAGGCCCTGCTCGGGGCGCGGCGGCGCGCCGACGAGGCGTCGCAGCGGACCGAGCAAATCGCCCGCCCGCCTGCGCGGCGGGGCGAATACGGCGGCACGGGAGCCCCCGCGTTGCACGCTGTCGTCTGCAAAAGCGATCGTCTCGTCGATCCAACTCGGCTGCGGCACGACCCCGGGGACAAGGAACATCAGCCACAGGCCACGCGCGGCACCGGCTGCGCTTTTGAGGCGCGCGCCGAGCGGCTGCGACGACGACACGAACCGGCAGCCCGCAATGTCGGCGACCTGCGCGGTCGCGTCGTGCGAGCCCGCATCCGCGACGATCACCTCGCGCACCACGCCGGCAGTCGCGCCCGGCACCAGCGCGGCGAGCGTCGGCACCAGCGTGCGCTCCGAATCAGATGTCGCGATGATGATGCTGAACATGCGGCGCCCGCCTGGAACTTGACGCTAGCGAGGGGGAGGCCGCACCGCAATTGCCGGTAGGCGAAAGGCGCTCAGAATCAGCATCTTGTGTCTGCGCCGCGGTTACTCGCGTCCGATTAAATGTTCTTGTTTTGTTCAGGCCGTCACACTACCTTCCTGGACATGGCTCATTCCTCGGTTTTGCGACGCCCGCCGGTGCCAGCGCCCTCCGTGGCGCCGGCGGGCGAATTCCTCGGCACCGGCGTCGACCGGGAGCGGCGGCGCGGCCGCGGCACGCTTTCCAACGCCTCCGGCCGCTACGAGCCGACCGCCCGCATCGCCTTCGACGACGGCTGGCAGAGCATCGAGGAATTGCCGGTCTTCGAGACGACCGTGACCGAGGAGAAGGCGCGCAAGATCATCACGCGCAACGATTCCCCCGACATCGGCTTCGACCGCTCGATCAATCCCTATCGCGGCTGCGAGCACGGCTGCGTCTACTGCTTCGCGCGCCCGACGCATTCCTACATGGGCCTCTCGGCCGGGCTCGACTTCGAGACGAAACTGTTCGCCAAGCCCGACGCGCCCGAGTTGCTCGAACGCGAATTGTCCGCGCCGAACTATTCGCCGCGCGTGATCGCGATCGGCACCAACACCGATCCGTATCAGCCGATCGAGCGCAAATACGAGATCATGCGCGGCATCCTCGAGGTGCTTGACCGCGCCGGGCATCCGGTCGGCATCGTGACGAAATCGGCGCTGGTCACGCGCGACATCGACATCCTGGCGCGCATGGCGCGGCGCGGCCTGGTCAAGGTCGCGCTCTCGGTCACGAGCCTCGATGGCAAGCTCGCCCGCACCATGGAGCCGCGCGCCGCGACGCCTGCGCGCCGCATCGAAGCGATCCGCCGCCTATCAGAAGCCGGCATCCCGACGTCGGTGATGGTCGCGCCGGTCGTACCCGCCATCAACGATGCCGAGATCGAGCGCATTCTGGACGCCGCCTACGCGGCCGGCGCGCGCGAGGCCGGCTACGTACTGCTGCGCCTGCCGCTGGAAGTGCGCGACCTGTTCCGCGAATGGGTGATGGAGAATTTCCCCGACCGCTATCGCCACGTGTTCAAGCTGATCCGCGACATGCGCGGCGGCAAGGACTACGACGCCAAGTGGGGCGAGCGCATGATCGGCTCCGGGCCGATCGCCTGGATGATCGGCCGCCGCTTCGAGGCCGCCTGCGAACGCCTCGGCCTGAACCGGCGCAAGCTCAAGCTCACCACCGAGCACTTCGCGCCGACCAAAAAGCGCCCGCAGCAATTGACCTTGTTCTGATGGACTTCGATGGACCGATCGCGCCTGAACGTCGTGACGCTTGGCGTCACGGATTTCGCCCGTAGCGTTCGCTTCTATGAAGCGTTGGGTTTTGAACGCCGTTTGAAGGCGACCGGCGATCAGATCGCGTTCTTCGACGCCGGTGGCATGGTGCTCGCGCTGTTTCGCTAGGACATGCTGGCCGAGGATGCGCAGTTGCCTGTCCAGCCGCGGCCCACGGGATTTCGCGGGACCACGCTGGCGCAGATGTGCCGCACCGATGCGGAAGTCGACTCCCGGATGGCGAAGGCGATCGCTGCCGGCGCGACCACGCTCAAGAAGGCTCAGCCGACCTCGTTTGGCGGCTATTCGGGCTATTTCGCCGACCCCGATGGACATGCGTGGGAGGCCGTGCGCGCGCCGGGCTTCATGTTCACTGAGGATGGGCGCGTAACGTTGCCGGATTGAGCCGAATGGGCTCCGCCTCTACAAGGGACGTGCGAACAATCCCAGGGGGGGCGCCGTCCATGGATCTCAAAAACGCTGTCGCGGTCGTCACGGGTGGCAATGGCGGGCTTGGGCAACGGATTTGCCACGCGCTCGCGGCCGCCGGGGCCAATATCGCGGTCGTCTATGCACAGAGCGCCGACGACGCCGAAAAAGTAGCCGCCGCGATGCTGCAGCACGATGTCGAGGCCGCCACCTTCCAGTGCGATGTGACGCAGCCGGTGCAGATCGCGCGCATGGTCGGCGAGGTGGTGAAACGTTTCGGGCGGCTCGACATCCTCATCAACGACGCCGCCTACAACAAGTCGATCCCGTTTAGCGATCTCGACGGCCTGACGACCGAGGAATGGGCCAAGATCATCGACGTGAACCTCACCGGGCCGATGCACGTCATCAAGGCGGTGGCGCCGGTGATGCAGAAGCAGGGACGCGGCCGCATCGTCAATATCGCGTCCATCGCGGGCCTCATCCCGGGCGGCTCATCGATCGCCTATGCGGTCTCGAAGGCCGGCCTCATCCATCTGACGCGCTGCATGTCGGTCGCGCTCGCGCCCGACGTTCTGGTCAATTGCGTCGCGCCCGGCCTGCTGGAGGGCACGCGCGCCACCGCGAACCTGTCGAACGCGCAGATCGAACGCTCCGCGAGCGGGTCGCTGCTCAAGCGCGCCGCCGACAAGGACGACGTCGCCGACCAGGTCGTCACCATGTGCCGCACCGAGACGATGACCGGCCAGACCGTCGCGATCGATTCCGGCAGGGTTTTCCACTAGACAATGATCTGATCGATCATTGTCTAGATTCTTGTTTGTGCATGATCTTTTCCGAAAACCGGTGCCCACTTTTCAGGATCATGCACGAGACCCACAGGTCGTAACTTCCGGAATTGAGTTCCCCGCGCGATCCGCGCAGGATCGCCGCCATGAGTCGCGCCATCGCCCGCCTTCCGCTCGACGAAGAGCCGATCCGCCCGACCTTCACGCGTGAGCGGCGCGCGATGAAGCGCGGCGTGTTCCCGGTGGCGGGCTGCGACGAGGCCGGGCGCGGCCCGCTCGCGGGCCCGGTGGTCGCCGCCGCCGTGATCCTCGATCCCAAGCGCATCCCGCGCGGCCTCAACGACTCCAAGAAGCTCACCTTCGAGGAGCGCGAGAAGCTCTACCTGAAGATTTGCGCGACCTCGCAGGTTGCGGTCGCCTTCGGCTCGATCGCGCGCATCGAGCGCGACAACATCCTGCAAGCCTCGCTCTGGGCGCTCGCCTGCGCCGTGAAGGCGTTGCCGGTGGTACCGCGCCTCGTGTTCGTCGACGGCCGCGACAGGATCGCGATCGACTGCGAGTGCCAAGCCGTGATCTCGGGCGACGCGCTGGTGCTGTCGATCGCGGCGGCCTCGATCGTCGCCAAGGTGACGCGCGACCGGCTGATGATCCGGCTCGGCGCGGCGCATCCGGGCTACGGCTTCGAGCGCCACATGGGTTATTCGGTGCCTGAGCATTTCGCCGCACTCTCCCGGCTCGGCCCCTGCGTGCACCACCGGCGCACGTTCGCGCCGATCGCGGCGTTGCTCGGCATCTTGCCGGCCTCGGCCGAAGAGGACGGGGCAGACCAGCTCGCGATGTGATGCCAGCCGCAGCGCTGATATAGTTCCACCCATGTCCGTCCTCTCCCCGCCGCCGACCGCGCGCCGATGATGCACGTCTCGCTCATCGTCGAGGCGCTGCGCGCGCATCCGCGCCTGATGTTCTGGTGTGCCGCGCTGGCACAAGCCGCGGTGTGGACGCTCGTGCCGGCGCTGTTCTATGCGGCGCCGCCCGGCGACGTGCCGCTCGTGCTCGCGGTCGGGCGCGAATGGCTTGCCGGCTCGCCTTACGGGCCGCCGCTCGCGTATTGGGTCGCCGAGATCGCCTTCAGCGTTGCCGGCGACCACATCGTCGGCGTCTATCTCCTGTCGCAGCTCTGCGTGGTCGCGACCTATTGGGCGGTGTTCAGCCTCGGCCGCCGCATCGCCGGTACTGCGTACGCCGCGATGGCGGTCCTGCTGATGGTCGGCATCAGCGTCTTCACGGTGCCGACGATCGAGTTCGGCCCGAGCGTGCTCGCGATGCCGCTGAGCGCGCTCACGCTCCTGTTCGCCTATCGGGCGATCGCGGAGGGAGGTCACCTTCCTTGGCTCGCGCTCGGCGTAACGCTCGGAGCGCTGGTGCTGACGACCTATGCGGGGCTCGTCCTGCTCGCACTCATCATCGTATTCATCGCCGCAAGCCGGCGCGGGCGAGCCCGCCTCGGCGCGATCGACCCATGGGCGGCCGCGTTGATCGCGGCGCTGATCAATGTCCCGCATGTGATCTGGCTCGAACGGTCCGGGGCCGATCCGCTGTCCATGATCTCGGCGCTACCCGGCATGATCGTCGCCGAGCAGCGGCCGATCGCGGGGCTCGAATTCATCGCCCGGCTGATCGCCAGCCATGCGGGCCTCGTCGTGCTGCTGCTGGTCGCCGGAGGATTATTCGCGGGCGCGGGCGCCGACGCCGCGACCTTCGCGCGGGCCCCGGTCGGGCGGTTCGCCAGGAGGTTCGTCTATGTGTTCGCGCTCGCGCCCGCCTTCGTGGCGATGCTGCTTGCGATGCTGTTCGGCCGGGCGACGCCGATCAGCGCGGCGGGCCCGCTCGTGGTCCTGTCCGGTCTCGCCATCGTGGTCGCGGCCGGGAACGCGATCCGGCTCTATCGCCAGCGTACCAGCGCGCTGGTCTGGCTCGGCCTCCTGCTGGTGCCGCCGGCCGCCGTCGTTGCCGCGACTGTGACCCTGCCGTGGACCGCCGCGGTCGACCTCGACGTGAGCAAGCCTGCCGCCGACATGGGGGCGTTCTTCACCGAGACGTTCCGCCGCCGCATCGGCCGCCCGCTCTTATTCGTCGCAGGCGATGTGCGCACGGCCGGTCTCGTGGCGTTCACGTCGCCCGACCGGCCGCATCTGTTCATCAATGGCTCGGGCGAACGCGCGCCGTGGATATCCGAGGACGCGGTGCGCCGTAACGGCGCGGTCGTGGTGTGGACCGCAACCGATGCCGCCGGGACGCCGCCCGAGGCGCTGAAGGCGGCCTTCCCCGATATGGTGCCTGAGGTGCCGCGCTCGTTTTCGCGATCGATCCAGGGCCGCCTGCCGCTGCTGCGGATCGGCTGGGCTGTGATCAGACCTAATTAGTTTGCGCGTGATCTTGTCCGAAAACCGGTGCCCACTTTTCGGGATCACGCGCCCTCAATGATACCCCTCGCCCTCGCGCACTTTGCCGCGGAACAGCCAATACACGAACACGATATAGCCGAGGATGATCGGCAATAGCCCGACCGTGCCGATCAGCATGAAGACCTGGCTCGCGGGCGCGGCCGCGGTCTGCCACACGGTGAGCGAGGGTGGCACCAGGTACGGAAAGACCGAGATCGCCAGCCCGAGATAGCCGAGCATGAACAGCGCGATCGCGGCGAGGAACGGCGGAATGTCCCGCCCGGCCTCGAGCCAACGCCACGCCAGATAGGCGACGAGCGCGGTCATCACCGGAACCGGCCAGAGGAAGAAGATGTTCGGCGTCGAGAACCAGCGCTCGGCGATGCGCGGAATTGAGAGCGGCGTCCACAGGCTCACGATCCCCATGAAGACCAGCACGACGCCGAGCAGCGGCTTGGCATGCGCCCGCGCACGGTTCGCGACCGCCCCTTCGGTCTTCATCACCAGCCAGGTCGCGCCAAGGAGCGCGTAACCGGCGGTGACGCCGAGCGCGCACAGCGCCGCGAACGGCGTCGCGAAATCGAACGCGCCGCCCGCGAACGCACCGTTCTCGACTTTGACGCCCTGCACGAGTCCGCCGAGAATGAGCCCCTGTGCGAGCGCGGCGACAATCGAGCCGCCCGCGAAGGCGGCGTTCCAGTATTTCTTGCTGGTATTGGCGACCGTGCGGAACTCGAACGCGACGCCGCGGAACACCAGCGCCAGCAACATCACGATCATCGGCAGATAGAACGCCGGCATGATCACCGCGTAAGCGCGCGGAAAAGCGACCCACAGCCCCCCGCCGCCGAGGATGAGCCAGGTCTCGTTGCCGTCCCAGAACGGCGCGATCGAAGCGACAATCTGGTCGCGCTCGTGATCCTCCTTGGCGAAGGGAAACAGGATGCCGACGCCGAGATCGAAACCGTCGAGCACGACGTAAAGCGCGACCGCGGTCCCGATCAGCGCGGCCCAGATGACGGGGAGATACCATTCCATGGTCGCCTCCCTAGCTCGCTGTGGCTTCGCGCGCAGCGTCGCTCGCCGACAACAGCGGACTGCCGAGCGAAGGCCCCTGAGGCGCCTCGACCAGGCTCCCCTGCGGTCCCTTCGCGATCAGGCGGTTGATGTAGTAGATGCCCATCGCGAACACGATGCCGTAGACGAGGACGAACAGCACAAGCGTGACCGCGACGCTGGATGCCGAGACCGGCGAGATCGCGTCGGCGGTGCGCAGGATGCCGGTGGCGATCCAGGGCTGGCGCCCGGTCTCGGTGACGATCCAGCCGCAGATGACGGCGGTAAAGCCGATCCACCAGGCCTGCGAGGCGGGCCACAGATACCAGCGCGCCGAGAACAGCCGCCCGCGCCAGAACAGCCACACGCCGACCCAGCCCACCCCGATCATCAGGAAACCGATGCCGACCATGATGCGGAAGGCAAAGAACACCGGCACCACCGGCGGGCGGTCTTTCGCCGGAAAGTCCTTCAGGCCCGGGAAAAGCCCGTTGGGATCATGAGTGAGAATGAGCGAGGAGCCGCGCGGGATCGAGATCGCAAACCGATTGGTCTCGGTCTTTTCGTCGGGCCAGGCGAACAGCTCGAAGTCGCCCGGCACCTTGCCGTCCCAGTGACCTTCCATCGCGGCGATCTTGACCGGCTGGTGCTTGAGCGTGTTGAGCCCGTGCTGATCGCCGATGAAGAGCTGCAGCGGCGCCAGCACCGCAATCATGCCGACCGCCATTGCCACCATGGTGCGGCCGTGCTGCTCGTGACGCTGGGCGAGCAGATAGCGCGCGCCGACCGCCAGCACCACGAAGGCGGTCGTCAGATACGCGGCCGTCACCATGTGGGCGAGCCGGTAGGGGAAGCTTGGATTGAAGATGATCGCCAGCCAGTCGATCGGATAGGCGATGCCGTCGCGCATCTCGTAGCCGGCCGGCGTGTGCATCCAGGAATTCGCCGACAGGATCCAGAACGCCGACATCGCGGTGCCGAACGCGATCACGGCCGCCGCCAGCACGCTCAGCCAATGCGGCACGCGGCCCCAGCCGAACAACAGCACGCCGAGGAAGGTCGCCTCCAGGAAAAAAGCGGTGAGCACCTCGTAGCCGATCGCCGGTCCGATCACGTTGCCGACGGCGAGCGAAAAGCGGCTCCAGTTGGTGCCGAACTGGTAGGACAGCACGAGCCCGGACACGACCCCCATGGCGAACGAGACCGCGAAGATCTTGGTCCAGAAGCGCATCAGCTTCTCGTAGCGCTCCTCGCCCGAGCGCAGCCACATCACGCCAAGCGTCGCGATATAGGCCGAGAGCCCGATCGTGAAGCTCGGGAAGATGATGTGGAACGTGATCGTGAAGGCGAATTGCAGCCGGGCGAGGAGAACAGGATCGAGGTCCACGGGCGTGCTCCTTCGCTGGTTCCGAACAGTCTCAACGCGCGAACGTCAATTCGGGCGAGCCCTCAAGCACGCGGGGCGCCGTCGAGCGCCTTCTTGATCGCCAGAAAGTCGCGCCACGCGAGCCGCTTTTCGAGCGGCGAACGCAGCAGATAGGCCGGATGGAAGGTCGCGATCGCGCGGATCTCGCGCGTGCCGGTGTCATAGCCGAACCAGCGCCCGCGCGTGCGCTTGATGCCCTCTTTCACGCCGAGCAGCGTGGCCGTCGCGGGACCGCCGAGGCAAACCAGGATGTCGGGATTGGCAAGCTCGATCTGACGGCGGATGAACGGCAGGCAGATCTGGCTTTCCTGCGGGGTCGGCGTGCGATTGCCGGGCGGGCGCCACGGCACGATGTTGGCGACATAGGCGTTGGTGCGCGTCAACCCGATGGCCGCCAGCATGCGGTCGAGCAGCTTGCCGGAGCGGCCGACGAAGGGGAGCCCTTCCAGGTCCTCCTCGCGCCCCGGCGCTTCGCCGACGAACATCACGGCGGCCTGCGGATTGCCGTCCGCGAAGACAAGCTGCTTGGCCGTTGCGCGCAGCGCGCAGCCTTCGAACTTCTCCAGGATGCCGCGCAGGGCTTCCAGACTGGGCGCATTCTTCGCGGCGTCCCGCGCCGCCATGATGGCGGCGTCCGGCGTAGCGGGGGGAGCGCCCGGAGGTGACAGATCACGCCGTGCCGGTTCGGGCTTGAGGCCGTTGCGCGGCAGCGGAGCCGGCGTCGGCGCGGATACGGCCCCGGCGACTGCCAGACGGTCGACCGCCGCCTCGCCGACCGCGAGATCGACGCCCGCCTCCGCATAGAAGGCGAGCAACGCGCGGGCCGCATCGGCTCGGTCGGGCGTCATCATGCCCCGCATAGTAGCGCGTCCGCGCGAGCGCCGCACCCGCGTTGTGGCGGCGCGATTGTCAGCGCGGCAAAATCGTGGAAAACCTGAACAGCTACGGGACGCCGGCCCGCGCGCCTTGAAGGATGTATCGCGCATGAGCGAGACCGACCTGCCCGCCCGCGAGGCGATGGAATTCGACGTCGTGATCGTCGGCGCAGGCCCGGCCGGGCTCGCTGCCGCGATCCGGTTGAAGCAACTCAATCCCGATGCCGGCGTGGTCGTGGTGGAGAAGGGCTCCGAGGTCGGCGCCCATATCCTCTCGGGCGCGGTGATCGACCCGATCGGGCTCGACGCCTTGCTGCCCGAATGGCGGCAGGAAGAGACGCCGATCAAGACCGCGGTGACCGATGACCGCTTCTACTGGCTTGGGCCTTCCGGCGCGCTGCGCGTACCGAACATCCTGATGCCGCCGCTGATGTCGAACCACGGCAACTACATCGTGTCGCTCGGCAATGTGTGCCGCTGGCTCGCCACCAAAGCCGAGGCGCTCGGCGTCGAGATCTATCCGGGGTTCGCCGCGGCCGAAGTGCTGTACGGCGAGAACGGCGAGGTCGCGGGCGTCGCGACCGGCGACATGGGCATCGCCAAGGACGGCCACCACAAGGACTCCTTCACGCGCGGCATGGAGCTGCGCGCGCGCTATACGCTGTTCGCCGAAGGCGCGCGCGGATCGCTGTCGAAGCAGCTCATCGCGAAATTCGATCTGGCCCGTGACAGCGACCCGCAGAAATTCGGCATCGGGCTGAAGGAGCTGTGGAAGGTCGCGCCCGAGAAACACAAGCCCGGGCTGGTGCAGCACACGTTCGGCTGGCCGCTCGGCAACCGCACCGGGGGCGGCTCGTTCCTCTATCACCTCGAGGACAGCCAAGTGGCGGTCGGCTTCGTGGTGCATCTCAACTACGCCAATCCCTACGTCGCGCCGTTCGAGGAATTCCAGCGCTTCAAGCAGCATCCGCTGGTGCGCCCGACCTTCGAGGGGGGAAAACGCATCTCCTACGGCGCGCGCGCCATCACCGAGGGCGGCTGGCAGTCGGTGCCGAAGCTCACCTTCCCGGGCGGTGCGCTGATCGGCTGCGCGGCCGGCTTCATCAACCTGCCGCGCATCAAGGGATCGCACAACGCGATCCTGTCCGGCATGCTGGCGGCCGAGCAGGCCGCGGCCGCGCTCGCCGACGGCCACGCCGGCACTGAGCTGACCGGCTACGAGCAGGCGTGGCGTTCCTCGCCGATCGGCCGCGACCTCTACAGGGTGCGCAACGTCAAGCCGTTCTGGTCGCGGCTCGGCACGACGGTCGGCTTCGCCTTCGCGGGTCTCGACATGTGGACCAACACGCTCGGCTTCTCGCTGTTCGGCACGCTCCGCCACGGCAAGCCGGACTCGGCGACCTTGCAGCCGGCGGAGAATTTCAAGCCAATCGCGTATCCGCGGCCCGACGGCGTGGTGTCGTTCGACAAGCTCTCCTCGGTGTTCCTGTCGAACACCAACCATGAGGAGGACCAGCCGGTGCACCTGAAGGTCGCCGACATGGCGCTGCAGAAGGTCTCCGAGCACGACGTCTATGCGGGGCCGTCGGCGCGCTATTGCCCGGCGGGCGTCTACGAATGGGTCGAGGACGGCGCCGGGGGGCGCTTTCAGATCAACGCGCAGAACTGCGTCCACTGCAAGACGTGCGACATCAAGGACCCGAACCGGAACATCACCTGGGTCACGCCCGAAGGCGGCGGCGGCCCGAATTATCCGAATATGTAGGGAAAGCCGTCACCCTGAGGTGTGAGGCGCGAAGCGCCGAGCCTCGAAGGGCGACGGCGCTTGTTCGGAACGTGGGCCATCCTTCGAGGGCCGCCTTCGGCGGCCACCTCAGGATGACGGACGGAGCAATTGGTGGCGTCCTACTTCGCCCCAAACCCGTCCCGCACCGCGCGCAGATGCGGCAGCACTGCGGCCCATTGGTCCTTGCGCGCGATCCCGAACATCTGGACATAGCTCGTGGTGCCGAAGCGCAGCCATTGCACGATGACGAATTCGTCGCCGGTGCGCTCGTCCTTGCTCTCGGCGATGATCTGATGGCCCGACGCGCCGCCGATCCGGAGCGGCTCCGACGACACGACATGGTCGGCTCCGCGCGCGCTGAATTCGGCGAGCGCGCGCTGTGCGAACATGTTCGGGTCCGTTCCCGGCGGCATCTCGCCCCTGCGCAGCGCGACCGTGAAATAGGGCTGCTCCGCCGGCAGCGGCGTGTCGTTCGGCCCGAAGGTCAGCACCGCGGTGCCGTCGGGCGTCGCCCGCATCAAGTGAAAGCCGCCGAGGTCGGCGAGCCGGTAGGGCAGCACGGCGAGCATCTCGTCGGCCGAAAGCTTGGGGCGCACCCAGACGCTCATCAGCGCGGCGCGCAGGACTTCATCCGGATAGGCGTCTTTCGCCGCCTCGGGCATCGACACGATCACGACCGCCGTCAGGTTGCCGGCGAGCGCGAGGAGCGCCCATTTGCGCATCATGACGCCGTCCGCCTGCTGGCGCGCCGCCACGATCAGCGCCGGACCGCCCGGCAGATCGAATTCCTCGCGCCTGACCACCTCCATGCCGCCGGCCCGCATCGTCTCGTCGCTGAATTCCGTCTGCATCTTGGGGTAGGTCTGGCCGGCGAGCTCGGTGACGACGATCACGGCGCCGCGCGCCTGATCCTCGAAGCCCTGGAGGCGCGTGCTCAAGACCATGCCGGGCGGCGGCACGAGCCCGATGCGCGAGCCCGGCGGGTAAACGGGTCCGGCGGCAGGCGCGGGTGCCACGAGCGCGAGCGCGAATGCACCCGCAGCGGCGAGCCGAAACAGCGGATTCATGGCGGCATGTCCTCGTTTCCGCTGGGTATAGGCCGCCGCGGCTGATGGCAACCGCGCGCGCGGACATGCTAGGTATTCGGCGAATCTTCCAACAAATGGCGGCCGATGGACGAGCGCAAGGAAGCCTACCGGGACTCAGGCGTCGACACCGCCGAAGCCGATGCCGGGCTCAACAACATCATCGCGCGGGTGCAGCGCACCTGGCCGCGCTCCGGCACGGGGCGCGTCGCGCTGCCGATCGGCTATTTCGCCAACGTCATCGAGATGGATGGCGTCGGCATCGCGCTCTGCACCGACGGGGTCGGCTCCAAGACCATCATCGCCGACATGATGGGCAAGTACGACACCATCGGCATCGACTGCATCGCGATGAACGTCAACGACATGATCTGCGTCGGCGCAAAGCCGCTCTCCATGGTCGATTACATCGCGGTCGAGCGCACCGATGCCGCGATGCTCGACGCGATCGGCGCGGGCCTCTGCGCGGGCGCCGAGATGGCGGGGATTTCGATCTCCGGCGGCGAAACGTCGCAGTTGAAGGACATCGTGAAGGGCTTCGACCTTGTCGGCATGGCGGTCGGGCACGTTGCGCTCGACAAGATCGTCGACGGCTCGGGCGTGAAGGACGGCGACGTCGTCATCGGCGTGCGCAGCAACGGCATCCATTCAAACGGCCTCACGCTCGCCCGCAAGGCGTTCTTCGGAAACGGCACCTACACGGTGGGGCAGAAATTCGACGAGCTCGGCACGACCATCGGCGAAGAGCTGCTCAAGCCGACGCACATCTACGTGCCCGAGGCGCTCGACATCCTGCAGCAGGTCCGCGCCAAGGCGCTGATCAACATCACCAGCGACGGTCTGCTCAACCTGACGCGGGTCGCAGCCGACGTCGGCTACGTGATCGACGCCCTGATCGAACCGCACCCGCTGTTCGCGCTGATCCAGCGGCTCGCGAACGTCGACAACACCGAGATGTATGAAGTGTTCAATATGGGCATCGGCTTCTGCTACGTGGTCGACCCGGCCGATGCCGATCTCACGCTCGCGATCCTGAAGACGCACGGCCGCACCGCGCAGCGCATCGGATATGCGGTGGCCGACCGCGACAAGGTCGTGCGCATCCCCGAGCGCAGCCTCGCCGGCCGGCACAAGAAATTCTGGCACGAGGGCGAGGCCGCGCGGCGCGTCGGCTGAGCATGATCCCGAAAAGTGGGAACCGGTCCGCATTCGCGGCTTCGCGTGCGGCCCAAGTCCGGGCGCACGATGAAGGCGCCCAATATATAGCCGTTTGGATCGAATTTCAGGGAACCCCGGGCGCGGCATAAGGGCGCTGCCCCGGCCAAGCCCACGAACCCAAGAGAGTCTTGCATATCGGCCCAAGATCGCCGAAAAATCCCCAGGGACCTTAACAATAAGGAAAGAGGGGGGAATTCCGTGCTGCGGGTGTTCACGCGTAGGCGCGACTTTTGTGCCGGCGCCCTGCTGATGCTCCTGGGCGGGGGCGTCATCGTTCAAGCACGCGAGAATTCGTACGGAACCTTGATGCACATGGGGCCGGGATTCTTCCCGACCGCGCTCGGTGTCATCCTCATCTTCCTGGGCGTCCTGATCGCCGGCAGCGCATTCGCCCCGGGAGAGGGAGAACAGCAGCGCATCCTGCCTGAGAAGCCGGAATGGTTCGGGTGGGGCTGCATCCTTGCCGGCCCGATCCTGTTCATCATCGGCGGCGAGTATGGCGGCATGGCGCCGGGCACGTTCCTGTGCGTATTCGTGTCCGCGCTTGGCGACAGGACCGCGACGCTGAAGAACTCGTTCCTGCTCGCGCTCGGCATCACGGTCTTCGGCTGCGCGCTGTTCCACTACGTCCTGCACGTTCCGTTTCCGATCATACGTGGGGTGAATCTGTGATCCAGCAGGCTTTCACGGATCTGTGGTACGGGTTCGGCGTCGCGCTTGAGCCGCACAACCTGTTCTGGTGCTTCATCGGCGTGCTGATCGGCAACATGGTCGGCGTGCTTCCCGGCATGGGGCCGCTGGCGACGATCTCGATCCTCCTGCCGCTGACATTCGGCATGAAGCCGGTCGCCGCGATCCTGATGATCGCCGGCGTCTATTACGGCGCGCAGTATGGCGGCGCGATCTGCTCGATCCTCTTGAACCTGCCATGTCATCCACCGCACGCGGTCACGTGTCTCGACGGCTTCCCGATGACGAAGCAGGGCAAAGGCGGCGTGGCGCTCGGCGTCACGGTGATCGGGTCCTTCATCGGTGCCTCGTGGGGCATCACCGAGATGATCTTCCTCGCGCCGCTGCTGGTCAGTGTGGCACTGCAATTCGGTCCAGCGGAGGTGTGTTCGCTGATGCTGCTTGGGCTATTGGCGGGGTCGACGCTGGCGCGCGGTTCGCCGCTCAAAGGCGTCGCCATGACCGTCGTGGGGCTGCTGATCGGCGTGATCGGGTCCGACATCGAGACCGGGACGCCGCGGCTCACCTTCGGGCTGATCGGACTGACCGACGGTGTCGAGATCGTCGCGCTCGCGCTCGGGCTGTTCGGCATCGCCGAATTCATGACCAGCATCAATCAGACCGCGGCCGTCGATATGAAGTATTCGAACGTCCGCTTCCGCGACATGCGGCCCTCGAAGGCCGAGCTGAAGCAGGCCTTCCCGGCCATGATCCGCGGGACGATCATCGGCAGCCTGTGCGCGCTCATTCCCGGCACCGGCCCGACGATCGCGTCGTTCGTCGCCTACGCGACCGAGAAGAAGATAGCCAAGAATCCGGAGCGCTTCGGCCACGGCGCGATCGAGGGCGTCGCCTGTCCGGAAGCCGCGACGCATTCCTCGGTGCAGGGCGATTTCATCCCGACCATGAGCCTCGGCATTCCGGGCGATGCCGTGATGGCGTTGCTCCTCGGTGCGCTCATCATCCAGGGCATCATCCCGGGCCCGCAGCTCATCAAGGACCATCCGGATATCTTCTGGGGCCTGATCGCGAGCTTCTGGATCGGCAACATCCTGCTCGTCATCCTCAACGTCCCGATGATCGGGCTGTGGGTGAAGCTGTTGATGATCCCCTACAAGTACCTCTACCCGAGCGCGCTGTTCTTCGTGTGCATCGGCGTCTACAGCGCCAACAACGACATGTTCCAGGTCGGCGAAGTGCTGGTGATCGGCGTGGTCGGCTATCTGCTGAACCTCCTGGGCTTCCACCCGGCGCCGATCCTGCTCGGCTTCGTGCTCGGACCGCGCGTCGAGGAGAACTTCCGCCGCGCCATGCTGATATCGCGCGGCGATCTTCTGACCTTCGTCGAGCGTCCGATCAGCGCGTTCTTCGTCGCGCTCAGCGTGCTGCTGATCGCCGCCCAGATCTATGTGTGGCTGCGCGGCCGCAAGGGGGGATCGCTGATCCCGGACCTGCCGCGCGGTGCCGCCGCGATGAAGCCGCTCGAGGAGGCTCCCGTTTCGGCGCCCGCGTTCAGCAAGCAACCGGCCGAGTGATCCCGGGCGGGCGGAGACCAGCTCCGGCTATCCAGACGTTGCGACCAGCCGACGCTCCGCGAGACGCGCGGCGGCTTTCGGATCGTGCGTCGGCAGATAGACCGTCGGACCGGCCTGCGCCAGGCGCCTGATCGCCTCCAGCGTTGCACCGGCAACGCGGTCGTCGGCGCTGACGCCGTCCACCGTGCCGGCGAGCATCAGCCGCTCGTCGTAAGACGTATCGCCCGCCAGAAACTGCGTGGTGCCGCCGTCCTGGACCAGCACGGAAAGATGATCCGCCGTGTGGCCGGGCGTCGCGACCGCCACGACATCCCCGGCCTCCGTCAATCGCCGGCTCGCCGCAAAGGGACCGTAAGGCTCCGCCGCGAGATCGAGCGGGCGCGGATCGAACCACGACGGCCACCGATTGGAAACGTATCCGCGCATGCGGCCAAGCCATCCGCTCGCGGTACGCAGCTCGCCGGGCGCGACGAGGATTTCGCTGTCAGGGAAATGCGCAAGGCCGCCGTCGTGATCCATGTGCAGATGCGTGAGCACGACCCGTTTCACATCGCGCGGCCCGATGCCGAGCGCGCGCAACTGCGGACCGATCTCCTGTTCGCGCTCGATGCGGAACGCGACCTCCCACCGGACATAGGGATGCAGCGACCTGCCGGATTTCGAGCAGATGCGCGCCTTGGCCGGTGTCAACCACGATGACGCCTTCGAGGTGCTCGATCGCCCACGCATAAGTCGGCAGCCACTCGGTCCAGGTCCGGTCGGTGAAGATCGCGAGCCGTCGCGGCAAGCCGTGCCCGCGCCCCTCGGCCTGCGCGCGCTTGATCCGGACGGAGCCGGTCTGGATGGCATGGACTTTCATGATGGCGATCTCCGCCAATCCCGCGTGCAAGTCGATGCGCGCGGGAGGCGGCGTCAGTCTAACGGGCCGAGCGAAGCCGCGGCTGTCTTGCCGCGAGAGCAGCGGAGCAGGTTCTCTCCGCTGTCGAGGCGGCTACGGATTGCCGGTGCAGAAACGGGCGGACAGCTCGCAACCGCGTCCCTTATTGTTCTTGCACTCCGTCATGGCCATGCTGTCGTCTTGTTGCTTGCCATGACCCCAGGCCCAGCCCATCGCGCCGTTTTCGGCCTTGGAGACGCTGACGCAGGTATTTTCGAAGGTCCCCTTCACCTTGCAATCGCTCGAATGCTTGCGGCATTCGGTCATCGCGCGGTCGCGCGCCTCGTCGGCGTCATCGTAATTGTAGGCATAGCCGAAATCGGCATCCGGGCTGGTCGCCAGCGCGCCGTAGGCGCCCGCCGCGGCCGGCCTGGCGGCGAAGGAGAGAGCGAGAAAACAAACAACCGCGCCGATGTGTGCGACCTTCATTCTCATGGCTTTACCTCAGTCTATGCATGGCGCGCGTCATCGCGTGCCCCGGGCGCAAATGTGCCGGTGGCAGCCGGTCCGTCAAGGGGGGCGGAAAGGCGGACCGCTCGTAGGGCGTGCGCACGGTCCGATAGCGCCGCGCCGGACCGTGATTGCGATCATGGTGCGCCGTCTCGCGACACGGCTCGATTGAGCTAGTGCCCGGCCTCGCGCCGCCGCTCCGCCATGCCGAGTCAACAAAAAGCCCCGGACGATGCCGGGGCTTTTCGTTCACGATATACGCGGCGGCCTAGAGCGGGATGATTTTGCTGT
>PLJS01000286.1 GCA_003140315.1 Hyphomicrobiales bacterium
CGGTCGACCGCGACGACCTCGCCGACGGCGGCGCCGAGCATTTCGCACAGGTGATCCGCGCGATCCGTGCGGCGACGCCCGCGACGACGATCGAGGTTTTGACGCCCGACTTCCTGCGCAAGGACGGCGCGGCCGCAACGGTGGTCGCGGCGCGGCCGGACGTGTTCAACCACAATCTCGAGACCGTGCCGTCGAAGTATCTGACGGTGCGGCCGGGCGCGCGCTATTTCGCCTCGCTGCGGCTGTTACAGGAGGTGAAGGAGCGCGATCGCCAGATGTTCACCAAGTCCGGCATCATGGTCGGCCTCGGCGAGGAGCGCAACGAAGTGCTCCAACTGATGGACGATTTGCGCGCGGCCGACGTCGACTTCCTCACCATCGGGCAGTACCTCCAGCCGACACGCAAGCACCACGAGGTGGTGCGGTTCGTCACACCCGACGAGTTCAAGGCCTACGAGACGATCGCCTATGCGAAGGGCTTCCTGATGGTCTCGGCCTCGCCGCTGACGCGCTCCTCGCATCATGCGGGGGAAGACTTCGCGCGGTTGAGAGCCGTGCGGGCTGCCGCGCGTTGATGCGGCAGTTCCGCACAGCGCGCCGCGTGCGCCACGCGGCGGCCGAGATGTTCGACCTCGTCGCCGACGTGGAGCGCTATCCGCAATTCGTGCCGTTGTGCGAGAGCCTGCGCGTGCGCAAGCGCACCGAGAACCCGGACAGAACCGTAACGCTCGTCGCCGACATGACCGTCGCCTACAAGGTGATGCGCGAGACCTTCGTGAGCCGCGTCACGCTCGACCGGGCGAACCAGACGATCCGGGTCGAATATCTCGACGGCCCGTTCAGCCACCTCGACAACCGCTGGACCTTCGTGCCGATCTCGGAGCAGGCCTGCGACGTGAATTTCTTCATCGCCTATGAGTTCAGGAGCCGCATGCTCGGCCTCCTGATGGGGGCGATGTTCGATGCGGCGTTCCGGCGCTTCGCAGAGGCTTTCGAGCGCCGCGCTGACGTCGTCTATGCGCGGGTAAGCACCCCTTAAGCTCGCCCGGCTATCGTCCGCTCCTTATCCGGCGGACACCCATGGCCCTGCACGATCAGACCGTTTCGCGCGACAGCGCCTATCTGCGCCTCGCGCCCGCGCTGTTCGCCGTGACCCTATTTTCCTCCGCGCTGCTGTTATTCGCCGTGCAGCCGATGTTCACCAAGATGGTGCTGCCGATGCTCGGCGGCGCGCCGTCGGTGTGGTCGGTCGCCATGGTGTTCTTTCAAGGCGCGCTGCTGATCGGTTACGCCTATGCGCATCTGTTGGCGCGCACGCTCTCGGTCGCGCAGTCCGCGCTGGTGCATCTCATCGTTCTTGCGGCCGCCGCGCTGACGCTCCCGATCGGCATCGCGCAAGGCTTTGCGGCGCCGCCCTCGACCGGTGTCGGCCTCTGGCTGGTCGCGTTGTTTGCCGTCTCGATCGGCCTGCCGTTCGCCGCACTCTCGGCGAGCGCGCCACTGCTGCAAAGCTGGTTCGCCACGAGTGGGCACCCGCAGGCGCGCAATCCTTATGTGCTCTATGCGGCCTCCAACCTCGGCTCGTTCGCAGCCTTGTTGCTCTATCCGCTCGTGCTGGAGTCGATGTTGACCCTGCACGCGCAGGCCTGGGCGTGGTCGGTCGGCTTCGCGGGGCTTGCCGTGTTGGTCGCCACCGCGGGCATGGTGGCGGCGCGGGGAGGGGACGCGCGTGCCTCCGCCGATGTTGTCGCGGCGGAGCCCGCGACTTTGGCGGATCGCCTGGGCTGGATCGCCCTCGCCGCCATACCCGCCGGCCTCGTGATCGCGGTGACGGCCTATATCTCGACCGACGTGGCGGCAGCGCCGCTCCTATGGGTGCTGCCGCTCGCGCTCTATCTGCTCACCTTCGTGGCGGTGTTCCGCGAGCGGCCGTGGTTTTCGCAGCGCGTCGTCATCGGCATCGTGCCGTTTCTGGTGGCGCCGCTCGCGATCACGCTGCTCGGCGGCGACCGCGAATATTGGCTCGCCACCATGGCGGTCAATCTGCTGGCGCTGTTCGTACTCGCGCTTAGCTGCCACGGCGAGCTCTATGCGCGACGGCCGGCACCGTCGCGGCTGACCGAGTTCTATCTCTGGACTTCGCTCGGCGGGGTGATCGGCGGCGTCTTCGCCGGACTGCTCGCGCCCTATCTGTTCAGCCGCACCTACGAATATCCGATCCTCGTGACGGCGGCGCTGTTCGCGTTGCCGGGCGCGTTCGTCGGGGCACCGGCGCTATTTCTCAAACGCATCTGGCCGGCGCTCGTCGTTGCGGCCGTCGCGATCGTGCAGCCGCATCTGTTCGAGCTGCGGCTCTCGGCGAGCGCAGTCCTGCCGTTCCAGATCATGCTCGTGGCGCTGGTCGGCTGGATGCTGCTGCAGCGTTACGACCCGGTGCGGCTCGCGGCGCTCGCGGTCTCAGGCTTCATCATCACCGGCGTCTGGCAGCCGGGGCTCAACGTGATCGAGACCGCGCGCAGCTTCTTCGGCGTGCATCGCGTGGTCGAGACCAGCGACGGCAGCTATCGGCTGCTGCATCACGGCACCACGATCCACGGCGCCGAGCGCGTGCGCGACGCCGACGGCGCGCGCGTCACCGGACGGCCCGAACCCCTCACTTACTACTACTTCGGCGGCCCGATCTCGGAGAGCGTCGCGGCCGCGCGCTCGGGGCAAGGCAGTCTGAACAGCGTTGCGGTGGTCGGGCTCGGCGCCGGCAGCCTCGCATGCCATGCCAAGCCGGGCGAAGCCTGGACCTTCTTCGAGATCGACCCGGAGGTCGTGCGGATTGCGGGCGATCCGGCCATGTTCCGTTTTCTTTCGGACTGCGCGCCCGATGCGAAAGTCGTGCTCGGCGATGCGCGCCTCACGCTCGCGGCCTCGGCGCAGCGCTACGACCTGATCGTGCTCGACGCATTCTCCTCGGACGCGATCCCGACGCACCTGCTCACGCGCGAGGCGCTGCGCGGCTACCTGGCGCGGCTTACGCCGCGCGGACTCATCGTGTTCCACATCTCCAACCGCCACATGGAGCTTGCCAAGGTGGTCGCGGCGGTCGGCGCCGCCGAAGGGCTGAGCACCCTGGTGAAGGCCGACGACAAGGCCACGCAGTTCGTCACCGATTTTCACGCGGCCGCGCTCGTCGCGGTGCTGGCGCGCGATGCCGCCGACTTCGGACCGCTCGCGCAAACGCCCGGATGGCACAGGGAATCTGCCGACGCCGTTGTCGCCTGGACCGACGACTACTCCGACATCATGGGCGCCATCCTGCGCAAGAAGCTCGGGCGCTGAAGAAAATCAGTTCTGCTTCTGCAGCGCTGCGGTCTGCTTGGCGAGTTGCACGTCGAAGTCCTTTTCCAGCGTCGCGATATAGGTCCCAAGCTCGCCCGGATCGACGAACGGTTTCGGCGCAGCGTCCTTCATCTGCGCGCGCTTCGCCTGCATGCCGTACACTTCCGGGTGCGGACCGAGCAGGACGTCCATCTTCATGGCTTTCGCCTTGGCGAACGTGCTCCGGTAGTCCTCGACGATGCCCGGATGCGTCGGATGCCCGACCAGCCGGTTGAGCGCGACGCTGCCGCTGCAGAAGAACAGAACGGTGCGCTCCGCATTGCCGTCCTTCACCGTCATCTCCCAACTGGTGCAGCCCGGCGAATGCCCGGGCGTCGCATGCGCGATCAGCGTCGTGTCGCCGAGCGTGACCTTGTCGCCTTCGATCACGGTGCGATCGACCTTCACCGGCGGGAAGGCGAGATCGGCGTTCTTCTCATCGCCCGGATAATAGCCGCCCTCGATCAGCGGTTTGTCGCGCTCACCCGCGATGAGCTGCGCGCCGCTGTCGCGCTTCATCTCGGCAAAGTCGTCGGTGTGGTCGAAATGCGCGTGGGTGTTGAGGATGTACTTGATGTCCGTGACCTTGAAGCCGAGCTTGGCGATGTTGTCCTTGATCATGCCGGTCGATTGCGGGAGCGCGGTATCCATCAGGATCAGGCCCTGCGTGGTCTTGATCACGTAGACCGCGATGCCGTCGGTGCCGACATCATAGATGTTGCCGATGAGATGGAACGGCTCGAACGGCGTGGTCCACTTCTTGGTGACCAGTGCCAGGAAATCCTTGACGGTTTGAGCCTGCGCGCTGGTGCCGAGCGCCACGCAGGCGCAAAGCGCGATCATGAGCTTTCTCATGACATCCTCCCTGATTGTTGTGTTCGCCGCTTGTCCGCGGCGCGTTATCGAGCGAGCGTCAGCAGCATATCAAGCGCTTCGAGAACCGAAAGCCGTCTGACTTCCGAACGCCCGATGTCTCCATAGCGTTTCTCGCGATGGATCAGGCGGCCGTCCCTTGCGGCGGCGGCAAAATGCACAAGCCCGACCAGCTTCTGCGGCGAGCCGCCGCCGGGCCCGGCAATGCCCGTGACCGCAACCGTGGCATTGACACTTGAACGCGTGAGCGTGCCTTTCGCCATCGCCTCGGCAGTCGGCCGGCTCACGGCGCCGTATGCGGTCAGCGTTGCTTCGGGCACGCCGAGCATCTCGGCCTTCGCCTCATCCGAATAGGTGACGAAGCCGCGGTCCACGACGTCCGAAGAGCCTGCGATTTCGGTCAGCGCGCCGGCGACGAGGCCGCCGGTGCAGGACTCCGCCGTCGCGAGCGTCCACTTGCGCGCCCGATAGGTGTCGAGCACCCGCGTCGCTGCCGCGCGGGTCTCGGCGTCGATCACGGCGCGACCCAGGGCAGGCGGACCGTGGCGGTCGCGTACGCCGCGATGCCTTGGCCGGCACCGATCGCGCCGAGCTTCTCGTTCGTGGTGGCTTTCACGCCGACGCGGTCGATCGTGAGCCCGGCGATCTCGGCGATGCGCGCGCGCATCTCGTCGCGGCGCGGATTGATCTTCGGCGCCTCGGCGACGACTGCGACGTCGAGATGGCTCACCATGCCGCCGCGCTGTTGCACGCGATCGATCGCAAACGCCAGGAACTTGTCCGACGACGCGCCGCGCCATTGCTCGTCGGTCGGCGGGAAGTGCATGCCGATGTCGCCGTCGGCGAGCGCGCCGAGGATCGCATCGGTGAGCGCATGCAGCACCACGTCGGCGTCCGAATGGCCCGAGAGTTTTCGCGTGTGCGGAATCTTGATTCCGCCGAGCCAGACATGG
Source organism: Hyphomicrobiales bacterium (assembly GCA_003140315.1). GTDB lineage: Bacteria > Pseudomonadota > Alphaproteobacteria > Rhizobiales > Xanthobacteraceae > PALSA-894. Next base: position 5,196 of record PLJS01000286.1, read on the forward strand.
TCGCCACCATCCTCGAAGGCGTGGATGTCGTAGCCGATGCCGGTGCGGATGTCGGAGAGCGAGGCGGCAAGCTCGCCCTCCGCGCGCGTGAAGTCGTCTGCGGTCGTCATCTTGACGTTGCCCTTTTCGCCCTCGAATACCGCGACCTTGAGCCCCGCCCATTCGGCGAGCGCGGCGTCGTCGGAGAAATCCTCGCGCCCCGCCGCTGCGGCGCGCCGATGCGCATCGAGGAGCGCCGGGTAGGCAAACGCCTGCGGGGTCTGGACGGTACGCAGGTGTGCGCGATCGAGCGTCGCGGTGACGAGCCCCTGCGCGTCGACGAGCTTGACCGTGTCGGTGACGGGCAGCCCCGGAACGGCGGCGCCGTGCTCGTTTGCCGCCGCGATCGCGCGGCTCACGAGCGCATCGGATACGAATGGCCGCGCGGCGTCGTGCACGAGCACGATCGCAGGCGCGTGCGTCTCAAGCGCTTCGAGCCCGGCACGCACGGAGCCTTGGCGTGTCGTTCCGCCCGACACGGGTTCGGCAATGGCGAGCCCCTCGGAGGCGGCCTTGAAGCGGGCGATATCGTCGAGATGAATGACCGGCTGCACGAGATCGATCTCGGGGTGCGATGCAAAGAGGCGCAGGCTGTCGCGCACCAGCGGGGCGCCGTTGAGGGCGCGGTACTGCTTAGGGTAGGGCATCCCGGTGCGGGTTCCGCGCCCCGCCGCAACCACCACCGCTGCCACGCGGATCGCCATCCTGGTCCCCGATTTTCTCGTTGCAGTATGGCTTTAGCGCCTCCATTCACCATCGCAACTTGATTCTCCGGCCTGGGGAAAAATGCTGCACTGCGAAGCTTGCGGAAACGGTCAAAATGGCTAAACTCTATGCAAATCACCTTCAGCCTAATTTGTGTGCAATAACATCGTGAACACGAGCCCCCTTCCGCTCAACCTCGGCCTTCCGCTCATGGCGGGATCGGTCGAACTCCCCAACCGCGTCTTTCTCGCGCCGATGTGCGGCGTGACCGACACACCGTTCCGCCGTCTGGCCGCGCGGCTCGGGGCGGGCGTGGTGGTCTCCGAGATGATCGCGAGTGAAGCGCTCGCGGAAGGGAGACGCGACGCGCATCTGCGTTCCGATGGTGCAGGGCTACGGCTCCATGTGGTGCAGATCGCGGGCTGCGAGGCACGCTGGATGATGGAGGGCGCGCGCATCGCGGAAGCCGCCGGCGCCGACGTCATCGATATCAACATGGGCTGCCCGGCAAAGCACGTCACCGGTGGCCAGTCCGGCTCGGCGCTGATGCGCGATCTCGATCTCGCGACGCAACTGATCGAAGCGACCGTGCGCGCGGTCCGCGTGCCGGTCACTTTGAAGATGCGTCTCGGCTGGGACGATGCGACCCGTAACGCACCCGAACTGGCGCGCCGGGCGCAAGCCGCGGGCGTAACCCTCATCACGGTGCATGGACGAACGCGCTGCCAGTTCTACAAGGGCCACGCGGACTGGGCGGCGGTCCGCGCCGTGAAATCCGCCGTGACGATCCCGGTGGTGGTGAATGGCGATGTGACGAGTTGCGAGGCGGCGGTCGCGGCGTTGCGCGCGTCCGGCGCCGATGCCGTCATGGTCGGGCGCGGTGCGCAGGGCCGGCCGTGGTTTCCGGGCCAGCTCGCGCGCTACCTCAGCCACAGCGAGCGGCCGCGCACGCCCTCACTTACGGAGCAGTTCGCCCTTATCGCGGAGCTCTATGAGGAGACGCTGGCGCATCACGGCCTGCGGATCGGCCTGCGCCATGCGCGCAAGCATCTCGCCTGGGCGCTCGATGCCGCAGCCGACAGCGCGGGCGTTTCGTCCGAAAGCCTCAAAGCCGCGCGCGCGACCGTACTGACGGCGGAGGACCCGCGCGACGCGAAACAGCGCCTGGCATCGGCCTACGACGCGTTTGCCTGGAGAGCGGCCGCATGAACCGGGCGCAGTCCCACCTCACGTCGTTCCCAACCGAGACCGCCGACACGGTACTCAACGCGCTGCCGCACCCGATCCTGATGATCGGGCCCGACGGCAAGATCGTCGAAGCGAATGTCGCGGCCGAGGCCTTCTTCGAAGTCTCGGTCTCGCTGCTGCGCCGGCACGCCTTCCGCGACCTCGTCCCGTTCGGCTCGCCGCTGCTCGCGTTGATCGAGCAGGTGAGGAGTCGCGGCGCGGTGGTCAATGAATATCGCGTCGACCTCTCGACCCCACGCACGCCGAGCGAGCGCATCGTCGACCTCAACGTCGCGCCGGTGCCGGAGCGGCCCGGCCATGTGGTGGTGATGCTCCAGGAGCGCACCATCGCCGACAAGATGGACCGGCAGTTGACGCATCGCGGCGCCGCGCGTTCGGTGATCGCGCTCGCCTCGATGCTGGCGCACGAGATCAAGAACCCGCTCTCGGGCATCCGCGGCGCGGCGCAACTGCTCGAGCAGTCGGCCAATGACGACGACCGCACGCTGACGCGCCTCATCTGCGAGGAAGCCGACCGGATCGTGAAGCTGGTCGACCGCATGGAGGTGTTTGCCGACGAGCGCCCGGTCGAGCGCGAGGCCGTGAACATCCATATCGTGCTCGATCGCGTGCAGAAGCTCGCGCTGACCGGCTTTGCGCGGCACATCAAGTTCGTCGACGTCTACGATCCGTCGCTGCCGCCGGTGCTCGGGAATCGGGACCAACTCATCCAGGTGTTCCTCAATCTGGTGAAGAACGCCGCCGAGGCGATCGGCGAGAACGCGCCCGATGGGCAAATCGAGCTGACAACCGCATTCCGGCCGGGCGTGCGCCTGTCGGTGCCGGGTTCCAAGACGCGCGTGTCGCTGCCGCTCGAGTTCTGCGTCAGGGACAACGGGCCGGGGGTCCCCGAGGACCTCATGCCGCACCTGTTCGATCCGTTCGTGACCACCAAGCCGACCGGAACCGGCCTGGGACTTGCATTGGTGGCGAAGATCGTCGGCGACCATGGCGGGATCATCGAATGCGAGTCGCAGCCGAGACACACCATTTTCCGAGTTTTGATGCCCATGTTCACGGGCGACGACGCCTCACCGGGTGGCGTAGCCTGAAGAGGGACTAAATGCCCGCAGGAAACATACTGGTCGCCGACGACGATGCCGCGATCAGGACGGTGCTGAACCAAGCCCTGTCGCGCGCCGGCTATGAGGTGCGCTCGACCGGCAATGCCGCGACGCTGTGGCGCTGGGTGAGCCAGGGCGACGGCGACCTCGTCATCACCGATGTCGTGATGCCGGACGAGAACGCGTTCGATCTCCTGCCGCGCATCAAGAAGCTGCGGCCGGAGCTTCCCGTCATCGTCATGAGCGCGCAGAACACGTTCATGACGGCGATCCGGGCTTCGGAACGCGGCGCCTACGAGTACCTGCCCAAGCCGTTCGATCTGAAGGAACTGATCACGATCGTCGGCCGCGCCCTTGCCGAACCGAAGGAACGGCCGCGCGAGCAAGCCAAGATCGAGGATCTGGGCGCAATCCCACTGGTCGGCCGCTCGCCGGCGATGCAGGAGATCTACCGCTTCGTCGCGCGGCTGATGCAGACCGACCTGACGGTGATGATTACCGGCGAGTCCGGTACCGGCAAGGAACTGGTCGCGCGCGCGCTGCACGACTACGGCAAGCGGCGCACCGGCCCGTTCGTCGCGATCAACATGGCGGCAATCCCGCGCGATCTCGTCGAGTCCGAGCTGTTCGGGCACGAGAAGGGCGCCTTTACCGGCGCGAACACGCGCTCGTCCGGCCGTTTCGAGCAGGCGGAAGGCGGAACCCTGTTCCTCGACGAGATCGGCGACATGCCGATGGAAGCTCAGACGCGGCTGTTACGCGTGCTGCAGCAGGGCGAATACACGACCGTCGGCGGGCGCACGCCGATCAAGTCGGACGTGCGCATCGTCGCTGCCAGCAACAAGGACCTGCGTGTGCTGATCCAGCAGGGGCTGTTTCGCGAAGACCTGTTCTTCCGCCTCAACGTCGTGCCGCTGCGCCTGCCGCCGCTGCGCGAGCGGGTGGAGGATGTGTCCGACCTGATGCGGCATTTCTTCACGCAAGCCGAGCGCGAGGGCCTGCCGCCGAAGCAGATCGACCAAGCCGCGCTCGACCGTCTCAAGCGCTACCGCTGGCCCGGCAATGTGCGCGAACTCGAAAACCTCGCGCGCCGGCTGGCCGCGCTCTATCCGCAAGAGACCATCACCGCCGCCGTGATCGACGCGGAACTGACGCAGCCGACGATCTCGGCGCCCGACGACGAGCAACGTTCGGAGGACACGCTTGCCGGCGGGGTTGAACGTTATCTGACGCGTTATTTTTCGAACTTCGGCGACAACTTGCCACCGCCCGGCCTCTATCACCGGGTCCTGCGCGAGATCGAACAGCCGCTGCTCTCCGCGGCACTTGCGGCAACCCGCGGCAACCAGATCCGTGCCGCCGATCTGCTCGGCGTCAACCGCAACACCTTGCGCAAGAAAATCCGCGATCTCGACATCCAGGTGATCCGCACCAGCGGATAACGCGACCCGCGGCCGCCGGCGGCATCATCCGCGCAATCGCGGTTTGAAATCCGCGGATTGCATCCCGATACCGGCCGCCAAAGCTGGAAAATGCGTGTCGCGGCAGCGGTATGATGGCCGAAATTGCAGAAATCCGGGCCCGGATGACGGAATCTCCTTCCGCCACACTATAGTCGCCTTTGGGCAACATTGTTGTATAAATGCATCAACTGTTGCGTGACGGCCTGGCCGTTGCGACCGAAGTTTGCCGCAGCCATGCCGCCGGGTCCTGCCTGCATCCAATGACGAGCGCCGAAGACGTTGCGACTGTCGATCCGTCCGCTGGCGCCACGGCGCCACGGCTGGCGGCGCGCGTGCTCGGATCGGTCGCGGTCGCGCTCGCGATGCTGTCGGCCTCCGTGACCTTTTTCGTGCTCGCCGGCCTCACGCCGCTCGCGCCCACCCACAACGTCGTCGTCACGGTCCTGGTGATCGATGCGGTCGCCGCGCTCCTGCTGATGGCGGTGATCGCGCGCGAGATGTGGCCGATCTTTCAGGCGCGCCGGCGCGGGCGGGCGGGCGCGCGGCTGCATGTGCGCACGATCGGGCTGTTCTCGATCATCGCGGCGGTGCCGGCGATCCTGGTTGCGATCGTTGCCAGCGTCACGCTCGACCGCGGGCTTGCGCCCTGGTTTTCACTGCGCATCCAGACAGTCATCGCAAACTCGCAGATGGTGGCGCAGGCCTATTTCAACGAGCACGTCGCGCTGATCCGCAACGAGCTTGCCGCCATGGCCTACGACGTCTCGCGCGCCAAGCCGCTGTTCGATCAGGACCGCGAGCGCTTCAAACAGTTCCTCAATGCGCAGGCGCAGATGCGCGGCCTACCGCTCACGCTGATCGTGCACAGCGACCTGACCGTCATCGAGCGCGCCGAGATCCAGGGCGTCGCCGATTTCGCGCCGCCGACTTCGGCCGGCGCCTTGGCCAACGTGGGGGACCAGGAGCCGCAGGCCGCGCTGTTCCTGGAGTCCAAGACCGTCGCCGCGGTCATCAAACTGCACGGCTATGACGACGCCTATCTCTATGTGGCGCGGCCGCTCGATCCGCGTGTCGTCGACCAGCTCCAGGCCTCGGAAGAGAGCGTCGCCGAGTTCGCCGCGCTCGAGTCGCGCCGTGTCGGCATACAGGTCGCCTTCGCGCTGATGTACACGGTGATCGCGCTGATCGTGCTGTTGTCGGCGGTGTGGATCGGGCTCAATTTCGCGAACCGCCTGGTCGCGCCGATACGCCGCCTGATCAGCGCCGCCAACCTGGTCTCGACCGGCAACCTTTATGTGCAGGTGCCGGTGCGCCGCGGCGAAGGGGACCTGAGCCAGCTCGGCGAAACCTTCAACAAGATGACCAACGAATTGCGCACCCAGCGCGACGACCTGATGCGCGCGCGCGACCTGATGGACACCCGTCGCCGCTTCACCGAGGCGGTGCTCTCCGGCGCGAGCGCCGGCATCATCGGCGTCGACGCGGAGGGCCGCGTCAGCATCCTCAACCGCTCGGCGGAGAAACTGATCGGGCAGGGGGAGGCGGATGCCGTCGGCCGCAGCCTCTCCGAGATCATGCCCGAGCTCGACGCGCTGTTTCGGGAGGCGCATTCCGGACTGCATCGGCTGGTGCAGGGCGAGATCACGATCAACCGCAACATGCGCGAGCGCAACCTCTCGGTGCGTGTCACGACCGAGCAGTCCGGCGATGCCGAGCACGGCTATGTCATCACGCTCGACGACATCACCGATCTGGTCGCGGCGCAGCGCACGTCTGCGTGGGCGGACGTCGCGCGCCGCATCGCGCATGAGATCAAGAACCCGCTCACGCCGATCCAGCTCTCGGCCGAGCGGCTCAAGCGCAAATACGGCCGCGTCATCACCGAGGACCGCGCGGTGTTCGACCAGTGCACCGACACGATCGTGCGCCAGGTCGACGACATCAAGCGCATGGTGGACGAGTTCTCGCGCTTTGCACGCATGCCGAAGCCGGTGATCGCCGCCGAGGACGTGGCCGACGTGGTGCGCCAGACCGTGTTCATGATGCGCGTCGGCTATCCCGACATCGACATCGAGGTTAAGACGCAAGAGGAATCGATGCCGGCGCGGATCGACCGGCGGCTGATCTCGCAGGCGCTGACCAACATCATCAAGAACGCGACCGAGGCGATCGCCGCCGTGCCGCCCGACGAGATCAAGCGCGGCAGTATCCACGTGTCGGCCGAGCGGGACGGCGGCGACATCGTGGTCGATGTGGTCGACAACGGAACGGGCCTTCCGAAGGAGAACCGCAACCGGCTGCTTGAGCCGTACGTGACGACGCGCGAGAAGGGCACCGGGCTCGGTCTCGCGATCGTCGGCCGCATTCTCGAGGAACATGGCGGCCGTATCGAGCTCGCCGATGCGCCGGACGTCGCCGATGGCGGCCGCGGCGCGTGGGTGCGGCTGCGTTTCGCCGCCGAACGGATCAGCCGCGCGGCGACGGACGAAGGGCAGGACGAGCCGAGGAATGAGCCCATGACAGCGGCAGGCGAATAGCATGGCTTCCGACATCCTCATCGTCGACGACGAAGCCGATATCCGCGAACTGGTGGCCGGCATCCTGCAGGATGAAGGCTTCGAGACGCGCACCGCGCGCGACAGCGACACCGCGCTGAGCGCCATCTCGTCGCGCCGGCCGAACCTGTTGTTTCTCGACATCTGGCTGCAGGGCAGCAAGCTCGACGGGCTGCAACTGCTCGACAATGTGCGCGAGCAGAACCCCGAGCTGCCGGTCGTGATGATCTCCGGGCACGGCAACATCGAGACCGCGGTGTCGGCGATCAAGCGCGGCGCCTATGATTTCATCGAGAAGCCGTTCAAGGCGGACCGGCTGGTTCTGGTCGCGAACCGCGCGCTCGAGACCTCGCGGCTCAAGCGCGAGGTCAAGGAGCTCAAGTCGCTCGGCCCGATGCCGACGAGCCTGGTCGGCCGGTCCGCCGTGATCAATCATCTGCGCCAGGTAATCGAGAAGGTGTCGCCGACCAACAGCCGCATCCTGATCGTCGGCCCTTCGGGCGCCGGCAAGGAGCTTGCCGCACGGTCCATCCACGCGCTGTCGGGGCGCGCCGACAGTCCGTTCGTGGTGATCAACGCCGCCGCGATCACGCCGGAGCGGATGGAGACCGAGCTGTTCGGCGTCGAGGCCTCGAACGGATCTCAGGACCGGCACGTTGGCGCGCTCGAGGAGGCCCATCACGGCACGCTGTTCATCGACGAGANNCAGAACAAGATCCTGCGCGTGCTGGTCGACCAGACGTTCCAGCGCGTCGGCGGCACCGCCAAGGTCGCGGTGGACGTGCGCATCATCTCGTCGACCGCCCGCAACCTGGAAGCCGAGATCGCCGGCGGCCACTTCCGCGAGGACCTCTATCACCGCCTCTCGGTGGTGCCGATCCGCGTGCC
>PLJS01000315.1 GCA_003140315.1 Hyphomicrobiales bacterium
ATTCGCCGGACCACAATGATCCTGTCACTGTAACCACGTCGCCGCGGCGTGAAATGGCCGACGGCATTGCGATCAGCGACATGCCGCCGCAACAAGTGAGCCGAGACCTCGCTACGTCCGTCGTTGGCCCATCGTATCAGTTAGTGCGGTGCAGCGATACGTCCGCAGTCGAGGGTAAACCGGAAGTGCCTGGCGAGTGGGGAGGCCCGGCGCACGTCCAACGGGATGGTATACTTTAACTGTCCCGAAAAGGACTATTTTACGGACAGTTATGAAATCGAATGCTCGAATTGCAGCCACGAAACGGATCAAGCGTGCCCCCTCTCCAAACATCGTTTTCGGGACAGTTCCGCGCAGGCCCCTCAACGCCGCACGTCGGCCGCGCGAGTATCTGACGCCGAGAGAAATGCAGGTCCTCATGGAGCGCGCGGGCAAGCGGGGGCGTTATGGCCATCGCAACGCGACGATGATCCTGATTGCATACCGGCACGGACTGCGCGCATCCGAGTTGTGCGCGTTGCGCTGGGATCAAATCGATTTCGCGCATGGGCTCCTGCATGTGCGGCGTCTCAAGAACGGAACGCCGAGCGTACATCCGATCGGCGGCACGGAGCTGCGCGCATTGCGGCGGCTGATGCGAGAGGAACCGCAGTCGCGGCACGTATTCAGCACGGAACGGCGCGCACCGATGTCGCCGGCCGGCTTTCGCAAGATGCTGGCGCGGACGGGGGAGACGGGCAAGTTTCCGTTCCCGCTGCATCCGCACATGCTACGCCACGCTTGTGGCTACAAGCTGGCGAACGATGGACAAGACACACGTGCAGTTCAACACTACCTCGGCCATAAGAACATTCAGCACACCGTCCGCTACACTGAGCTATCGCCGGAGCGATTCAAGAGTTTTTGGGAAGACTGAGTAGCTCGCCTCCGCCGCCCGATGCGCCCGCCTGGTGCCTGCCAGCGCGGATCGCAGCTCGATGGAATGGCGGAGACTATCGACAGGGTACTCGTCGATGGAAGGTCGTCAAGGAAACCTGCGCTCGTTAGTTTGCAAACTTCTGATATTGGGGCCTAACCGAACGGTCTGTGAACATTTCGCGCCCAGTCGACTCGAGCTCGGTTGCAGGATACCAATAGCGTGCCTACTGAGAGTTCTGATCTACGTTGAAGTTGAATCCCGGCGCGCATAGCAAAGTTATCCAAGGGGTGGGATGCGTCATGAGAGAACTAATTCAATCAAGCGTAGCGATCGTTGTGCTGGGCTGGGGAGGTCCTGCGTTTGCCGCCGACCTGCCAGTTTACAAGGCGCCTCCAATGATTTCTGCATACAATTGGACAGGGTTCTACGTCGGCGGCCACGTTGGCTGGGGAGTGATCGACGAAAACGGGACGTTAGTCGCCACCACGGCCGGTGCCCCTATTTTGCCGCCTGGTACCGTCATCAACGGCGATCGGAGCAGTTTTCTCGGGGGTGGCCAAACCGGTTACAACTGGCAAATAGGCAAGTGGGTCTTTGGCGTCGAAGGCGACCTTTCATGGACCGACGCCAAAACATCCGCGACAACAAATGGTACTTTGGTCGCCAACTCGTTCCGAGTTGAGAACGCGAATACCCATTGGTATGCGACTTTGACCGGCCGTGTCGGTTATGCTTGGGATAATTGGCTATTCTATATGAAAGGCGGCGCCGCCGGGGTAAACGTCAATTATAGCGCCAACGTTAGCGTAGCCGGTATCGTTACGGCTTTCCCTGGGCTTTCCGATACACGAAAGGGATGGACCATCGGTGCTGGCATTGAGCAGGCCCTCTCGAGCAATTGGTCGTGGAAGCTTGAATACGACTTCATGGATTTTGGAACGCGACGATACACTTTCATCGATACGACCGGAGCGATCACGAACATGGTGGACATAAACGCCAATGTCAGCACCGTGAAAGTCGGTTTCAATTACCGTTGGGGCGGCCCGGTCATCGCAAAATATTGATCGGTTCCGACACCGTTAATATGAAGGAAGGTCCTTCGGGCACGCTGAAAAACCCTGTACGATTTTTGAATTGGCTGACCGTCTGCATGACGGTAGCTTTTTGGCCACAATACGACGTCGGCTGACACCAGAGCGCGGCCTGTTCGGGACTGGGCAGCAGCGAGGAACCGCTCGTCGCTCCGTTCATTATCCCGGGTCCTAGATCAGAAGCGCCGCGCGGCCGCTGCCGTCCTGCCAGCTATGACGAAGTGGATCGGACCCGAGCAAATCATCGCGGGTCGCGAAAAAGAACATCGCACGGCCCGGACTGTGCGCGACGTTCAGCCACGCCGGCAACACGGACTGATCCTGCAAAGCCGAATATCCACACCCGTAACGACACCCTCGATGCGTCAATGACCCGCCAGAAACTTGCCGATGCGCGCCTCGATCTCGGCGCGCGGGCGGCCGAAGCGGGCAGCGCTGGTGGCGATCAACCGGTCGGGATTGAGGCGGCGCGGACGTGGGGCGTCGTGGAGGTCGAGGCGGATCGGGGAGGTGGGTGCGCCATTGCGCAACAGCCGCGCCCAGGCGGTGAAGTTGGCAAGATCGAGCAATGCATCGGGGCCGCCGAGGCCGATCTGTGCGGCGAGGATTGCGGCATCGGCCGCACCGGCCCGGCAGGCGATGATCGATCCGGCATTGCCGAATACGGCGGCGCGAAGTTTGTCGGGGAGCTGGTCGAGGTACTGGTGGCCGACGGTGAGGGTGCGCACTCGATTCGGCGAGCCGGCAAGCTGCTAGGGATTGAGGTTGCTGGGCGCCACCGGAATGACGAGGCCGCCAACTAGGACGGCCTTGATGTTATCTGGGATCGTGAATCATCGTCTGGCTCTACCCGCCGAAGGTGACCGGCGATCTATTCGACGCGAAATAGAGGGGACCGTGTCTGTGCCATCAGTCGGCTCGGCGGCATCCGCCGACGGGGTGGCAATTTTCTCAACCTCTTCGTCTCTCAGGGCCTTGCGCACTCGTTCCGCTTCACGAAGCGCTTCATGAATGTCTTTATTGGGCGATCCGTCTTCAAAGAAGACCATGCACTCACAGGCCGGACACTGCCTAGAATATCCGCTCAGGACCCGGCGTGCTTTGTCTCTGAACTTCGACTTGCACCTCGGACAGCGAATCTGAACGGTGTCATCAGTACCCATTGCCGCCGCCAACGCCCTCTTGTTCCTCGCAGTAGAGTACGGCCGGAATCCTACCGAGGGCTTAAGCCCCATAGGGGATTCTCAAAGAGGACCACCTCAAATCTCAATAGGGACCAGTGTCGGCTTGGCTGGCCAAGCTGATATCGGACGCAGCGCGGCGCCGCCTGGCGACTATCGATCGAGCCGCACAATCTCCGTGATTGCGTAGCCGTATTCTGTGCTCTTTTTGGGGCAGACGTCGAGCATGTTGCGATACAGCGCGATCGCATCAGTATCTTCACCGCGCAAAATACGCCACTGGGCCGCATAGTATAGGCCCTCGCATGTCTTTCCCGCCCTCGCGGCTGCGGCTTGCATCTCCGCCGGGGTGCGCTTGCCGAGAAAGAGCTCGACGACCGGAGAGGGCCAACCTTGCAGCCGCAATCGCGCGGCGCCGGCCGCGAGGTCCGCCGTGCCGTTCAGACCGAGCCAGGCGCGCGCAAGGAAGAGCCAGATGAGGTCGTCCGGCCGATCCAGGATCTTGCTGGAGAACGCAAGATCGTCCGCGGCTGCGGCATAATCGCCGCGCAAGAAAAAATACTTGCCGCGCAGGCTCAGGCCGAAGGCCCTCGCGGGATATTGCCTCATGAACTCGTTTGCGGTCTCGATGGCCTGGTCATAGTCCGCCATGATTTTCTCGGCGGCGCGCCGGTCGATCTGATGCGGCGACCGAGCGGCCGCGAATGATCCAGCGGGCGCAAATGCCGTCAACAGTGCGGCCGCGCATGCGGTCAGACTCAAGCGTCTCATGGCCGCGAACGCTCTGGGCCACAAATGCGGCGTCCAGGAGGCGGGACGATCGATGGGCGCCCGACATGATGTCCGAAGGCTGGCATATGCCGCCAAATCAACTCGGGCCGTTAAGTGCGTGTGGCGGGACGGTTGCGATGGTTTGAAATCGAATTAAACGAGTCTATAAGGCGGTCACGATTTATTTTCTTGCCGTGAGGCGCCCATGGCCGGCAAACAACTCAAGAGCATGGAACGCGGCGCGCTGTGGGATCTGCTCGTCGCGCTGAGCGAACCGGATGGGATCGGCAACGGCAGAATCGCGAACGGTTCTGTGAAGAAGAAACGGAAGGGTGAGCGCGCGAAGGCAGGCGCTGCCAAGTTCGGTGCAAAGGCACAGAGAAAGAAGCCTGCATCCCGGTCGAAGCCGAAGGCACCGTGAAGCACGTCGGCCGCGTGCCTGCCTTTAATCCAGATAACAAACAGCGTTGTAATTGGGCGGCGCGGCCGCTGCGAGCTTAAGTGCCGATGTGGGCTTGATCGCCTGCTCGATGTGGCCGGGGTCTACGAGTTCGTCGAATTTGACCGCGAAGCCCTCGTCAAATTGTCTGACGACACCCGCGCGGCGTTGCGAAGGCGCGGGTGCGGACGCCGATTTGGCTGCGCAGGTGATGTGCGAGGCAAGCGGCGGGGAGCGGACGCGTAGTTAGCGCACCGCATCCGACACCGTTCATTGTAGGGCGGTGGGCGCGAAGAGGGTCGAGCAATCTCGGCTGTCCGAGATGTGGCTTAATCGCGGGCAATCTCGGCTGACCTCGGCGCGCCGAGATACCGAGGCGAGACACGCAATTGCAGGGTACTTCGGCGGGTTCTTCAGAACCTTGAGGGGCGCTGACCTGGGTTAGTCATGTCCGGTGTTGGGGATAGCGGACGAGAGAGCGGACATGGCAATATCGACGCAACTGACCCCGACTGGACTCCGCCTGT
>PLJS01000300.1:0-24192 GCA_003140315.1 Hyphomicrobiales bacterium
TCGCCCTGGCTGCCGGTGCACAGCGCCACCACCTTGTTGGGCGGCAGATAGCCATAGGCATCGACCGGGCGCAGGTCCTGCACGCCCTCCATGTATCCGGTCTCGCGCGCGACCTGGATGATGCGCTCCATGGCGCGGCCGACCACCACCACCTCGCGGTTGGCGGCGCGCGCGGCGTCGATCACCGTGCGCAGGCGCGCGACGTTGGAGGCGAAGGTGGTGACCGCGACACGCCCGCGCGCACCGACGATCAGTTCGAGCAAAGTCTTCGCGACATCCGTCTCCGAGGGCGAGCGGCCTTCGCGCACCGCATTGGTGGAATCCCCGATGAGCGCGAGACACCCCTCCTCGCCCAGCGCCCTGAGTTTCTTCTCGTCGGTCGGCGGGTCGATGACCGGGGTCGGATCGAGCTTCCAGTCACCGGTGTGCAGCACCGCGCCGAGCGGCGTACGGATGATCAGCGCGTTCGATTCCGGGATCGAATGCGAGACCGAGACGAATTCCACGTCGAAGGGCCCGAGCGTGATGCGTCCACCGAGCGGCACGACCTTGATCGGGATGTCGGGCGCGCCCGGCTCGCCGAGGCGCTTGGCCTCGAACAGTGCCGCCGTGAACGGCGTCGCGTAGATCGGCACGCGCAGCTTCGGCCACAGGTCGATGATCGCGCCGAAATGATCCTCATGCCCGTGGGTGAGCACGATGCCGACCAGATTACGCCGCTGCTCCACCAGGAAGCTGACATCCGGCATAATCAGGTCGATCCCGGGCAGGTCATCGCCCGCGAACGACACGCCGAGATCGATTGCGAGCCAAGTGCGCTTGCCGCCCTCGCCGAGGCCATAGATCGAGAGGTTCATCCCGATCTCGCCGACGCCGCCAAGCGGCGCGAACACAAGCTCCGGCCCGCGCGCCATTACGGCGTCCTCTGCGCGGAGGCGGGCGCGAACACCTCGCCGACGGTGATCGCCTCAAGCGTGCCGGCCGGCAGGCGCAGCATCAGCCGTCCGATGCGGTCGAGCGTCTCGAACGTGCCCGCCACTTCGCGGTCCGGAAGCCGCACGACGATGTCGCCGCCGATGCCGGCCGCGCGCGTCAGCCAGTCGGCGCGCGTTGCCGCGAAGCCCGCGCCGCGATCCCACTCCTCGAGACGTGTCTGCATCGCGCGCGATAGCTCGGCGAGCAACGCGTCCAGCGTGACCGCGACACCGTTAGCGGCGAGATCGGTCGCAGGATAAGGCGTATCGCTCGGATGATGCGCGCAGTTGACGCCAAAGCCGATGACGACGGCGGAAGCTGAGCCTTGCGTCGTCTCGGCCTCGATCAGGATGCCGGCGAATTTCGCTCCGTCGAGCAGCAGATCGTTCGGCCATTTGACCCGCGGCCGCAGCGCCGGAGCGAGTGCGGACACTACGTCATGCAGCGCGAGCGCCGCGACGAAACAGAGCTCCGGCGCCTTGCCGGCCGGAACCGCGTCGGTCAGCAGCAGGCTTGCGTAGAGGTTGCCGGGCTCGGACGTCCACGCATTGCCGCGCCGGCCGCGGCCCGCGGTCTGGCGCGCCGCCGTGACCCACAGCGGCCCCGCCTCGCCACCGCGCGCAAGCGCCAGCGCCTCCGCGTTGGTCGAGCCGAGCGTGTCGTAGGCGATGAGCCGGACGCCCGCGGCGTCCTGGGAATGAAAATGCATCAGAACAAGGATTTCGCAGCCGCCGCGGCTGCGCTCACGAGCGGTGCCGGATAGGCGAAGAACAGGATCACGAACAACCCCGACAGCGCGAGCACCACGCGCAACTCGCGCGGCATCGGCGAAAAGCTCTCGGCCGGTTCGTCGAAATACATCACCTTCACGATCGTCAGGTAGTAATAGGCGCCCACCACGCTCACCACCACGCCGATCACCGCCAGCGTATAGAGCCCGGCATTGATGGCCGCAAGGAACACGTAATACTTCGCGAAGAAGCCCGCGAGCGGCGGGATACCGGCGAGCGAGAACATCATCACGGCAAGGAAGAACGCCAACGTGGGATGCGTGCGCGCGAGGCCGGACAGGTCGGCGATCTCTTCGACGTTGGTCCCGTTGCGGCGCATCGCCAGGATGCAGGCGAAGGTGCCGAGCGTCATCGCCAGATAGATCGCCATGTAGATGACGACACCCTGCACGCCCTCCGGGCTCGCGGCCGCAAGCCCGATCAGAGCGAAACCCATGTGGCCGATCGACGAATAGGCCATCAGCCGCTTGATGTTGCGCTGGCCGATGGCCGCGAAGGAGCCGAGCGCCATCGAGGCGATCGCGACGAACACCACGATCTGCTGCCATTGCGGCGCGATGCCGGGAAACGCCGTGATCGGCGCGCGCACGAAGATCGCCATCGCGGCAAGCTTTGGAGCCGCGGCGAAGAACGCCGTCACCGGCGTCGGCGCGCCCTCATAGACGTCCGGCGTCCACATGTGGAACGGCACCGCCGACACCTTGAAGCAGAAGCCCGCGAACAGGAACACGAGGCCGAAGGTCAGCCCCAGGCCGCCCTGCGCGGCCGCCTTTGCGATGCCGGCGAAATTGACCGTGCCGGTGAAGCCGTAGATCAGCGAGGCGCCATAGAGCAGCATGCCGGAGGACAGCGCGCCAAGCACGAAATACTTCAGCCCTGCTTCCGTCGAACGCACGTTGTCGCGATTGCTCGCCGCCACCACGTAAAGCGACAGGCTCATCAGTTCGAGGCCGAGATAGAGCGCGATCAGGTCGGCTGCCGAGATCAGCATCAGCATGCCGGTGGTCGAGAGCAGGACCAGGATCGGGAACTCGAATGTCTGGATCTTCTCGTTCGCGAGATATCCGATGGACAGCACGATCGTCGTGGCCGAGCCGATCAGCGTCAGGATTTTCAGCACGCGCGCGAAATCGTCGATCACGAAACTGCCGTTGAAGGCGACGATCCGGCCGCCCGGCGCCGCATAGACGATCACCGCCGCGATCACGAGCAGCACGAAGGCGAGGCCGCTGACCGCAAGCGCCGACTTCTCCCCGCTGAACGCACCGACCATCAGCAGCACCATCGCGCCGACCGCGAGCACGATCTCCGGCAGCGCGGGAAGCAGTGCAAAGTCGAAGCTCATGGCGTGACCCCGAGCGCTGCCGCCTTCACGGCGCCGACCGCCTGATTGTAGTTCTCCAGGAGCTGCGCGACGGTCGCCGCCGACATGTCGAGCACGGGCTTGGGATAGATGCCGAAGAAGATCGTCAGCGCGACGAGCGGCGCCAGCACCAGGATCTCGCGGGCGTCGATGTCCATGATGCCGGCAAGCGCGGGCTTGTCGAGCACGCCGAAGATCGCCTTGCGATAGAGCCAGAGCGCGTAGCAGGCCGAGAGGATCACGCCCAAGGTCGCGAGCGTCGCGACCGGGATGTTGGTTTTGAAGGTGCCGATCAGCGAGAGGAACTCGCCGACGAAACCGGATGTGCCCGGCAGCCCGACATTCGCCATCGTGAACACCATGAAGGCGAGCGCGTAGAACGGCATGCGGTTGACGAGCCCGCCATAGGCCGCGATCTCACGCGTGTGCATGCGGTCATAGACGACGCCGACGCAGAGAAACAGCGCGGCCGAGACGATGCCGTGCGAGATCATCTGGAAGATGCCGCCGGCGACGCCCTGCGTGGTCGCCGCGAAAATGCCCATGGTGACGAAGCCCATATGCGCCACCGACGAATAGGCGATCAGCTTCTTCATGTCCTCCTGCACCAGCGCGACCAGCGACGTGTAGACGACCGCGATCACCGACAGCGCGAACACGAACGGGGCGAGATCATGCGAGGCGTTCGGGAACATCGGCAGCGAGAAGCGCAGGAAGCCGTAACCGCCCATCTTCAGGAGGATCGCCGCGAGGATGACCGAGCCCGCGGTCGGCGCCTCGACATGCGCGTCCGGCAGCCAGGTATGCACCGGCCACATCGGCATCTTGACGGCGAACGACGCAAAGAAGGCGAGCCACAGCCAGGTCTGCATCCCGTTCGGGAACGCGAACTTCATCAGTCCCGGGATGTCGGTCGTGCCCGCCTGCCAGTACATCGCCATGATGGCGAGCAGCATCAGCACCGAGCCGAGCAGCGTGTAGAGGAAGAACTTGAAGCTCGCATAGACGCGTCGCGGCCCGCCCCAGATGCCGATGATCAGGAACATCGGGATGAGGCCGCCCTCGAAGAACAGATAGAACAGCACGAGATCGAGCGCCGAGAACGTGCCGATCATCAGCGTCTCGAGCACCAGGAACGCGATCATGTACTCCTTCACGCGCGTCTCGATCACCCGCCAGCTCGCGATGATGCAGATCGGCATCAGCGCGGTCGTCAGGATCACGAACGGCAGCGAGATGCCGTCGACGCCCATGTGGTAGCTGGTCGCGCGGCCGAGCCAGGCGGCCTTCTCGACGAACTGGAATTCCGGGCTCGCGGGGTCGAAACGCCACACCAGGATCAGCGACACCCCGAACGTGACAAGCGTCGTCCACAGCGCGGCCCAGCGCGCGTTGCGCTTGATCACCTCGTCCTCGCCATGGAGCGAGACGATGAAGGCAACGCCGAGCAGCGGCAGGAACGTCGTGATCGAGAGGATCGGCCAGCTCGACATCAGTGGCCTCCCCCATAGAACATGAACCACGTGATGAACCCCGCGATGCCGATCAGCATCGCGAAGGCATAGTGGTAGAGGTAGCCGCTCTGCAGCCGCACGACGTTGCGCGTCACGTCGAGCACCCGCGCGGACACGCCGTCCGGGCCGAAGCCGTCGATCACGTAGCCGTCGCCGCCCTTCCACAACAGCCGGCCGAGCCGGATCGCGGGGCGCACGAAGATCAGGTCATAGAGCTCGTCGAAGTACCACTTGTTGAGCAAGAACCGATAAAGCAGGTCGTGCTGGCGCGCGAGGCTCTCCGGAATGTCGGGCCGCCGGATGTAGAAGAACCACGCGACCGCAAACCCGATCAGCATCATGACGGTCGGCTCATACGTAACCGACCAGGGCAGCTCGTGCATGTCGTGCAGGATATGGTTCTCGGGCCCAAACTTGAGCGACTCGCGGAAGAACTCCTCGACGTGATGGCCGGCGAACAGCTCCTTGAACGGGAAGCCGGCGAGGATCGAGCCCGCTGCGAGGAAGATCAGCGGCACAAGAATGACCCAGGGACTTTCACGCGCATGCGCGTGCGTCTCCTTGTCGGCCGGCTTGCCGTGAAACGTCTTGAACACCAGGCGCCAGGAATAGAACGAGGTCAGCAGCGCTGCGATCACCGTCATGACGAAGGCGTAGACGGCGAACGGGTTATGCCCCGCGGCCGCAGCCTCGATGACGGCGTCCTTGGAATAATAACCGGCGGTGAGCGGGAAGCCGGTCAGCGCCAGTGTGCCGATCACCATGCAAATGTAAGTCACCGGCAGCTTGTCGCGCAGGCCGCCCATCTTTCGCATGTCCTGCTCGTGATGCATCGCATGGATCACCGAGCCGGAGCCGAGGAACAGAAGCGCCTTGAAGAACGCATGCGTGAACAGGTGGAACATGCCGACCGAATAGGCGCCGACGCCCATCGCGACGAACATGTAGCCGAGCTGCGAGCAGGTCGAATAGGCGACGACGCGCTTGATGTCGTTCTGCACCAGGCCGACGGTCGCGGCGAAGAACGCCGTGGTCGCGCCGACCAAGGTCACGAAGGCTTGGGCATTCGGCGCAAGCTCGAATAAAGGCGAGAGCCGCGCCACCATGAACACGCCGGCCGTGACCATCGTGGCCGCATGGATCAGCGCGGAGACCGGCGTCGGGCCTTCCATNNTCCATCGCGTCGGGCAGCCAGGTGTGCAGCAGGAACTGCGCCGACTTGCCCATGGCGCCCATGAACAGGAGCAGGCAGATCAGCGTCATCGCGTCGGCATGCCAGCCGAAGAAGTTTATGGTCTTGCCAACAAGCGTCGGCGCCTGCGCGAACACGGTGTCGAGATCGACCGCGCCGGTCATCGCAAACACCGCGAAGATGCCGAGCGCAAAGCCAAAGTCACCGACGCGGTTGACCACGAAGGCCTTGATGGCGGCCGCGTTCGCCTCGGGCTTATGGTACCAGAATCCGATCAGCAGATAGCTTGCGAGGCCAACGCCCTCCCAGCCGAAGAAAAGCTGCACCAGGTTGTCCGCCGTCACCAGCATCAGCATCGCGAAGGTGAACAGCGACAGGTACGCAAAGAAGCGCGGCCGGTAAGGATCCTCCTCCATGTAGCCGATGGAATAGAGGTGCACGAAGGCCGAGACCGTGGTGACGACGACCAGCATCACGGCGGTCAGCGTGTCGATGCGGAGCGCCCAGTCGACCTTCAGGTCTCCGGAGCTGATCCAGGTGATGATCGTTTCGCGGACGTCCTGATGGCCGAAGCCGACGCGCCAGAACGCCATCCAGGACAGCACCGCGGCGACGAACAGGAACAGCGTGGTGACGAGCTCGGCCGCGCGCGAACCGGCCGCCGCCGGCTCGTGGGCGTCCTCCTCTTCGTGGCTCGACGCATGAATGACTGAATGGTCGCCCTGCGGCGACGGCGCACCGCCGCCGAGATGCGCGCCGAGGTCGGCGACATGGTCTTCCGCGCCGTGCTCAGGGCTGCCGCCCGGATGCCGCGCCCGCGCGCCGGCAAGCGAGATCAGGCCTGCGACAATGCAGCCGAGCAGCGGCAGGAAGACGATCGCCTGATACATAAGGAGGTCAGCCCTTCATCAGGTTGATGTCTTCGACCGCGATCGAGCCGCGATTGCGGTAATAGACGACGAGGATCGCCAAGCCGATCGCGGCTTCGGCGGCCGCCACGGTGAGGACGAGCAGCGCGAACACCTGGCCGACGAGATCGCCGAGGTGGGTCGAGAACGCCACCAGGTTGATGTTCACGGCCAGCAGGATCAGCTCGATCGACATCAGGATGACGATGACGTTCTTGCGGTTGATGAAGATGCCGAGGATCCCGAGCGTGAACAGGATCGCCGCGACCGCGAGGTAATGGCCGAGTCCAATCGTCATGTCAGACCCTGCCCCGGCGTCACCTTCACGACGTCGATCGCGGTTGCGCGCGTGCGGGCGACCTGCGCGGCCGGGCTCTGGCGCTTGACCGGCACCCGGTGGCGCAAGGTCAGCACGATCGCGCCCACCATGGCGACGAGCAGCACCAGGCCGGCGGCCTGGAAGTAATAGACGTAGGTCGTGTAGAGCACCCGGCCGAGCGCCTCGGTGTTGGTCACCATGTCCGCCGGCGGGATCGGCGACATGATCGCCTTCGGCACGCCCGGCCCGATCGCCCAGGAGCCGACCACGATCAGAAGCTCGATCAGCACCACGATCCCGATCAGCGCTCCCACGGGCAGATAGCTCAAGAAGCCCTGGCGCAGCTCGGCGAAGTCGACATCGAGCATCATCACGACGAACAGAAACAGAACCGCGACCGCGCCGACATAGACGACGATCAGGATCATCGCCAGGAACTCGGCGCCCATCATGACGAAAAGCCCCGCCGCGTTGACGAAGGCGAGGATCAGGAACAGCACGGAATGAACAGGGTTTTTCGCCGCGATGACCATGAAGGCCGACGCCACGCAAACGCCTGCGAATAAGTAGAAAAACAGGGCGGCGAGAATCATTCCGGGTCTCTAGGGGGCCGGCCGGCGACCCTGTTCCTAGCGCGGCGTGTGCGGCGCGGCAACCGTTCGATTGCACGCCATGTGCGTACCCGCTCGCACCCGATCAGATGCTTAAAGTCCTACGACGGCAGCGAGCCCGGCGAGGTCCGCCGGGCCCGGTCGCTAGTCATCGATTCCGCGAATTCCCGCTACGCGATCTTCTCGCCGATCGGCATCTTGCGGATGCGCTTGCCGGTCGCCGCAAAGATCGCATTGCACAGCGCCGGCGCGAAAGGCGGCACGCCCGGCTCGCCGACCCCGCTCGGATGCACGTCGATGCCGTTCTCCACGATGTGCACCCGCGTCTCGACCGGCGACTCGTCGATCCGAGCGACCTGATAGTCGTTGAAGTTGCCCTGCTCGACGCGGCCGTTCTTGAAGGTGATCTCGCCGTATTTGGCGAGCGAGAGCCCCATCACGGCCGCGCCCTCGATCTGCGAGCGCACGCGTTCCGGGTTGACGCAGAAGCCGCAATCGATCGCGGTGTCGACGCGCGGGATCGTGTAGTTGCCCTTGTCGTCGACCGCCACCTCGACCACGGTCGCGATGTAGCTCACGAACGAGCGATGCGCCGCGATGCCGAGGCCGTGGCCCTTCGGGAGCGTCTTGCCCCACCCTGCCCGTTCGGCGGCAAGCTCGGCGACCTTGCGCAGCCGGCCGGTGTCGACGGGGAAGGTCTCGAACGGCTCGCCATAGTCCCAGAACGGCGTCGTGACCTGCTTGCGCGGGTCGACGATGCGCGCCGGCCCGATCATCTCGAGCAGGAAGTCCTTCGGGTCGCGGTTGAGCTGTGCGGCGAGCTCCGCGATGAACGACTGGATCGACCAGGCGTGCATCACGTTGTTGACCGAACGGAACCAGCCGACGCGCACTTGCGAAGGCGCTTCCCCGCTCTCCTGGCGAATGTTGGGCACGTTGAACGGGGTGTCGACCCACCCCATACCGAGCTCGATGTCGCCCGGATGCTTCGGATCGGGCACGAAGTTCGCCATGAAGCTCGGCGCCGCGCTGCGATGCCGCCACGCGACGACCTTGTTGTTGGCGTCGAGCCCCGCCTCGAAGCGGTCGACCGTCACGGTGTGATAGAAATCGTGCCGGATGTCGTCCTCGCGCGTCCACACGACCTTGACGGCCGCGCCGCCGACCTCCTTCGACAGCAGCGCCGCCTCGATCGCGAAGTCGCATTTCGACTTGCGGCCGAAGCCGCCGCCGAGCAGCGTGCAGTTCATCGTCACGTCCTCGGGCTTCGCACCCACCGCTTTGGCAACGTCGTCGCGCGCGCCGCCCGGGCTTTGCACGGGCGCCCAGATCTCCCATTTGCCGTTGGTCATGCGCGCCGTGGCGGCCGGAGGCTCCATGGTGGCGTTCGCGAGGTGCGGGCCGTAATACTCCGCGCTGATCACTTTCGCGGCGGACGCGAGCGCCTTGTCGGTATCGCCGAGGTCGCGCTCCACCTTGCCGGGCTTGCGCACGTTCGCCTCGAGCATCGCCTTGTAGGCGACCGAGTCGTAGGACTTGTTCGGCCCGTCGTCCCAGACGATCTTGAGCGCATCGCGCCCCTTCATCGCGGCCCAGGTATTTTTTGCGATCACCGCGACGCCGCCGAGCGGGGCGAATTTCGCCGGCGCGGGCGTCGGGTCGATCTTCACGACCTTCTCCACGCCCGCAATCTTCATGGTCTCGGTCGCATCAAATGACGCCACCTTGCCGCCGACGACCGGAGACCGCGCGATCACCGCATATTTCGTGTCGGTCAGGCGGATGTCCTGGCCATAGGTCGCAGCGCCCACCGTGATGTCGAACAGGTCGACAACCGGCACATTACCCTTGCCGATGTAGCGGAAGGCGCTCGCCTCCTTCAGCTTCACCTTGTCCGCCGGCGGCGTTGGCAACGCGGCAGCGTCGGCCGCGACCTCGCCGTAGCCGAGCTTGCGGCCCGAAGGCTTGTGCACGACCTCGTGGTGCTCCGCCTGGCATTCGGCGGCGTCCACGTTCCAGCGCTTGGCCGCGGCCTGCTCCAGCATCATGCGCGCCGAGGCACCGCACAGGCGCATCGGCTGGATGAAATGACGCACGCTGCGCGAACCATCCGTGTCCTGGTTACCGTACTTCACCTCGTCGCCCGGCGACTGCACGACGCGGACCTTCGACCAGTCGGCATCGAGCTCGTCGGCGACGATCATCGGCAGCGACGTGCGCGCCGCCCCGGTGCCCATCTCGGCGCGGTGCGCCACGATGGTGACAATACCGTTCGGCGCGATCGACACGAACACGTGCGGATCGCTCACCGTCTTGTTCGGCATCCCTTCGGCGCCGGTCGGATAGAAAGCCGGCGCGGCCAGCGCTGGGAATTGCGCGGCGAGCACGAGCCCGCCGGACGCAACGACGCCCTTGAGCAGGCCGCGGCGGCTGACATTGGTGATGACGGGAAGTTCGTGGGTGCGATGATGAGTCATGTCAGGCTCCCTTCGCGGCGGCGCGGATCGCCTGGTGAATGCGCTGATAGCAGCCGCACCGGCAGATGTTGCCGGCCATCGTGTCGGTGATCTCCTTATCGGTCGGCGCGGGCGTCGCTTTGAGCAGTGCCGCGGCCTGCATGATCTGGCCGGATTGGCAGTAGCCGCATTGCGGCACGCCGAGATTGCGCCAGGCGACCTGCACCGGATGCTCGCCCTTGGCGTCGAGCCCCTCGATCGTGACGACGGTCTTGCCGCCGACATCCGACATCGGCAGGCCGCAGGAGCGCACCGCTTCGCCGTTCACATGCACCGTGCAGGCGCCGCACAGCGACGCGCCGCAGCCGAATTTCGTGCCCGTCAAGCCGAGCTCGTCGCGCAGAAACCACATCAGCGGCATCGACGTATCGCCGTCGAATGAGCGCTGTTGCCCGTTGATAGTCAGGTTGACCATGGTGTCCTCCCTGTTGAATTGGACGCGTGCGACATCGCAGGGCCGTTCATCAACGGCCCCGTCCGGTCACGCGCCGTGCGGATTGCCTCCCAGATGGCTCTCGAACACCGGTTTCCCCGAGTCGTCCGGTTGTGCCTCTTCGTTCGCTGTAGCTGAGATCGAAACCGTTCTTTGGAACGGTTTCAAGGCGTCGTCCGCTCACGTTTTCACGACACGGGCAGGAGGTGGGCCGGCAGTGCGATGCAGCATGCTCAACTCGCCACATTTTCGGATTTCATTTGCGTCCGGGAGCCCTGCGAGCCAAGGCAACTTTTCGCCTGCAGCCGCATTGTTCCCTGACCACACGGGGCGCGGCCCCAAGGCCTGCCCCGAGCCATCGGGAGGCTACCGCCATGTCACAAATCCATGTCATCGCCGGCCCCGACAATACGGTGCCGCATCCGGCCATCCGTACCATCGCGGCGTCGGACCTTTGGGACGCGCTCAAGCGCGGTTATGACGATTTCGCGGAATTTCCGAGCTTCGCCGTGTTCCTGTGCCTGATCTATCCGCTGATCGGCTTTGCGCTCGGCGCGCTCACATTCGGCGGCAACATGCTGCCGCTGTTCTATCCCTTGGCCGCGGGCTTTGCGCTGATCGGGCCGATCGCGGCGCTCGGGCTCTATGAGATGAGCCGCCAGCGCGAGGCAGGCCTCGAGCCCGACATCGGTCACGCCTTCGACGTGGTGAAGTCGCCCTCGATGCCGGCGATCCTTGCGGTGAGCGCGCTGCTGATTGCGCTGTTCGTCGGCTGGATGGCGGCCGCGCAGACGCTCCACGGCGCCATCATGGGACCCGTCACCTCCGAGAGCCCCTCGGAATTCCTCCGCGCCGTCCTGACGACGCGCGAAGGCTGGATGCTGATCTTCTTCGGCAACATGGTGGGCGCGGTGTTCGCGGTCGTCGTATTCCTGATCAGCGCGATCTCGTTCCCGCTCTTGCTTGATCGCGACGTCGGCGCGCTTGCGGCGGTCGAGACCTCGGTTCGCGCCGTTGCGGCCAATTCCGGCCCGATGACGCTCTGGGGCATCATCGTCGCGGCGCTGCTTCTCCTCGGCTCGATCCCATTCTTCCTCGGGCTCGCGGTGGTGATGCCGCTGCTCGGCCACGCGAGCTGGCACCTTTATCGCAAGCTTGTGGTGGAGTGACGACGCGCGTCACGTTTCGGCCTGGCAGGCTCATGGCTGGCCCTTCAGCCGGCCGATCAGGCCGTGGATGTCGCCGAGCACGAACAGGTCGCGCACCTTACGGCCCTCGAAGGTGAAGATCGGCATCACGGTCCACCAAACGTGCCGGCCGCTCGGCGGCACGCCGAACAGTTCTTTGCGGTGGATCCCGTGGAAACGCATTTTGCCGCTGACGCGGTTGCCTTCCTCGACCATCACCAGGATATCGCTGGTGTACTGGCCGAGCGCGCCAGTCACCCAGTCGACATAGTCCGCGAACTGCTCGTGGCCGACGAGCGTCGGCCCTAACGAGCCGCGGAACGTGAAGTCGGGGTGGAAGACGTCGGGGATCAGGCTCTTGTCGGCACGGTCCCACAATTCCTTGTAGAACACGCGCACCACTTCTTTCTGGGGCGACAGCGTGAGACCTGCGAAATCCAGCGCGGGTTCATCCATTGCGGACAGGCTAAGGCCGTCACGCCGAGCGATCCAGGGATTGCTCGGCTCTTTGGACTCTTCATCTGAGACGACTTTCGTGGAGTTCCTGGCGATTTCTCTGATCGCCTGCAATGCATCTTATAGTCGTCTATTGTAATATCTCTTATTTAGATTGAATTGACATCCGGAAAATGGGACTATCCGCAGCCGGTTAGGATCCGTTTGAAGCGTCTCGGCCGAAGCGTGTGTGGAAATATTGGATGAGGAGGAGATCATGCCCAATCCAGGAACAGCCCACGATCAGTTTGGGTGCCACGGGCGATGCGGTGAAGCGGCTGCAGCGTGCCCTGCGCCGAACCCCCGATCTGGGACTGAATGTCGATGGAGTCTTCGGCGCGCAGGTGGAGACGGCGGTGAAGCAGTTCCAGCAAGGAGCCGGTTTGCCGGCCGACGGAACCGTCGGGCCACAGACCTGGGCGGCGTTGCCGGATGGCGGGCCGATGCCGACGCTCAAAGTGGGATCCACGGGGGCGGCGGTGACCCGCCTGCAGGAAGTGCTCACGAACGGCGCGCCCGGGGAGTGGATCACCACGCCGCAGGGGATCGACGGCAACTTTGGGCCGAAAACGAAGGCGTCAGTCGAGGCGTTTCAGGCCTGGGGCGGCGTGACCAAGGACGGCGTGGTCGGGGACCAGACCTGGTCGGTTTCGCTGCACGCCATGAGCGCCACGCTTGAATCGGTGGTCGGCCTGAACTTCGTCATCGGCTGACGCCGAGGATCACCGATACGGCGTGCGGATAGCGGCGCGGCGGCTTGCAAAAATAATTTATCCCCGCGTCCAAAACCGCATTTATTCTTCGCGTCACCCTGCTCGCAGAGGGGCGCCATCATGAGGCGTTCTGGTGGCGGAGCGGATCGAGGCGGCGCCGGAGATGCGGCGTGAAGCCTCGGTGGCCAGAGCGGAGAAATCCGCGAAGGCTGGTGCGGCGCCCGCGCGTGAGGTTCGCAGCCTCGCGCCCGGGCGGCGTCGGGGCTCCGCCCGGGGGCAATAAGGTCCCCTGCCAGGAGCTGGCTGACATGTGAGCCTTGGCGACCAAGCTTGGGCGACACCGGGGCTCGTGCAAAGCGCGGCCCGACGCCGGACTGAAAACGCCGCGATGGAGCGCCGAAAGGCGCGGCACCTCCGAAAGGAGGCGCCCACACTACCCAATGGATGCGTCGATCGGCGCTCCATCCCCCTCATATTTGCGAAGAGGGGAAAACCAACCGAGGCGCCGCCCGCGCGCCACCACAAGCGGGCGGCGGAGCGTTGGCTGTGGCCGTTTTGACGCGTGGAACGAATGCATGGGGACGCGGGTTCCGCCCACACGCGATGGAGGTGTTGTGCGGCGCTACGACAAAAAGGACTTTCCGACCTCGGAGATACGCCGCTTCCTCGAGCCGGGACCGATCGTGCTCGTGAGCTCGGCCCATCGCGGACGCACGAACATCATGACGATGGGCTGGCACATGGTGATGGAGTTCGAACCGTCGCTCATCGGCTGCTACATCTGGACCGAAAACTTCAGTTTCGAGCTCATCCGTCGCAGCCGGGAATGCGTGTTCAACATTCCAACGGCTGACATCGCCGCGACCGTCGTGCGGATCGGCAACACCTCGGGCCGCGACATCGACAAGTTCGCGGAATTCGGTCTCACGCCGGTCGCTGGGGCGACGGTGAAGGCGCCGATGGTCGCCGAATGCTTCGCGAACTTCGAATGCCGTCTCGCCGACGCCCGCATGGTCAAACGCTACAGCCTGTTCGTCTTCGAGGTCGTGAAGGCACATGTGGCGAGGACGCCGAAATATCCGCGCACGATCCACTATCGCGGTGATGGCGTGTTCATGATCTCGGGCAGGAACACGAGCCGATACCGGCGCCTGTTCAAACCGGGGATGCTTTGATTCGCGTTGCGCTCGCCCTGGTCCTTCACGGTAGTCTGGCGCGGGCGGCTGCGATAACGTGCCGCCTCCAGGATCGCTATCCAAATCACAAACTCCCGGGGGGATTTTCCATGCGCAAGGTGACGGCGACTCGCAGAAGTCTGCTGGCCGGCATGTCCGGCGCGGCCGTCATCGGCGCCACGAAAAGCTTCGCACAAGGTGCCGCTCCTGCGGCTCCGGTCGCGCTCAACATCATCGATGTCGGCGGCAACCTGCAGCTCACCCAGGAGGCGATCGAGCGGTTCCGCACGCAGAATCCCAACCTGGTATCGCGCATCGCATTCTCCCGCGCGCCCTCGCCGGAGCTTCCTGCAAAATTGAAGGCACAGCAGGATGCAGGACGCGCGGATATCGACCTGGTGCTCACCGGACCTGGCGCCTTGTCGGACGGTATCGAGCAGGACCTCTGGACCGAATTGCTGCCGGCGCATGCGAGCGCGCTTCCGGCGCCGGAAACAGTCTACCACGACGCCGCGCTGCTGATGCAGAACACGCTCGGTCACGGCCAGGGATTGGCGGTCGTGTATTCCCCGTCGGGTCCGATCCTGCAGTATGCGCCGGAGCGCGCCGGCAAGCCGCCAACCACCGCCGCCGAACTGCTCGAGTGGACGCGCGCGAAACCGAACAGGTTTTTGTATGCGCGCCCGGTCAATTCCGGGCCCGGCTGGACCTTCCTGATGGCCCTTCCCTACATCCTCAAGGACAAGGACCCGAAGGACCCGATGCAGGGCTGGGACAAGACCTGGGAATATCTCAAGGAGCTCGGGAAGAACATCGAGTACTATCCACCCGGCACGGCCGCCACCATGAAGGAATTCGGCGAAGGCACGCGCGACATGGTCGTGAGCACTTGCGGGTGGGACATCAATCCACGCGTGCTCGGCGTCGTTCCGAAGGCAACCGAAATCACCACGCTCGAGGGCTTTCACTGGGTCGCCGATGCGCAGTTCATGTGCATCCCGAAGGGCGTGCCCAACGAGAAAGTCGCGGTGTTGCTGCAGCTCATGAGCTTCCTGCTCAAGCCGGAGCAGCAGGCGCTGACCTATGACAAGGGCTACTTCTATCCGGGTCCGGCGGTGCGCAATGTGCCGCTCAGCATGGCGCCGAAGGAGAGCCAGGAATTACTGAAGGAATTCGGCCGACCGGTCTATGACAAGCTCATCGCCGAACATCCGGTCGAAGTGCAACTCCCTCCCCAGCGGCTCGTCGCCGCGTTCCGCCGATGGGATCAGGAAATCGGCGCGCAGAGATCGAAGTAACCGAGTCAAAGTACAATGCGTTTTGCCGCGATCGGCCTCGATCACCGTCATATCTATCATCTCGTCGGCGGCTTGCTCGACGCCGGGCTGACCTGCGCCGGCTACTGGCCGCAGACGAGCGACCCGCGAGTCCTCGCCGGGCTTCGGGAGCGCTTCCCCGATCTTGTCGCGGCCGAGGATCGCGACGCGCTGATGCGCGACCGCTCAATCGACGTCATCTGTTGTGCGGCGATCCCGCGCGACCGCGCCGCAATCGCGATCGAAGCGATGCGCAGCGGCAAGGACGTGATGGTCGACAAGCCGGGTGTGATCACGGCGGACGCGCTCGAACAGGTCGAGCGCGCGGTGGCGGAGACCGGCCGCATCTTCTCGGTCAGCTTCTCCGAGCGACTGATCACGCCTTGCTCCGAGGTCGCGGCGAAACTGATCGCCGACGGTGCGATCGGACGCGTCATCCAGACGGTGGGCTTAGGTCCCCATCGCTTCAATCGCGCGATCCGGCCGTCCTGGTTCTTCGATCCCGCACAGGCCGGCGGCATCCTGGCCGATATCGCCTCGCATCAGATCGAACAGTTCATGTTCTATACGGGCTCGAAGAACCCGGCGATCGTTGCCAGCACGGTCGGCAAGTTCGGCACCGAAGACTTTCCGGACTTTCAGGATTTCGGCGAGATCCTGCTGCGCAGCGATCACGCGAGCGGCTACGTCCGCGTCGACTGGTTCACGCCCGACGGCTTGCCGAGCTGGGGCGATGGGCGCCTCACAATTCTCGGCACCGACGGCTACATTGAGCTGCGCAAGAATCTCGACATCGAGGGCCGTGCCGGCACCGATCACCTGTTCATGGCCAATCATTCCGGCACACGCTACATCGACTGCAGCAAGGAGAAGGTCGGCTACTTCGACCGCTTTGCCGCAGACGTGCGCGACCGCTCCGAGACGGCGATGGCCCAATCGCACGTGTTCACCGTGTGCCGTCTCGCGCTTGAAGCGCAGGCCCGGGCCGGAAAGGTCGGCTGGACCTCACAGTCGCGCGCTTGAGACTTTGGCGGTCCGGCGCGGCAGCGCGACGTGCTCTGTTACCGATACGGCGCGTCGAGCGCCATGTTTTTGGCGATCTCGCGCTCCCAGCGATCGCCGTTCGCGAGCAGGCGTTC
This sequence comes from Hyphomicrobiales bacterium, assembly GCA_003140315.1. Classification (GTDB taxonomy): domain Bacteria; phylum Pseudomonadota; class Alphaproteobacteria; order Rhizobiales; family Xanthobacteraceae; genus PALSA-894. The sequence goes on from PLJS01000300.1 coordinate 16,648, forward strand.
CTTGTCGTAGTAGAGCTCTTCGCGCGTCTCGGTCGCGAACTCGAAGTTCGGTCCCTCGACGATGGCGTCGACCGGACACGCCTCCTGGCACAGGCCGCAATAGATGCACTTCACCANNTTGCAGGCGATGCAGCGCTCCTCACCATTGGGATAACGGCGCAACGCGTGCTCGCCGCGGAAGCGCGGACTGATGGGGCCTTTCTCGAACGGATAATTGAGCGTCGGCTTCGGCTTGAAGAAATAGCGCATCGACAGGAAGAACGCCCCGACGAATTCCTGCAGGAACAACGCGCGCGCCGCCTGATCGAGCTTCATCGTGTGTTCCTCACCCGAAGGTCGTGCCCGCCCAATAGCCCGCGCCGACGAATACCAGCATGTTGAACGCCAAAATGCTCCGCCGCGCGGTCGAGATGCGCTCTTGCAGTTCCTCGCGTCCTTGCTCGGTCTGCGCAGCGGCACGCAGCTTCTCGCTGATCATCGGCGCGAGCATCGCGAAGTTCACCGCGCCGAGCGCTGCCCCGATCACCGCGCCGATCAGACCGCCGAGCGAAAGCTCCATGCGTCCCCCTCATGTCGGTGCCAAGCCCGCGAACTGCAACACCGCCGCGACGATGACCACCATCGCGAGCGAGAGCGGCAGGAACACCTTCCAGCCGAGCCGCATCAACTGGTCGTAGCGATAGCGCGGCACGAACGCCTTCACCATCGCGAACATGAAGAACACGGCGAGGCACTTGAGCGTGAACCAGATCACGCCCGGAACCCAGGTGAACGGCACGAACGGGATCGGCGACAGCCAGCCACCGAGGAACAGGATCGTGGTCATCGCGCACATGGTGCCGATCGCCACGTACTCGCCGAGCATGAACATCATGTACGGCGTCGAGCCGTATTCGACCATGAAGCCGGCGACGAGCTCGGACTCGGCTTCTACCAGGTCGAACGGCGGCCGGTTGGTCTCGGCCAACGCCGAAATGAAGAACACGATGAACATCGGGAACAGCGGCAACCAGTACCAGCCGAGCAGGCCCCATTTGGTGTTCTGCGCCTCCACGATGTCGGTCAACCGCAGCGAGCCGACGCAGAGCAGCACCGTGATCATGACGAAGCCGATCGAAACTTCGTAGGACACCATCTGCGCCGCCGAGCGCAATGCCGCGAGAAACGGATATTTCGAGTTCGACGCCCAGCCCGCCATGATCACGCCGTAGACCATCAGCGAGGAGATCGCGAAAATGTAGAGGATGCCGACATTGATGTCGGAGATGACCCAGCCGAGATTGACCGGGATCACCGCCCAGGCGGCAAGCGCGAGCACGCAAGTGACGAGCGGGGCAAGCAGGAACACGCCTTTGTTTGCGGCCGCCGGGATCGTCGGCTCCTTCAGCACGAACTTGAGCAAGTCGGCGAAGGACTGGAACAGACCCCACGGCCCGACCACGTTGGGGCCGCGCCTGATCTGCACCGCCGCCCAGATCTTGCGATCGGCGAGCAGCACATAGGCGATCGCGATCAGCAAGATCACCAGCAACAGCACGGACTGCGCCACCATGACGATCAGCGGCCAGAGATAGTCAGTCCACAGTTCGGCGAAAGTCATCGCGTCACTCCGCCGCCGTCAGCGCGCGCTCGCCACGCGCGAGCGCCGAGCACTCGGCCATGATCGCGGAGGCGCGCGCGATCGGGTTGGTGAGATAGAAATCGGAGATCGCGGAACGGAACGGCGCTTTCTCGGCCGCGCTGACTTTCTGGATGTCGGCCGGGTTGCCGGGCTCGATCGCATCGACGCGGGCGAGATGCGGATAGGACCTAAACAGCGCCGCGCGCAGGCCCGACAGCGAGTCATAGGGCAGCTTCGCGCCGAGCGGCTCGGACAGCGCGCGGATGATCGCCCAGTCCTCGCGCGCATCGCCCGGCGGGAACGCGGCCCGCGCCGCCATCTGCACGCGGCCTTCGGTATTGACGTAGAGCCCGGATTTCTCCGTGTAGGCGGCACCGGGGAGGATCACGTCGGCGCGGTGCGCGCCCTTGTCGCCGTGTGTGCCGATGTAGATGATGAACGCGCCCGGCGCGATGTCGATCTCGTCGGCGCCCAACAAGAAGAGCACATCGAGCGCGCCGGCCTTCGCCATGTCGGTGGCCGAGAGGCCACCTGCCGCCGGCACGAAGCCGATGTCGAGCGCACCGACGCGGGAAGCCGCCGTGTGCAGAACGCTGTAGCCGTTCCAGGCGTCTTTGATGGCGCCGAGATCGATCGCGGCGCGCGCGGCCTGCGCCGCAACCGACGCGCCGACGATGACCAGCGGCCGCTCGGCCTTCTTGAAGGCTTCGGCGAACGCGCCGCGCCCCGCCGCGACTTCGGCGAGCGTATCGGCGCCCGCGCCGAGATAATCATAGGTGTAGGTGAGGTCCGCCTTCTCGCCGATCACGCCGATCGGAAACTTGCCCATGCGCCAGCGCTTGCGGATGCGCGCGTTGAGGACGGGCGCCTCCTTGCGCGGGTTCGCGCCGACGATCAGCAGCGCGTCGGCATTCTCGATGCCGGCAACGGTGGCGTTGAATAGGTAGCTCGCGCGCCCCTGTGCGGGGTCGAGCGCGGCGCCGTCCTGGCGGCAGTCGACGCTGGCGCTACCCAGCCGCCCCATCAGTTCCTTGAGGGCGAACATCTCCTCGACTGCCGCGAGATCGCCCGCAATCGCGCCGATGCGTTCAGGTCGCGCGGCCTTCACCTTGGCGGCAATCGTGGCGAACGCCTCCGGCCAGGAGGCCGGAACCAGCCGCCCGCCCTGCCTGATATAAGGCTGGTCGAGCCGCTGCGTGCGCAGCCCGTCCACGACGTGGCGCGTCTTGTCGGAAATCCACTCCTCGTTCACGTCCTCGTTCACGCGCGGGAGGATGCGCATCACCTCGCGCCCGCGCGTGTCGACGCGGATCGCCGAGCCGAGCGCATCCATCACGTCGATCGACTCGGTCTTGTTCAGCTCCCACGGCCGCGCCGCGAACGCGTAGGGCTTGGAAGTCAGCGCGCCAACGGGACACAGATCGACCACGTTGCCCTGCAGCTCCGAGGTCATCGCACTTTCGAGGTACGTGGTGATCTCCATGTCCTCGCCGCGCCCGATCGCGCCGAGCTCGGGCACGCCCGCGACCTCGGTCGCAAAGCGCACGCAGCGGGTGCAATGGATGCAGCGGTTCATGATCGTCTTGACCAGCGCGCCGATGTACTTGTCTTCGACCGCGCGCTTGTTCTCGTGGTAGCGCGTGTTGTCGACGCCGTAGGCCATCGCCTGGTCCTGCAGGTCGCACTCGCCNNAGCGGATGGTTGATCAGCAGGAATTCCATCACGCCTTCGCGCGCCTTGCGCACCATCGGCGAGCGCGTCGAGAGAATGCGCGGCGTGCCGTCCTTGTTCGGCGGCAGGTCCTTCACGCCCATGGCGCAGGACGCCTGCGGCTTCGGCGGTCCGCCGACCACCTCGATCAGGCACATGCGGCAATTGCCGGCAATGGAAAGCCGCTCGTGGAAGCAGAAGCGCGGAATCTCGGCGCCGGCCGCCTCGCACGCCTGCAACAGCGTGTACTCGGGCGGAACGTCGATCTCGCGGCCGTCGACGATGAGCTTGGTCATGCGGCTTCTTCCAGGTTCGCTACGCGCATCGCGCCGTCTTCCAGAGCTGCGCGGACGCGAGGCTCTCCCAGCCGAACGCATGCTCGCTGTCGCCATGCGCCTTCAAATGCTCGAGGCGTTCGATCGTCTCCTGGATGCTCGGCCGATGTCCCGCCGGCACCCACCACAGCACCAGATAACGCGCGTCCATCTTCTCGAACCACTCGTGACGCTTGGCATAGAAGCGCTTGTGCACCGTCTGCCAGACGTATTTCTCTAGCGACTCGACGTTCTCCCAGACCGACATGTTGACGGCCATCATCGTATCGCCGCCGAACGGCCGCGTGCTGGTCGCGTTGCCGCTCTCGTCTTGATAGCGCCAGATGAAGCCGGGACTGCGTTCGGCAAGGCTGTTCACGAAGGCAAGATTATCGACGAAGCCCGCCATGCGCGGATCATCGACCTCGTAGCGGATGCGCCCGATGTTGAGTTGCGCGAGGTGGTGGCCGGCGGGTTGCTGCATGGTCCTACTCCGCCGCCACGGGCGCCGGCGCGCCCGTATTGGTGAAGGTATTTCTCACCCGCTTGGAGAAACGAAAATAAGGAATCCAGATGCAGGCGATCACGATGCCGCGCACCGCCTCCTTGATGGCGGAAGGATCGGCTGGCGTTGCGGCCACGCCCTGTATGACCTGGTCGAGCCAGAGGTCGGCGAACCCCGCGATCAACAGAAGGAGGTAATGCGCGGTCGCGAATTTCGTGATGGCGGCGTCCTTGCGGTAGACGAGAAACAGGCAATAGCAGGCGCTCGCGATCACCAGCACGCCCGCGATCACCGACAGGATCATCGGGATGCGCAATTCCACCAGCGGTCCCGACGTCGCCGTCAGGATCGCGACAAGTCCCGACGCCTCCGCTAGACCCTGCAGCAGATTCCACAGCGTCCAGAGCGCGGTCCCGATGAATCCGAGGATCGGCAGGATCAGCCATCCGCCGATTCCGCGCGGACCGGCCGCACTTGGTGCTTGAACGCTGCTCATCGGGTCCTCATCACTCTGCCGCCAACGCGACCGGCTCGGGATGCGGGTTCGCCGCATATTGGTCGATGCGCCGCTCGATCTCGGGGCGGAAGTGGCGCAACAGCCCCTGCACCGGCCACGCCGCGCCGTCGCCGAACGCGCAAATCGTATGGCCTTCGATCTGCTTGGTCACGTCCATCAGCATGTCGATCTCGCGCTTGTGCGCGCGGCCTTCCGCCATGCGCATCAGCACGCGCCACATCCAGCCCATGCCTTCGCGGCAGGGCGTGCACTGGCCGCAGCTCTCNNTTCTTGTCGCGGCAGCCGTCGAAATCCATCAAGAGCGTGTCGGCCTGATCGGCGCCCGCCGGCACGATCGGCATCGACGAGCCGCCCGGGATGACGGCCATCAGGTTGTCCCAGCCGCCGCGTACACCGCCCGCATGCTTTTCCAGAAGTTCGCGCAGCGGGATGCCCATCTGCTCTTCGACATTGCACGGCCGCTCGACGTGGCCGGAGATGCAAAAGAGCTTGGTGCCGGTGTTGTTTGCGCGGCCGATGCCGGAGAACCACGCCCCGCCGCGCCGCATGATGTCGGGCGCCTGCGCGATGGTCTCGACATTGTTGACGGTCGTCGGACAGCCGTAGAGGCCGACATTGGCCGGGAACGGCGGCTTGAGACGCGGCTGACCCTTCTTGCCTTCCAGGCTCTCAAGCAGCGCGGTCTCTTCGCCGCAGATATAGGCGCCCGCACCGTGATGAACGTAAATGTCGTAGTCATAGCCGGAGCCGCACGCGTTCTTGCCAATCAGCCCGGCCTCATAGGCCTGGTCGACCGCGGCTTGGAGATGCTCGCGCTCGCGGATGAACTCGCCGCGCACATAGATGTAGCNNAGCAGATGCGGATCGTGCCGCATGATCTCGCGGTCCTTGCAGGTGCCAGGCTCGGACTCGTCGGCATTGATGACGAGATAGCTCGGCCGCCCGTCGGACTTCTTCGGCATGAACGACCATTTGAGCCCGGTCGGAAAGCCCGCCCCGCCGCGGCCACGCTGGCCCGACGCTTTCATCTCGTTGACGAGACCGTCGCGGCCCTTTTCCAGGATCGCCTTGGTGCCGTCCCAGGCGCCGCGCGCGCGCGCGCCTTTCAGGCCCCAGTCATGCTGGCCGTAGAGATTGCGGAAGATGCGGTCCTTGTCTGCAAGCATCTCGTCTCTCGAACTCTCAGGTCGCCGGCTTGCCGGCCGCAGTCTCGCGCACATTCGCCGCAGTGCCGGGCTTCTTGGCATCGCTGTCGGTCAACGCCGGGCCTTCGTTATCGCGGCCATTGGTACCGGCATAGAGCGACGGATCGGTGAGCGTCGTCTGCATACCGTTCGGCGCGGAGAAATGACGGCCATTCTGCGGGCCAGGCTTGGCCGGCTTGCCGTTGGTGAAGCCGTCCAGCACGGTCTCGAAGGTCTCTGCCGTTAAATCCTCATAGGTATCGTTCCAGATCAGCACCATCGGAGCGTTGACGCAGGCGCCGAGGCACTCGACCTCTTCCCACGAATAGTTGCCATCGGCCGAGATGTGGAACGGCTCGGGATGAATCTTGCGCGCGCAGACCTCGAACAGCGCATCGGCGCCGCGCAGCCGGCACGGCGTCGTGCCGCACACCTGCACGTGCGCTTTCTTGCCCACAGGAGAGAGAAGAAACATCGTGTAGAAGGTCGCGACCTCGAGCACGCGGATGCGCGCCATGCCGAGCATCTCGGCGACGTGCTCGATCGCCTTCTGCGGCAGCCAGCCGCCGGCCTGCTCCTGCGCGCGCCATAGCACGGGGATCACCGCCGAGGCCTGCCGGCCTTGCGGATAGCGCGCGATCACCTTGTCGGCCCAGGCGCGGTTCTCCGGCGTAAAGGAGAACTCCTTCGGCTGAAGCGCGGGTTCGGCGAGGCGGCGGACGGACATGCTTTTTCTCTAGTGTACCGGCTTGCAGTAGCGGGTCGCGACGTCGGTCGAGGTCGAGGTCTCGACGACGACGCAGAAGAACGCCTTGTCCTTGTTCTGCAGGAAGACGCCCGGACCGACCTGGCTCGGGATTGTGGCAACGATCTGGAACCCCTGCCCGATCAGCGACTGGACGGTCACCTTGTCCTCGGCGAAGGCGCTTCCGGCGAGCGCGCCCGACGCGAGCAGCACTGCGCCGACCATCATACGTCTCATTGCTGTCCCCACGACGCATCCTGAATGGCGCCGATCTCGATCTGGAAATGCCGCAGCACGGCACGATCCGTGCCCGGCACGATCCGCCGGCCGGCCACGCGCGCGACCGATCCGTCGGCGTTGAACTGACAATCAGCCGGGTACATGCGGCAGATATCCGTGAGCGGGCCCTGCATCGCATCTGTGATCGACACGAGATCGCGCGCCTTGCGCGGCTTTGCCGGCGCGTTGAACGCCTGCACGGTGACAAGCACCGCCGCCGCGACGCTGAGCGCCGCGCCGAGCCAGGGCAGCGCGGCGAACTTCATCGGTCGACCTCGCCGAACACGATGTCGAGGGAACCGAGGATCGCCGAGACGTCAGCCAGCATGTGGCCGCGGCAGATGAAATCCATCGCCTGCAGATGCGCGAAACCGGGCGCGCGGATCTTGCATTTGTATGGCTTGTTGGTGCCGTCGGCGACGAGATAGACGCCGAACTCGCCCTTCGGCGCCTCGACCGCCGCGTAGACCTCGCCGGCCGGGACGTGGAAGCCCTCGGTGTAGAGCTTGAAGTGATGGATCAGCGACTCCATCGAGCGCTTCATCTCTTCACGCTTCGGCGGCACGATCTTCTGGTCCTTCACCGAAACGGGTCCCGGCCCCTCGGCGCGCAGCTTTTCGATGCACTGCCGCATGATGTGAACCGATTGGCGCATCTCTTCCATGCGGAT
>PLJS01000300.1:24248-33651 GCA_003140315.1 Hyphomicrobiales bacterium
TGCGCTGCTTGAAGATGCGGTTCTCGGTGAGCAATTCCTCCAGGTCGTCGCAGACCTTCAGGAACGGATCGCAGAACCCTGCGATGTCGTCGATCAGTTTCGGCGTCAGGTCCTGGTGCACACCGCCGACGCGGAAGTAAGCCGCATGCATGCGCGAGCCCGACGCGCGCTCGTAGAACACCATCAGCTTCTCGCGCTCCTCGAAGCCCCACAGCGGCGGGGTGAGCGCGCCGACGTCCATCGCCTGCGTAGTGACATTGAGGATATGCGACAGGAGCCGCCCGATCTCGCAGAACAGCACCCGGATCAGTTGCGCGCGGCGCGGCACTTCAAGCCCGAGCAGCTTTTCCACCGCGAGACAGAACGCGTGCTCCTGGTTCATCGGTGCGACGTAGTCGAGCCGGTCGAAATACGGGATCGCCTGCAGATAGGTCTTCTGCTCGATCAGCTTCTCTGTGCCGCGGTGCAGGAGGCCGATATGCGGATCGACGCGCTCGACCACTTCGCCATCAAGCTCGAGCACGAGGCGCAGTACCCCGTGCGCCGCCGGATGTTGCGGCCCGAAGTTAATGGTGAAATTGCGTAGTGCTGCTTCGGCCATGAATCGTTCAATGCTTCATATAGTAGAGAACAGCGCCACCGATGATGACGCCCAGCGCGAGCCAGGGCGCACGCCGGTCGAAGTCGTCGCGCAGCAGACCGACGGCCGCAATCTTCGACCACATCACGTAGCCGAAGACCGCAATCGAGAAGATCACGATCGCCAGCGCAAAAATGAGTTGAAAGTCGATCGATGCACTCATCGCAGTCTCAACTCGGCTTCACGGCTTTCTCGTCGCCGGGCAGCACGTAGTCGGTGCCTTCCCAGGGCGAGAGAAAATCGAAATTGCGGAATTCCTGCGCCAGCCGCACGGGCTCGTACACGACGCGCTTGACCTCGTCGTCGTAGCGCACCTCGACGAAACCGGTGAGCGGAAAGTCCTTGCGCAGCGGGTGGCCCTCGAAGCCGTAATCGGTCAGCAGCCGGCGCATGTCCGGGTGATCGGTGAACATCACGCCGTAGAGGTCCCAGGTCTCACGCTCGAACCATTCGGCGCCCGGAAACACCGCGATGACCGAGGGGACAGGAGTGACTTCGTCGGTTGTGACCTTGACGCGGATGCGCGTGTTCAGTTTCGGTGAAAGGAAATGATAGACGACGTCGAAGCGCTGTTCGCGCGCCGGCCAGTCGACCGCCGTGACGTCGATGAAGCTGATGAACTGGCAGCGCTCATCATCGCGCAGGAACGTCACGATCTTCACGATCTCGGCGGCCTGTGCCGTCACGGTCAACTCGCCATAGGCGATCGCGTGCCCCGTCACAGCTCCCGGGAGCGCCGCAACGATCGCTTCGCCCAAGACATTGAGTTGCTCGCTCATTACCGTTCGATCGTCCCGGTGCGGCGGATCTTCTTCTGTAGGAGCAGCACGCCGTAGAGCAGCGCCTCGGCGGTCGGCGGACAGCCCGGCACGTAGATGTCGACCGGCACGATGCGGTCGCAGCCGCGCACCACCGCATAGGAATAGTGGTAATAGCCGCCGCCGTTCGCGCATGAGCCCATCGAGATGACGTAGCGCGGCTCGGGCATCTGGTCGTAGACCTTGCGCAGCGCGGGCGCCATCTTGTTGGTGAGCGTGCCTGCGACGATCATCACGTCGGACTGACGGGGACTCGCGCGCGGCGCGAAGCCGAAGCGCTCGACGTCATAGCGCGGCATCGAGAGCTGCATCATCTCGACCGCGCAGCNNAACGTCATCCACATCAGCGAGCCGGTACGCGCCCAGGTGATGAGGTCGTCGGTCGCCGCGACCAGGAAGCCCTTGTCGGCAAGCTCGTTGTTGAGGCCGACGAAATAGCCATCGTCCGCGCCGACCGGCTTGCCGGTGCGCGGATCGAGGATGCCGGTCGATGCGGGAGCGACGAGGCTCATGCTCTCAGTCCTGCGCTCAATCCCATTCGAGCGCCCCCTTCTTCCACTCATATATGAAGCCGACGGTGAGCACGCCGAGGAACAGCATCATCGACCAGAACCCGAACGCGCCGAGCTGGCCGAACGCCACCGCCCAGGGAAACAGGAACGAGACCTCGAGATCAAAGATGATGAACAGGATCGCCACGAGATAGAAGCGCACGTCGAACTTCATGCGCGCGTCGTCGAAGGCGTTGAATCCGCACTCATAGGCGGAGAGCTTTTCGGGATCGGGCGCCTGGTAGGCGACCAGGAACGGCGTCACCAGCAGCGCGAGGCCGATGCCGAGCGCCACCGCGATGAACACGACGAGCGGCAAATAATCCTGCAACAGCTCGCTCATAGGCGACCCTCGTGCCCGCGCAGCCCGGAACCCCGCCCCGGTCTCAACCCTTGCCCTAGCCAAGGCACGGAAAGACCGACCAAATCGCCCCTGATTTTTAGTTCGGATTCGTTCCAGGGACGGGTGTTACGAGGCTTAGCGCAGTGCACAATGGGAGGCAAGGTCGCGGCACGGGGAACATCCACATGCGACCAACGACGACCGCTTGCTGCCTCGAGCGCGATAGCGATAGTACCTTGTCCCAAGTGCCACCCGGGAGGGTTGAGTGCTCACTGTCCCTGCATTGGTGAACCCCGCAGTCGCCCAACAGGCGGACGAATTCGCCAGGCAATTCCAGAGTGCAAAGCCGTTTCGGCACGTGATCATCGATGATTTCCTGACACCCGCCATGGCGGAGGCGCTGCTGCGCGACTTCCCAGCCTGCACCGACCGAAGCAAGTTATTGAACGAATTCGGCGCGCCTCATCCAAAATCGGCGATCTCCGACGTCGTTGGGATCGGGGGGCCTATGTCGACATGGACGGCTACATCCAGACCAAAGCTTTCCTGCAGCTCATGTCGAAGATCACCGGCATTCCAAACCTGCAATACGACCCCTGGTATTTCGGCGCGGGCACACACGAGAACTTCCACAGCGCCGGTCTCGATCCGCATTTCGATTTCAATATCCATCCTAGAACCTCGCAGCACCGCCGGATGAACGCCATCATCTACCTCAACAAGGATTGGGATCCGGCGTGGGGCGGATCGAATCAATTTCACAGCAATCCTTACGATGTGCGCGACGATGACGTGACCCGCGTTGAGGCGCTGTTCAACCGCTGCGCGATCTTCGAGACCAACGAGAGGAGCTGGCACTCCGTTCCGGTCGTCAACCTGCCGCCGGACAGGCGCCACCTCAGCCGCAAGAGCTTCACGATCTACCTCTACACCGACACGCGGCCCGATGAAGAACATGCCCCGGATCATGCGACGGTTTACGTACAGCGGAATCTGCCGCCGCATATCCGCGCCGGCCATACGCTGACCGAAGAAGACGAGCAGGCGATCTTCTCCAATATCGAGCGCCGCAATGCCTACCTCAAGGCGCTCTACAAGCGCGAATACAGCTTTTCCGACCATATTGCGCGTCAAAAGGCCTACATCGATGAGCTCCGACGCAGCTCGTACGTGCCGCTGGTCGGATATGCCAAGATCGGCGAAGTGCGCAGCCCGCTTTTCCCCGACCGCTTCATGGAGACGAAGCTTGCCTTCTCGATGGAGGCGTTACGTCCGGCGATGGCACTGCGCCTAATCGCGTACCGGCCGGAAGTTTTCGAAGAAACCGTCGACATATCGGTCGCGGTCGGCAGTCAAATGGCCACCGCGACGGCCACCGGCGGGATGTTCGAAATCACCGTTGATTTCCTCGCGCCGCTGACCGGCATGATGGAGGTGTCGGTCACGGCAAGCAGGGCACAGCGGCCACCTGCCTCGACCGACATACGGGACCTCTCGATCATCGTCGACCGCATCGAACTGGTACACTGACGTAACGGTCTGAATGCCCGTGCGCGGAAACGCGGAGCGTGACCGGCGCCTCAAGAAGTGAGGGCCTGCCGCGCGTTGACCAAAAACACGGGTCGACAACATCAGGCCGTCAATAGCGCCTCGAACGCCTGACCGTTTTCGTGCAGCGACCACGTATTCACTCTCAGCGCTGCGCTCGCTACAGCTTTTTCAAGCGCACGTTTTGAAAAATATTGAAGATGAGCGGGGACGTGATTGTACGACCAGTCCGCCCACGATGAAATCGGGCTGCTGGCCGTCCATCCCTCAGGGCGATGCGGTGCCGTGATCAAGACGCTGCCGCCGGGCGCCATCAAGGATTTGAGCTTGCACAGAGCTTCAGTTGGACTCGGCAAGTGTTCAATAACATGGGTCAGAGACGCGAAATCGAATGGCGCATAACCCGCCACGCGCGCGTCGTCGATCGTTCCCACGATGTAATCGTCGACCCATGGGCATTGTATCGCGCATTAGTCCGACACGTCTTGGGCGACCGTCAGGCACGGCACGGCCTCGGACTTCATGACACGGCAAAGCCACACGCGGCCTGCCCCGATTTCCAGCATTTTCGGCTCGCGGACGGCACCCCGTAGCGACGCCATCCTGCGGAAACAGTCCGTGTAGTACTCCAGCGCGGCGCTCTCGCGCGCAGGATCGCGGTAAAGTTTGCCACCGAATTGGTTAGACTGCTCGTACAGTTTGTGAAAGTCATCCCGCGTGGGGAGCGGATCGATGAACATCACGTCGCATTCACCGCAGCGCCGAAGTTCGAACGATTTTCGGCTCATCGGGAATGCATGAAATGTGCAGGCGAGATCTCCGATCCGTTCCGTTCGGTCTTGCGCGCAAATGGGACAAGGCATCAGACCGATCACACCTTCAGGAGAATGCGCGTCAAATACCGCAGTTCAAAAGCCTGCACCACCCCGGTCGCGATTTCAACCTCGCACCGATGCTGTTCGCAGCGATCGCCCCGAACCGGCCGCTAAGAGTGACGCGCATAGGGATGGCGGACGGAGCAGACGAGATGCCAGCGCGGCTCAAGCGTGGGCGCGCGCGTACTCCTTCCATAGCTCGGTTGGCCCACGCGCCGGCCGCGATCAAGATGGCGGCGTGATCGCACGCAAGCAAAAATGTCATAGAGGTCCGATCAATGAACGAACAGGCCCCCCTCACCGGCACCGAGCACTGGACCCACAAGGACGGCGTCAAACTGTTCCTGTGGAACAAGTGCGCGGTCGATCCGGCAACGAGCGCCGGCACCATCCTGTTCGTGCACGGCTCGTCCATGCCGTCGCAGCCGACCTTCGACCTGCACGTGCCGAGGCGGCCGGATTCCTCCGTGATGGAATGGTTCGCGCGTCGGGGCTACGACTGCTGGGCCGTCGACATGGAAGGCTATGGCCGCTCCGAGAAGACGCGCGACAATAACGCCCCGATCTCCTACGGCGCCGACGACTGCCACGCCGCCGCGAGCTACATCGCGACGCTGCGGGGACAGCGCCCGCTCCTCGTCTACGGCATCTCGTCGGGCGCGCTGCGCGCCGCGCTGTTCGCTGAGCGGCATCCCGAAATGGTCGCGCGGCTTGCGCTCGACGCGATGGTGTGGACCGGGCAAGGCTCGCCGACGCTCGCGGAGCGGCGCAAGAAGCTCCCGGAGTTTGCCGCCAAGAACCGCCGCCCGATCGACCGCGCCTTCATGCATTCGATCTTCGAGCGCGACCATCCCGGCGCCGCCGAGAAGAGCGTCGTCGATGTTTTCGCCGACGAGGTCCTGAAGCTCGATGATTCAGTGCCGACCGGCACTTACGTCGACATGTGCTCGAGGCTGCCGGTGTGCGATCCCGAAAAGATCGCGGCGCCGACGCTGATCATGCGCGGCCAATGGGACGGCATCGCGAGCATCGATGACCTGATCGAATTCTTCAAGAAGCTGCCGAACCCGGACAAACAGTTCACCGTCATGCCGGGCGTCTCGCACGCGAGCTTCCAGCAGAAGAACTACCGGCTCGTCTACCACATCCTGGCGAGCTTCTTTTCGCAGCCCGAGCCGGTGTATCGGGGGTGATGCGTTATCCCGGAATCGAGATTGCTCGTTGCGCGGCGACCGTGCGAAGTGCCGAGACCGTAAGGATGATGTCGACGTCTAGAGAATAGACAGGCGGTGTCATGACGCCGGGAGACGTCATAACGGGAGGGCCAAGGTGCACTGAAAACTCTGTGTGCCCCAATGGCGGGAGCGACGGGACTCGAACCCGCGGCCTCTAGCGTGACAGGCTAGCGCTCTAACCAACTGAGCTACGCCCCCGGAAAAGCCTCAATTTGCGGGCTTCTTTAAGGGTGCGGTGGGATACGATCGGTATCCCCCGAAGTCAAGAGCAGTTGGAATCGCCCGTCGATTCGCAACAACTTGCACCCCCGGTTCGTCCCACCTTGTATTTCCGCATAGTCAGGCTTGCGAGAATCGCTTATGGGACGGGCACAACTCGCGTACCAACCCTGAAAGCCTAGAAGGAGACGATTCCCCATGGCGGTCACCAAGACGACTTCCCCCACCGTTACGCTCAAGCATCTGGCGGCGAATATCGCCGAAACGCATGAGATGGCGAAGAAGCAGTCCGAGGCCATCCTCGGCAACATGGTCGAGCTCATCGTCAAGCATTTGAAGAAGGGCGACCGCATTCGCATCGGTGGCCTCGGCATTCTGCAGGTCCGCAAGCGCGCCGCCCGCATGGGNNGCAAGAAGGTCGCGTTCCGCGCCGCCAAGGAGCTCAAGGAAGCAGTCTGATCGCACGACGCGCGATCTGCCGGATTGAAAGGCTGTCCGTCCCCTTTATGGTGCGATGGGCAGCCTTCATCTTTTCAAGGCCCGGCGTTTGAGGCATCCGCGGTGCGGTGCGTACCGGGACAGTCCTTCCTGGAGCACACGATGTCGCCCCTGCCCGAAGCCGACGCCGCGACGCGCGATTATTTCGTTCGCTGGCTCGAGCGATTCTCCGGCTATGTGCGCGACGTGGACTACGCCGCGGCGCGGCCGCTGTTTCACCCCGACGTTCTGGCCTTCGGAACCCACCGCGACGTCATCCCGGGTCTTGCGGCCTGGCAGGCGACCCAATGGGACAATGTCTGGCCGAAGACATCCGACTTCCGCTTCGACACCGCCGCGGCGCGCATCCTCATCTCGGCCGACAAGACGATGGCGACTGTCGTCGTCCCGTGGACGAGCACCGGCTATCATCAGGACGGTTCGCGTTTCGACCGGCCGGGCCGCGCCACGATGGTCTTTCACGACGGCGGCGGCGGATGGCTGTGCACGCATTCGCATATGTCGCTCAATCGCGGCGTGCCGCAGCAGTCGTTCGCGAACCGGCCGGTCAAGTCGGCCTGACCGCGCGGCCGCAACACTCCTCGGTCGCATGAGACGCCGCGTGCTTGCGCGTCACCATGAATTCATTTGCGAATGACGGCTGAACGGCGAACATCCGACTTGCTGCCACAGCGATCCCGGAGTTGCGCCATGCGCCTGCCCGTCCTCTCGCCCGCTGAGCTCACCGCGGAGCAAAAGCCGCTCTATGACGACATGCGCGCCGGCATCGCCGCGAGCTTCCAGGGCTTCGTCAACATCCGCGACGATGGTGCGCTTCTCGGGCCCTGGAATCTGTGGCTGCACGAGCCGAAATTCGGAAAGCCGGTCTGGGACCTGGTCAAGACTATGGTGGCGAGCCCGTCGCTGCCGCCCGCGGTGCGCGAAGTCGCCATTCTGGTGACCGGCGCGCATTTCCGCTCGGGATACGAACTCTATGCCCATGTGATCGTCGCGGAGCATCGCGGCCTTTCCGACGACAAGCTCGCGACCATCGTGGCGGGCCAACGGCCCGCGGACCTCACCCGGCCAGAGGCGGTGGCTTACGACTTTGCCGCCGCCTTGGTGAATGGCGGCGTGCTGCCGGAACTGACCTATCGCGCGGCGGTCGAGCAATTCGGCGCGCACGGCGCAGGCGAACTGTCGTATCTGATCGGCGTCTACTGTCTGGTCTCGATCACGCTCAACACGTTCGACGTGCCGGTCCCGGAGTGAATGCAGGTGGTAAACGGGCTGGCCTACCTGCCGCAGCCGCCTTCGCCACGTCGCGGCAAAGGCTGGTGGGCGATGACGGACTCGAACCGCCGACATCCTGCGTGTAAAGCAGGCGCTCTACCAACTGAGCTAATCGCCCGATCCCGCATCCTTGCGGTCGCGACGATCTAGCGCCGCCCCGTCCCAAATGCAAAGCGGCGCCCCGAAGGGCGCCGCTTCATGTTTCGTCCGGCAAGTGCGGGATCAATGCGCGATCACGCCGGCTGTATCTTCCTCGACCGGGGGCACCACCGCCTTCGCGGCCGCGACCTCGTCCCATTCGATCGGCTCGGGCTTACGCGTCAACGCCCTGGCCAGCACCTCATCCATGCGCGAGACCGGAACGATCTCGAGCCCGCCCTTGATCTGGTCGGAGATCTCGACGAGATCCTTGGCGTTCTCCTCGGGGATGAGCACCGTCTTGATGCCGCCGCGATGCGCGGCGAGCAGCTTCTCCTTTAAGCCGCCGATCGGCAGCACGCGGCCGCGCAGCGTGATTTCGCCGGTCATGGCGAGATCGCGGCGCACCGAGATGCCGGTCATCACCGACACGATCGCCGTCACCATGGCGACGCCGGCCGACGGGCCATCCTTCGGCGTCGCGCCTTCCGGCACGTGCACGTGGATGTCGCGCTTGTCGAACCACGGCGGCTCGATGCCGAAGGCGATCGCTCTTGAGCGCACATAGGACGCCGCAGCCGAGATCGACTCCTTCATCACGTCGCGCAGGTTGCCGGTGACCGTCATGCGGCCCTTGCCGGGCATCATGGCGGCTTCGATGGTGAGCAGCTCACCGCCGACATCGGTCCACGCAAGCCCGGTCACGACGCCGATCTGATCCTTCTCCTCGATCTCGCCGTAGCGATACTTCGGCACGCCGAGATAATCGGAGAGGTTGGCCTCGGTGACTTTGACCACCTTGGTCTTCTTGTTGAGCATCAGCTCCTTCACGGCCTTGCGAGCCAAGGTCGAGAGCTCGCGCTCGAGATTGCGCACGCCGGCCTCGCGCGTGTAACGGCGGATCAGCAGCTTGAGCGCGTCATCGTCGATCGACCACTCCTTCACGTCGAGCCCGTGCTTGGTGATGGCGTTCGGGATCAGATGCTTGCGCGCGATCTCCACCTTCTCGTTCTCGGTGTAACCCGCGATGCGGATGATCTCCATGCGGTCCATCAAAGGCGGCGGGATGTTGAGCGTGTTCGCCGTCGTGATGAACATCACGTTCGAGAGGTCGTAGTCGACCTCCAGATAGTGATCGTTGAAGGTGTGGTTCTGCTCGGGGTCGAGCACCTCGAGCAGCGCCGAGGACGGATCGCCGCGGAAATCGGCGCCCATCTTGTCGACCTCGTCGAGCAGGAACAGTGGGTTCGAGGTCTTGGCCTTGCG
>PLJS01000031.1 GCA_003140315.1 Hyphomicrobiales bacterium
GTGCCGTTGGGCGAGCGCCACATCTCCTTCAGCTTGAATTCCTTCACGCGGCCTTCGTCCGGCGTGATCGTCGCGCACTTGACCGCGACGCCTACCTCTTTGGTCTTGTTCGCGGCGTCGATCGTGATCTGGTCGTTGGTTTCGTCGCGCTTCTCAACGCTGAGATCGTAATAAAGAAGGTCGATGTCGAGATAAGGATGGATCAGCTTGTCCTTGATGAGCTGCCAGATGATGCGGGTCATCTCGTCGCCGTCCATCTCGACGACCGGATTGGCAACCTTGATCTTCGCCATGGGGGGAGGGCCTTCCTGATAGCGCGGGAACTAGGCGGATCGGGGAGAGGCTGGCGCGCGGCGCCGTCCCCGCCCGGCGGGCGTGGCTATAGCATCCGCCGCTAGCAGGTCAAAGCCGAGCTTTGATGCAAGGCCGAGGTTATTCCACAAGCACGGAGCGCCGCTCAAGGCCGCCGCTCAGGCGAGGCCGTGCTCGAGCTTGGTGAGGAACCGGCCAACGAAACGGCTGGTGCCGACATGCACGATGGTCTCGGTTACGACCGACCAGATCTCGCCGCCGCAGCCCTGGACCCATCGATTGCAGAACGCCAGATCCTCGCCGATATAGATGCCGTGCTTGTCCGGCATGGTCTCGAAGCACTGCAGCACGCCGCCCTCAAGCCCGAGCTTCCGATAGCTCTGCTCAGTATGCTCGGACCACAGCTCCGGGTAGCGCGCCTTGAGCTGCTCGAAGACCTCGCGCTTGATCAGCATGATGCCGGTGCCGGCATGCTTCACGCGCACTGCGGGTCCTTCGACCGCAATCTTTTCGATGTCGAACTTGTCGCCGAGGCCGAGTTCCTCGCCGAAGTCGATCGATGTCCCGGCGCCGACGTAGTCCTGCGCCACCAGGCTTGCGACCTTGATGTCATCGACGCGGTCACGCAGCGCGTAGACCTGCGCGAGATCGAGCGCGCGGCGCGGATAGATGCAGCCAACCACCGGCTTGTCGGCCGCGATCATGTGCTCGATCAGCGTCGGCCCGAAGCCCATGTCGGCATCGATGAACAGAAGATGCGTGTAGCTCGCGTCGTTGAGGACGCGGCTCGCGAAATAATTGCGCATATAGGGCAGAAGCGAGAAGGAGAGGAATTTGTGCTCGAGACTGATATGAGGATGGTTCTTGTGGAAATGATCGAACAGCCAGAACAGCGCTTCGCAATAGGTCGTGGTGACCGTCTCGCCGTAAGCCGGCGTGCCGATGAGAATCTTCATCGCCGCCCTCTTTTGCCGCGCCGTGCACCATGAGATGACATGGTTAATGGCGGGTAAATTCGCGCAAAGCCGCGAGCCTCAAGGAGACGACGTGCCCGGCGCCGGGACCGACAAGACGCGCAATTGGGTCGAGCGGCCGGGACCGGCCGTGATCCTGGTCGAGCCGCAACTCCCCGAGAACATCGGGTCGGTCGCGCGCGCGATGGCGAATTTCGGGCTTGCGCGTTTGCGCCTCGTGCGCCCGCGTGCCGCCTGGCCGAGCGAGAAGGCGCGCGCCGTCGCGGCGGGCGCCGATCGCGTGCTCGCGCAGGCAACGCTGCATGAGACGCTCGAGGACGCGATCGGCGATCTCAATTATGTGTTCGCCGCGACCGCGCGGGCGCATGACCAGGCCAAGCCCGTCGTGGGCGCCGACGAAGCGGCGCGCATCGCGGCGGAAAAGATCGCCGCCGGCGAGAGCGTCGGGCTGATGTTCGGACGCGAGCGCAACGGGCTCGAGAATGACGAGGTCGCACTCGCCGACCGCATCATCACGTTACCGGTCAATCCGGCTTTCGCGTCGCTCAATCTCGCGCAGGCGGTCGTGATCGTCGGCTATGAGTGGTTCAAGCTTGCGTCCGGCGGTGCGTTGCCGTTCGTGATGCCGAGTAAGTCGGATGCCGCGCCGCGCGAGCAGTTGCTCGCCTTCTTCGGCAACCTGGAGCGCGAACTGGAGCGGGTCGAGTTCTTCCGCCCGCCAGACAAGCGCGCGACGATGCAGATCAATCTGCGCAACATCTTCTCGCGCATGCAGCCGACGCAGCAGGATATCCAGACCCTGCACGGCGTGATCATGGCGATCGCCGAGGGACGCAAGGGTCCGGCGGCCGGCGGCGTGCTCGACGGGCAGGAGGCAGGCGCGTTGCGCGAACTGCTTGCCGAGCACGGCCTCGGTCGCGTGCCGGGGACGCGCGGACCCGCGCGCGGGCTCTCGCGGCTGTTGCGGCGAAATCCGACCGATGCCGAGCGCGCGCTGTGGGATGGGTTGACGAAGGACCGCCGCTTCGCTGGGCTGTTCAAGCGGCAGACGCCGGTCGGCCCCCACATCAATGACTTCGTCTCATTTTCCCAGCGTGTCGTGATCGACATCTTGCCGCACAGCGAAAGCGAGGCTGCGGCGAAATCGCGTGCGGATCGGCATGCGTGGCTGCGCGAACGCGATTATCGCGTGGTGCAGATAAGGCAAGGCGAGCTGGAGCAGGACGTGGCGGGCGTCCTCGACTCGCTGGATGCGGCGATATCAGGAGCGCTTTAACGCAGCGAGCGCGGCGCGCGAGCCTGCCGCCAGGAACGCCGTGTCGCTGCCGATCAGGAAGAAGCGCACGCCGCGCTGTTCGTAAGCCGCCGCGTGCGCAGCCTCGAAGCAATAGGTGCCGGCGATCTTGCCCGCGTCCTTCGTCGCCTTGATCATGCGGTCAAGCACGCGCTCGACGTCCGGCGCGTTGGGATCGAGCGTGTTGCCGCCGGAAAGCGTGAGCGACATGTCGACCGGTCCGAGAAACAGCCCGTCGATGCCCGGCGTCGCGGCGATTGCCTCGATGTTCTCGACCGCCGCGCGCGTCTCGATCATCGCGAGCGCGACGATGTTGTCATTTGCCTGCGCCACATAGTCCTTCGGGTTCGCGATGCCGGCGAGCGTCATCGCGCGCATCGGGCCGAAACTGCGCTCGCCGAGCGGCGGATATTTCGCGACCGCCGCGAAGGCGCGCGCGTCCTGGGCGGTGTTGATGAACGGCGCTATCACGCCCTCGCAACCGACGTCGAGCAGACGGCTCGCGGTACCGAAGTCGTTGAGCGCGATGCGCACCATCGGCGCCGCGCCGCCGTCGCGGATCGCCACGATCGCGTCGCGCATCGCGGCGAAGTCCCACAACCCGTGTTGCGCGTCGAGTGCGACCGTGTTGAAGCCGTCACGCGCGATCATCTCGGCGACGATCGGACTGCCGAGCCCGCACCAGGCCGAATGCACTGTTTCGCCAGCGCGCAGGCGCGCCGCGAGAGAAAAGCCGGGGAGCGTTGCCACGTGCGGTGCCGTCAGCCCGTCGCCTTGATCTCGGCGATCGCCTTCTCCATTAGGTCGGTCATCGTGCGGCGAATCTCCTGATCGGATGACGCGACGCCCTTGGCGTCGAGGTCCTTGCGCACCTTGCGGAAGACATCCTCATCGCCGCCTTCCTCAAAGTCGGCCATCACGACGTCCTTGGCATAAGCGTTCGCGGCGTCGCCCGCGAGGCCGAGCTTTTCGGCGGCCCAGAGTCCGAGCATCTTGTTGCGCCGCGCGTTCGCCTTGAAGCGCAGCTCTTCGTCGTGGGCGAACTTCTTCTCGAATCCTTCCTCGCGCTTGTCGAAGGTCGTCATGTCCGCCTCGTCGCTGCCGGATGTTTGGAAACGTGCCTTGCCATATCGCTGTGGCATGCACAAATCAACATGGCGGATGCGCGCACAGTGGCGCCGTTTGTACGCGAGGATCGGCGATTGTGCGGCGATTGTGCNNGTGTGAGTCGTACCGCCCGGTCCCACCGCCGAACTCGCGCTTGATTTACGGAGTCACGGCATCATGGATTTCCTCAAGCCACGGTACATTCCGATGAGCCGCCGTCGCCGCATCTATGAAGGCAAGGCGAAAGTCCTCTATGAGGGACCTGAGCCGGGCACGTTGATCCAGCACTTCAAGGACGACGCGACAGCTTTCAACGCGAAGAAGCACGAGATCATTGAAGGCAAGGGCGTCCTCAACAACCGCATCTCCGAATACGTGTTCCAGCACCTAAACGAGATCGGCGTGCCGACGCACTTCATCCGCCGGCTCAACATGCGCGAGCAGTTGATCCGCGAGGTCGAGATCATTCCGCTCGAGGTCGTGGTGCGCAACGTCGCGGCGGGCTCGCTCGCGACGCGGCTGGGCATCGAGGAAGGAACGCAGCTCCCGCGCTCGATCATCGAGTTCTATTACAAGAACGATCAGCTCAACGACCCGATGGTCTCCGAAGAGCACATCACGGCGTTCGGCTGGGCGACGCCGCAGGAGATCGACGACATCATGGCGCTGGCGATCCGCGTCAACGACTTCCTCTCCGGCGTGTTCCTCGGCGTCGGCATCCGTCTCGTCGACTTCAAGATGGAGACGGGGCGGCTGTGGGAAAACGACATGATGCGGATCGTAGTGGCGGACGAGATCTCGCCCGATTCGTGCCGGCTGTGGGACATCAAGACCAACGACAAGCTCGACAAGGACCGTTTCCGCCGCGATCTCGGCGGGCTCCTGGAGGCCTACACCGAAGTGGCGAAACGCCTCGGCATCATGTCCGAGAACGAGCGCCCGCAGGGCACCGGACCGGTGCTGGTGAAGAGCTGATAGGCGAGGGTTGAGCCCGTCCGACGACAATGCTACGCGGGGGCCGGTTGGCCCCCGTCGCGTTTTCGCCCTCTCGGAGGCAGAGAAATCGATGAAAGCCCGCGTCACCGTCACCCTCAAATCCGGCGTGCTCGATCCGCAGGGCAAGGCGATCGAGGGCGCGCTCAAGTCGCTCGGCGTCGCGGGCGTGGCGAGCGTGCGGCAGGGTAAGGTGTTCGACATCGAGCTCGGCGAGGGCGACGCCGCCAAGGCCGAGGCGGCGCTCAAGGACGCGGCCGAGAAGCTGCTCGCCAACACGGTGATCGAGAATTACCGCGTTGAGGTGACCGGTTGATGATGGCCGCGACTCGCACTAGGTCATCGCCATGAAATCCGCCGTCGTCGTCTTCCCCGGATCGAACAGAGAGCGCGACATGGCGCATGCGCTCAGGCTCGTCTCGGGCCGCGAGCCTGCGCTCGTCTGGAACG
The DNA here is from genome assembly GCA_003140315.1 of Hyphomicrobiales bacterium. GTDB lineage: Bacteria > Pseudomonadota > Alphaproteobacteria > Rhizobiales > Xanthobacteraceae > PALSA-894. The sequence continues at coordinate 5,131 of PLJS01000031.1, forward strand.
CGGACCGCGAGTTGCCGGCCGGCACGGACCTCGTCGTGTTGCCGGGCGGCTTCTCCTATGGCGATTACCTGCGCTGTGGCGCAATCGCCGCGCATGCGCCGGTCATGGAGGCGGTGCGCGCGCATGCGGCGCGCGGTGGCCTCGTCATGGGTGTATGTAACGGATTCCAGATCCTGTGCGAGGCGGGGCTGTTGCCGGGCGTGCTCCAGCGTAACGCCAGCGTGCGCTTCATCTGCCGCGAGGTGTGCCTCAAGATCGAGCGCTCCGACACGGCGTTCACGCGCGGCTACAATGCCGGCCAGGTAATCCGCGTGCCGGTCGCGCACGGGGAGGGCAACTATTTCGCCGCGCCTGAAACTATCGCGCGGATCGAATCGGAAGGCCGTGTGCTGTTTCGCTATTCCGACCCGGACGGCAAGCGCGACGACACATGGAACGTCAACGGCGCGATGAACGCAATCGCCGGCGTGCTCAACGATGAGCTCAACGTACTCGGCCTGATGCCGCACCCGGAGAATCACGTCGAAGCGGCCGTCGGCTGCACCGACGGGCGCGGCCTGTTCGCGGGCCTGGTGGCGCATTTCGCGCAGGCGGCATGATCCCGAACGAACCGAAAATCTCCCCCGCGCTGGTCGCCGAGCACGGCCTCAAGCCCGAGGAATACGAGCGCATCCTGCAATTGATCGGCCGCGAGCCGACCATCACCGAGCTCGGCATCTTCTCGGCGATGTGGAACGAGCACTGCTCCTACAAGTCCTCGAAGATCCATCTGCGTACGCTGCCGACCACCGGGCCGTGCGTGATCCAGGGGCCGGGCGAGAACGCCGGCGTCATCGACATCGGCGATGGGCTCGCGGTCGTATTCAAGATGGAGAGCCACAACCACCCGAGTTACATCGAGCCCTATCAGGGGGCTGCGACCGGCGTCGGCGGTATCCTGCGCGACGTGTTCACCATGGGGGCGCGGCCGATCGCGTGCCTCAACGCGCTCTCCTTCGGTGATCCGAAGCATCCAAAGACCCGGCATCTCGTGTCCGGCGTGGTCGCGGGCGTCGGCGGCTACGGCAACTCCTTTGGCGTTCCGACCGTCGGCGGCCAGGTGCGTTTCCATTCGCGTTACGACGGCAACAACCTCGTCAACGCGATGGCGGTCGGGCTCGCGGATGCCGACAAGATCTTCTATGCGGCGGCCTCGGGTGTCGGCATGCCGATCGTCTATCTCGGCTCCAAGACCGGGCGCGACGGCATCCATGGTGCCAGCATGGCGTCGGCGGAATTCGGCGAGGATTCGGAGAGCAAGCGTCCGACCGTGCAGGTCGGCGATCC
>PLJS01000190.1 GCA_003140315.1 Hyphomicrobiales bacterium
GTGCGAAAGCGCGTCACGACCGGAGCGAACATCGCGTCGGCGATCGTGAAGTTGCCGAACAGGAACTCGCCTTGTCCTTCCCCGAACCGGGTGCGGCAATCGCGCCAGATCGACATGATCCGGTTGATGTCGGCCTGAATTTCGGGATCGAACTCACGGTTCGCAAAGATCGAGCGGATATTCATCGGAAAATGCTCGCGCAAGGCGCGGAACCCGGCATGCATCTCGGCGCTGACGGCGCGCGCGGTCGCGCGCGCCGCCGGGTCTTTCGGCCACAGCTCGAAATTCGGGAAGGATTCGGCGAGGTATTCGCAGATCGCCAGGCTCTCCCATACCGTGATCGCGCCATGGTGCAATGCCGGGACCCGCCCCGAGGGCGAGTATTTGAGGATCGTCTCCCGGCTCCCGGGCTGATAGAGCGGGATCACCACCTCGTCGAAGTCGACCGTGGTGCGCTTCAGCACGAGCCACGGGCGCAAGGACCAGGAGGAGTAGTTCTTGTTGCCGATGACGAGTTTCACGCGGCGTCCGCCGGGAGTCGTGGCACTACGGGAAAGCTCTCCTCGAATTTCGGGATAACCCAGGTCTCGGCGAGCGCGCCGCGCCGCCACTCGCGCCAGGCCGAGAGCGACGTCATCGCCGCCATGTAGGTCGCGACCGGCGCCGACACGTCGATCATGTAGGTGGCAAAGCGCGACACGACCGGCGCGTACATCGCATCCGCAGCCGAAAATTTGCCAAACAGGAACGGCCCCCCTGCCCCGAAACGCGCCCGCGCGTCGGTCCAGAGCTCCTGCACGCGCGCGATGTTCGCCAGCGCGTCCGGCGAAAGCGCTTTCTTGCCCGGCGGGCGCCACATGATCATGCCGCATTCATTACGCAGCGCCGCAAAGCCCGCATGCATCTCGGTCGAGATCGCGCGGGCATGCGCGCGCGCCGCGGGATCGGATGGCCACAGGCCGGCGGCGGGGAATTTCTCGGCCGCATATTCCAGGATCGCGAGCGATTCCCAGACCTGCACCGCACCGTCGATCAGCACCGGCACCTTGCCGGCGGGGGAATGTTTGAGGATCTGCTCCTTGCCGCCCGCGACGTAGAGCGAGATCACGTCCTCGTCGAACGGAATGCCGGCGGCCCGGAGGCCGATCCACGGCCGCATCGACCAGGAGGAATAGTTCTTGTTGCCGATGATGAGTTTCAGCATGTCCGCCTACTCTCTGCCCTCATCCTGAGGGGCGGTCCGCAGGACCGCGTCTCGAAGGATGGCAACAGTCTCCGTCACCTCGCCCTTCGAGACGCCCGCCTTCGCCAAGCTCCGGCGGGCTCCTCAGGGTGAGGTGACCGAAAGATCACGGCGCCGCGCACAACGATCAAGCGAAATATGCTGATGCAGGCGATCAGCGGCGCGAATGACTCAAGCCTTCTTCTCCACCGGCTCCTCCACCGGCGCCCCGGATTTCTTCCATTCGCCAAACCCGCCCTTGATGTGCGCGACGGGTTTGAGCCCCATATGGTGCGCGGTCTGCGCAGCGAGCGCCGAGCGCCAGCCGCCGGCGCAGAAGAACACGAATTTCTTGTCCTCGGCGAAGACCGGCTTGTGATAGGGGCTCGCCGGGTCGATCCAGAATTCCAGCATGCCGCGGGTGCAGTGGAACGCGCCCGGCACCTTGCCTTCGCGCTCGCGCTCGCGCGGATCGCGCAGGTCGACGAACACGACATCGTCGCGGCCGTGCAGCTTGCGCGCCTCGTCCACGTTGAGGGTCTCGATCTCGCGCTCGGCCTGATCGAGCAGGGCCCGATAGCCCGTCGTGATGGTCTGCGGCATGGATGGTCTCCGGTGCGGTCGGCCAGACCATAGCATCTAGTTGTGAAATGCGCGCCGGCAAGGCAGCATTGCGCATGGTCATCGGCCTCCCCGATCTGCTCGCGCTCGCCTGGTTCGTGCTGACCTGGACCGTCTACGCGATCCACGTCGAATACATCCCGAAGAAGCGCGAGAGCCTGAACGCCACGATGAACCGCTACCGCCTGGTCTGGATGCGCCGCATGCTGGACCGCGAGATGCGCATGGTCGACATGCAGGTGATCGCGGCGCTGCAGAACGGCACTGCCTTCTTCGCGTCAACCTCGCTACTCGCAATCGGAGGCGCGCTGACCATCCTGCGCTCGACCGACGAGGCGCTCGGCGTGATCGCGATGCTGCCGATCGGTATCCCGACGACGCGGGTGCTGTGGGAGCTCAAGTCGATCGGCCTCGCCGTGATCCTGGTCTATGCATTCTTCAAGTTTGCCTGGTCGTATCGGCTGTTCAATTACGTCGTGATCCTGCTCGGCGCGGCGCCGCCGGCGCGCGAGAAGGACACGCCCGAGGCGGAAACGCATGTACTCCGCACCGCGACGCTGTTCGCGTCGGCGGGACGTCATTTCAACCATGGCCAGCGCGCATTCTTCTTCGCGCTCGGCTATCTTGGGTGGTTCGTCAGCCCGTACGTGTTGATGGTTACGACAGCGGCCGTCGTCTTCGTGATGTGGTGGCGCCAGTTCCGTTCCGACGCCCGGCGCGCGATGGACCTTTAGTACGGCAGCAGGACGAGCCAGAACGCGAGCGCCGAGACGATCGCCAGCGCCATCAGCATGCTCATGGCGCTCGAAACCCGTTCCTGCTCATGAAAGTGCGTATGCGTGGCCATAAGCCTGTCCTCCGCTGAGGATCGCCGGCTCGCATGCCGGCGCGGAGGATAACGCCGGGCCGGTGGCCTGAGTTCCACGCCCCAAGGCGGACAAAAAGCCTTCAGGCACCCGCCAGCAGCGCACCAAAGGCGCGCATCGTGACGGCGCGGGCGCGATGCTCGCCGAGGAGCCGCATGCGCACGAGATGCGACATCGCGAGCCCGGACACGCTCGCCGCGATCGCGTCCACGTCGCCGTGCGGCCGCGCCGCGCGCGCGAAGCGGACGATCAGCCGGTGCAGCTCGCCGAAATGGCGCGCCGCCGCGTCGCGCACCGGCCCCGGCACGTCGTCGAACTCGATCGCCGCCGCAAGGATCGGACATCCCCCCGAAAGGCCCGAGCGGTCGAGCCACGCAATCCAGCGTTCGAAGAACACGGCAAGCCGCCGTGTCTTGTCCGGCTCAGTCCGCACCGGCTCGGTGACGAAGTCGCGGAAGCGCGCAGCGACCCGGTCGAGCGTTTCGACCTGCAACGCCTCCTTGGAACGGAAATGCGCGAACAAACCGCTCTTCGATAAACCGAGTCGCTCGGCGAGCGGGCCGATCGTCAGCGCGCCGAGCCCATTGATGCTCGCGAGCTCGACCGCCTCGTCGAGGATGCGCGCATGCGTGCGGTCGCCTTTCGCGAGATCGGTCATGGGCCGAAAATAGCACGATCGTTCGTTTTATCCAATGCGGGCGAAGGCCGAGCATTTCCAATTTGTAACGCGAGGATTTTGAACCGGCACCTTCATGGCGAGCGACGGAACAACAGACGCCTAGATTAGATGGAGGATACGATGAAACGTCTCGCCCTTGTCGCCGTGTTGCTGTTCGGCGGTGCGCTCAGCGCGCATGCCGACAACGACACCTACACCAATGTGCTGAAACAACCGCGCAGCGACTTCGAGCTGCACGCCGACGTCGACGCCTGCGCGGCGCGATATGGCGCACCGCAGAACGGCGTGCGGACCTCGGCGGTCTTCAAGCGCTGCATGGCCGGCCACGGCTGGCGCTTCGACCACACGACGGTCGAGCATTTGTATCCCGATCCGGACAATCCGGGACTGATGTGCCGGGACATGAAGGATGCCGAGGGTCACGTGTTCGGGTCCAACTGTTCGAATTTCTAGGCCTGGACCCCACGACCTCTTCGAACGAAATGCACGACCGAGCGGGCGCCGCTTGCTCCCGCTCGGTAGATGCGCGATGCCTCACCCCATGGAGAATCAACCTGCGGAACGGCCCGACGCGAACGCCATCGAGGCCGCGCTGATGCGCCTGATCGGAGAGCGCGGGCCCGGCAAGACCGTCGATCCGACCGAGGCCGCTCGCGCCCTCGGCGGCGCCCATCCGGATCAGTGGGGCCCGCTGATGCAGCCGATCCGCCGCGTCGCGGTTACGCTCGCCGAACAGGGCCGCATCATCATTCTGCGCAAAGGCAAGCCGGTCGACCCACGCGACTTCAAGGGCGTGTATCGGCTGACGTCCCCGCGACACGACTAGTACCTCGTCACAGAGGTT
>PLJS01000155.1 GCA_003140315.1 Hyphomicrobiales bacterium
TAACGCAACGCTCACGCGTCGCCGACGGGCGAATACGACGATGCAAAGCTCGATGTCAGGATCGAGCCGTCGCTTCGCGCTCGTTCAGTCGCCCGTGCCGGTGTATCCGATGATGCGCCAGGCGTTCCCGTCCTTGGCGAAGCAGAGCCGGTCGGAGAGTGGTGAGACGAGTGAGGCGGGCGGGAGATAGCCGATCTTGCCGCCGGGAGTCGCGATGCGTATCCAGGCGCGGTCTCTTTCGGAGCGATCCTTGCTCTCGTAGCCGAGCACGCGAACGAGATAGAGCCCGAGCGTTTCGATCGCGGGCGCGCTCGCGGCAGCCGTGGCGCGGGCCTGCAGACCGGCGGCGCGCGGATAGCTCCAGTCGACCACGTCGGTGTCGGTTGCTTCGGTCAGCTCGGCGAGGTCGGCGTCCTCGTAATCGGGCTGTGCAGGCGCGCAGCGCGCCTCCGCGTTGGTGGTGCTGCGGGCGACCGTGGTCTCGGCCGCGAAGGCGCCAAGCGCGGCCCAGCCGCGCCCGTCGGCGTCCGGGAGCCGCAGCGCGGCCGTCAAATTGTCGACGCCGGACTTCTTCGGGTCGAACACCGCGCCGAGATCGCCTTCCCAGAAGAAATCCTTCGCGGCGACGATCTTGGCGAGCGCCGCGCGGTCCTTGCGCTGCACGATGCCGGCAAGCTGCTTGCGGAAGACGTCGAGGGATTTATCGGTCACGAGCCCCGCCAGCGTGACGGCGACCGGCTTGTAGGGCCGGTAGGCGGCTTGCTCCGCGACGCCGGCTGCGGGCAACAGCGCAAGCGCAGCCATCACGACACAGGTTGCCAGGGCACGCGGTCGCAGCAAGGCCATCGATCCTCTCGTCCGTCTTGATGCGGTCGGCAAAGCCGAACAATGTTGAAGCGCCCGCCCGGGTGCGAGCGCACGAGGGACCGGGCGTGCAGGCGTGTCGGGTCGCCTCCGTGCCGAGGAGGCAGAACAATACGAAATTGGCACGGAATTGCGACAGTGAGGCCGGAACGCTTTGCCTGTGGGCGCGTTCTGCGCTCGGCGCAACTCCAAATCCAGGATCGCGCGGATTCTGCGCGTCGATACGATGACCCGTTCGACCGGCGCGCTTGCGGCGCTCAATTTCTTCATGGCGGACGTGCGCGACGGGCTCGGGCCCTTCCTCGGCGTATATCTGCAGTCGGAAAGCTGGTCGCCGTCCGCGATCGGGGCCGTCATGACCATCGGCGGACTCGCCGGAATGGTCGCGACCACGCCGGCCGGCGCGCTGGTGGACAAGACCCGCGCCAAGCGCGCCATCATGGCCGCGGCCGCGGCCGCGATGGTCGTGGTCGCGGCCTCGATCGCGATCCTGCTCGCGCCGTCCTTCGCGATGACGGCGGCTGCCCTGGTGCTTAGCGGCCTTGCGGGTGCCACCATCCCGGCCGCGATCGCGGGAATCACGCTCGGGCTCGTGAAACAAAAGGGCTACGCGCATCAACTCGGCCGCAACGAGGCGTTCAACCATGCTGGCAATGTGGTGGCGGCGATCCTCGCGGGTGTCGCCGGCTATGCCTTCGGCCTCGGTGCGGTCTTCATCGTGTTGGCCGTCATGGCGGTCGGCTCACTCGCCGCGACGGCGCTGATCGACCCAAAGGACATCGACCATCGCGCGGCGCGCGGCCTCGCCGAGAAGGAAGGAACGCCCGGCAAGGGATTCTCGGTGCTGGTCACGTCCGCGCCGCTGCTCGTGCTGGCGGCGACCGTCGCGCTGTTCCACCTCGGCAATGCCGCGATGCTGCCGCTGCTCGGGCAATCGCTGGTGGCACGTGGCGCGGGCGATCCGAGCGCCTTCACCAGCGCCACCATCGTGATCGCGCAGCTCTCGATGATCCCGATGGCGCTGCTCGCCGCGCGGCTTGCCGAGCAGCGCGGCTACTGGATCGTATTCCTGCTCGCGCTGATCGCGCTGCCGATCCGCCGCGTGGCGGCGGCGGTCGTGACCAGCCCGATCGGGCTTGGACCGGTGCAGATGCTCGACGGGGTCGGCGCGGGACTTCTCGGCGTCGCGGTGCCGGGCCTTGTCGCGCGAATCCTCGCCGGCACGGGTCATGTCAATGCCGGGCTCGGCGCCGTCATGACGGCCCAGGGGATCGGCGCGGCGCTCAGTCCCGCGCTCGGCGGCCTGATCGCCGAACATTTCGGCTATTCGGCCTCGTTTCTGGTGCTCGGCGCGATCGCGCTGCTCGCGCTGCTTCTGTGGCTCGTGACGCGGCAGTTGACGGCCGAGGCGTGCGGGACCGCGCCCGCCAAGCTCGTTGCGAGCCCGCGGAATGAACGACGCGCTCGCGTCTGCTAGAACTATCCTTCCCGCAAACAGGATTCTCGGGCCATGCCGTTCTCGTTCTCGTCGCCTTACCTGCTGCCGATCGGGCTGCTGATCTGCTCCAACGTGTTCATGACGACGGCCTGGTACGGCCACCTGAAGTTCAAGGAGGTGCCGCTCTGGGGCGTGATCCTGGCGGCCTGGGCGATTGCCTTCATCGAATATTGTTTCGCGGTGCCGGCCAACCGCTACGGCAGCGCTGTCTATTCGACGGCGCAACTCAAGACCATGCAGGAGGTGATCACGCTGCTGGTGTTCGCCGGATTTTCAATCGTCTATCTCAAGGAGGCGATCGGATGGAATCATCTGGTCGGCTTTGCTTTCATTTCCGCTGGCGCATTCTTCATCTTTCATAAATGGTAGCCGCGCCGGAACTTGGGGGACTGGAATGGCGAACCATCGGCTCGATGCCGGCCCGGAGACGGTGCATTGGGGCTTCTTCGATGCGGCGCTGAAGCCGCTGCTCACCGTGGAGAGCGGCGACACCGTCACGATCTCGACCGTGTCCGGCATGGCCGACCAGATGCCGGCCGCCCCGCTTGCCGTGCCGCCCCCGCTCGCCGCGATCCACAGAAGCGTGACGCAGAAGCTGCCCGGCCACATCTGCACCGGGCCGGTGGCCGTCAAGGGCGCCAAGGCCGGGCAGGCGCTCGAGGTGCGCATCAAGCAAATCGAGCTTCATTACGACTGGGGCTACAACATGATCCGGCCGCTCTCGGGCGCGCTGCCGGACGACTTCCACGAGAAGCGCCTCATTCACATCCCGCTCGACAAGCACACGATGACCGGCCGCTTGCCGTGGGGGCTCGACCTGCCGCTTAAGCCGTTCTTCGGCGTGATGGGGACGGCGCCGCCGTCCGGCTGGGGCATGGTCTCGACGCTGCCGCCGCGGCGCAATGGTGGCAATCTCGACAACAAGGAGCTCGTCGCGGGCACCACGCTCTATCTCCCGATCCACCACGACGGCGCGCTGTTCTCGGTCGGCGACGGCCACGGCGTGCAGGGCGACGGCGAGGTCTGCGTCACGGCGATCGAGACCGGGTTGATCGGCACGTTCGAGCTGCACCTGCGCCCCGACCTGTCGCTCGAATGGCCGATGGCCGAGACGCCGACCCACATCATGACCATGGCGTTCGATCCCGACCTCGACGATTGCGTGGTGATCGCGCTGCGCGACATGATCGCGCTGATCTGCCGGCGCACTAATCTATCGCGCGAGGACGCCTACACGCTCTGCAGTCTCGCCGCCGACCTGCGCGTCACGCAGGTGGTCAACGGGAATAAGGGGATTCATGTGATGCTGGATAAGAAGTACCTATAGCAGTCGCTAGCTTCGAAAGCACACGATTATCCTTAAATAACAAGGCTTTCCGGCCTGGCGGCTTCACCCTACGATTTTTGACTGAACAAGATATGCATGTATCTAAGCATATTTTTTCTTGATGTCAGATTTCATCCACTAGGACGTGGTCTCTCTCATCAGCGCGCAGGCATAGGCGTATGACTTCGGCGTTGACGGCCAGATGATCGCGGATCGCGTTGAGCCACGTCAGTTGCTCGTCCGTGTAAGCGCCCGCCCCTTTCGGCCAGGATTATTCGGCGCCGGGTCCGTGCTTGAGCGGCGCCCGCTGCGAGATCGATCGCCCCCGTTTCCTCGGGGTGATGGATGCGAACCGCCGCCTCGAAGGCGACGATGAACGCTTCGAGATCCGCGAGCCAGGTCTTATCGGCCAGCTGCTGCGGCCAAGCCGCCGCCCGGCTCACCCTGTCCCCCGGACGGACCTCTAGCAGATCCTTCTTGGGGATCACGTAATCGACCCGGCCCCTATGCTCCAGGCCGATGTCGGTCACGGCCCAGGTGTCATTCTGCCAGAGGATGACTGCTTCATCGGGGATCATGCTGCGTCCAGCCTCTCTTCACGCTCAGGCGTGCGAAAGCGCGCCGGGCCGACGACTCGGGCGTACTGTGTGTGATCACGACGCCGCGCCGTGGTCAGCTAG
>PLJS01000308.1:0-45643 GCA_003140315.1 Hyphomicrobiales bacterium
ACTTTCTGACTCAGTAGGACTAGAGGAAGCCCGTGGAAATCCAGGGGATTGCGGCGATCACGATCACCGAGAGCAGCAGCGCCAGGACATAGGGCAGGATGGCGAGCGCCGCCGCATCGGGCTCGCATTTGCCGACTGCGCATGCGCCGTAATAGCCGACCCCGAAGGGCGGCGCGAAGAGACCGATGCTCATCGCGAGCAACGTCACGATCGCATAATGGATCTCGTTGACGCCGACGCGTTCGGCGATCGGAAACAGAAGCGGCCCGAACAATACGATGGCGGGAACGCCTTCCAGCACCGATCCGAGTACGATGAAGAGGATGATGGAAAGCGCGAGGAAGGCCGGGGCGCCGCCGGAGGCGTGCGAAAGGATTTCGGACAAAGTCGCCGCAAATCCGGATTGCGTCAGCGCCCAGCCCATCGCGGTCGCCATGGAGATGATGAGCATGATGGCGCCGGTGAGCCGCGCCGTCTCGCGTAACATCGGATACATCCGCCGCCACTCGAACTCGCGGTAAACGAAGACGCCGACGATCAGCGTATAGATCAGGCCGATGGTGGAGACCTCGGTTGCGGTCGCAATGCCCTCGACGACGAAGTAGCGGATGATGAACGGCAGGACGAGGCCTGGAAGCGCGACCCACAGGGCTTTGCCGCGCGCGGCCCAGGGCGTGCGCGGCACCATTAGATAATCGATCCCGCGCGACCGCCAATGCGAGACGATGACGAGCGCGACGGAGGCGAGCGCCGCCGGCAACAAACCCGCGGTGAACAGCGACTGGATCGACAGATTGCACACTGTGCCCATGATGATGAGGACGAGGCTCGGCGGAATCAATTCCGCCATCGCGCCGGAGGTCGACAGCAATGCGATCATTTCGCTGCGGGCATAGCCGCGCCGTTCCATTTCCGGAAACAGCACCGGCGCGACCGCCGCCATATCGGCGAGTTTGGAGCCGGAAATACCCGAGACGAGAAACATCGCGACCACCAGGACGATGTTCAGCCCGCCGCGCAAATGGCCGCAGAATGCGGAGATCGCCTCGATCAGCCGTTTGGAGATGCCGGCATTTTCGATCAGCAGTCCGAGCAGGACGAAAAGCGGCACGGCGAGCAGGACCTGATTACTCATGCCCTGGTCCATCTGCCCCGCGATGACGCTGAGCGGCAAATCGGTCACAACGCCGAGATAGTTGAGCGTCGCGATGCCGAATGCGAACGCGATCGGCATTCCGATCGCGATCTCGACGGCGACGAACACCACGAAGAAGAGAACGAGATTGGCGTTGCCGAGCCCGTGGAAAAGCCCGCGGCCGAGATAGACCAGGACGCAGGCGGCAAGCACGATCGCAACGATCTTCAAGGTCAGTGCGCGTTCGCTTTCCACTAATCGGCAGAGCGCAATCAGCAGCATCATGGCGACGCCGAACACGATGCCGCCCGTCGCGATGGCGCGCGGGATCTGCATGGCTGGAAGGAGGTCGGTGAATTCCTGGCCGAAATAGGCGGACGCGAAGAAATCTCCCGTGAAGACGCTCTTCAGCAATTCCCCGAGACTGCTCGTCTCCGGAATGAAGGACGGCCACACCACTGCAATCAGAAGCTCGATCGTGAAGATCACGATCAGGACCGTATTCAGGATGTCGCAGATTTCGGCAGCTCGTGGATGCAGCCGGCTCGTCACCGCCGAAAGCCGCATATGCTCGTCCCGGCGAAATGCACTCGTCGCCCCGAGCATCGTCATCCAGAGAAACAAAACGACCGCAAGTTCGTCACCCCAGGTCAGCGCGTTGTGCATGACGTAGCGGGCGAACACAGCGACGGCGAGAAGGCAGACTTCGAACAGCAGGATCGCGGCTGCGGCCGGATCGACCACGTAGTTCAGCACCGCGTCCACGGCGCGCCCGTACCGGGTGCTGAACCGCTGCGAACGCCCGTAGTCCCGGCTATGTGGCGACTCCTGGAGTACCGCTTCTTCGGTCCGGACCTCCGCCAAATGTGATCTCCGTCCGCTGAACGAAGACGGGGCTCGATCGAAGACGAGCCCCGTCCCGTGCGCTCAGGATGCGAGCGTCTTCAAGCCAGCTTGCCGACGGCTTTTTCGAGAAGGTCGAAGCCCTCGGTGCCGTAATCGTCGCGCCATTTCTTATAGAGGCCCGAATCCGCGATCGTTTTCTTGAAACTTTCGATGTCGGGCTGGATGATCTGCTGGCCCTGGGTTTTCAGCTTCTCCTCCAGGTCCTTCTCGCCGTTTGCCATATCCTGGCGCTCCCTGAGCGCGGTCTCGTCGAAATTCTTCGCCACCAGGTCCTGGAGGTCCTTCGGCAGCCGGCGCCAGGCCGTGCCGTTCGCCACCAATTCCCAGCAGGTCGGCTGGTGGTTGGTCAGAGAGATGTATTTGCTGATCTCGTAATATCGCGCAACCTCGATCGAGATCAGCGGCTGCTCGGCGCCATCGATGAGATGGGTCTGCAGCGCGGTGTAAAGCTCGCTGTTATTGATCGGCGTCGGCGACGAGCCGAGCGCGCGGAAGGTCGCGAGTTGAATCGGGGCTTCCGGGACCCGAAGCTTGAGCCCTTTCATGTCGGCGACATTGTTGACCGGTCGCGAGGTGGTGAAGACGTGCCGCATCCCGACGTCCCAGCCCTTCTCGAAGGCATGCAGGCCGGTTTTCTCGATCTGGCCTTTCAGGTACTTGCCAAACGGCCCGTCGAGCGTCGTCCAGAGGTCCGGATAGCCTTTATAGGCAAAAGGCAGGCCGGCGAGATTGCAGGCCGGCACCACGTTGGCAAGGATGTTGTCGCCGATCAGGAGGAATTCCAGCGCGCCGGAGCGCAGCTGCGAGATCATCTGGGTGTCATTGCCGAGTTGGTTGTTCGGAAAGACCTTGACCTCGATCCGGCCGCTGCTGTCCTTCCCGATCTTTTCCGCTGCCTCGACCGCGCGGATATTGACCGGGTGGGTTGCAGGATTGTCGTGGCCGAGCTTGAAGTTGAACTCGGCCGCATTCGCGGGGTATTTGAGAATGGTTGCGGCCGCAACGCCCGCTGCGCCAGTCAAGAGCGTTCGTCGGGTCGCCGACGTTGAAAACACGGACTTCCGTTGCACCGTTTCTCCTCCACGTCTCTCCCGTGATTGAACCGTGCGTTGTTGTGATGGGATCGGTTCTGGGGCGGTCTTTCTTGTTCTTTTTATCTGCGCAAACTAAGAGCCGAAGCCGTGCGGTTGTCAATGACGCCCCGGGTTTCGACGAGCGGGGTTCGTCAGGAAACGAATCGTCTCATAAGCGCAATGATTGGAGACGGACGACATCGTCGTCCTGGCTCCGCGATGCTGCGAACGGGCAGGACGATGATATGATCTCGATACTGGCGTTGCGCGCGCGGATCGCGCGTGGCGAATTGTCCGCCGAGGACGCGGTGCGCCGCGCGCTGGATGCGATCGAGGAGAAGGACCCGGCGATCGGAGCGTTCGTCACGCTCGATCGGGAAGGGGCGCTCGCGGCCGCGCGCAAAACGACCGGTCCGCTTGCCGGCATCGCGGTCGGCGTCAAGGACACCATCGACACCGCGGACATGCCGACCGAAATCGGCTCGCCGATCTATCGGGGTTGGCGGCCCAAGGCCGATGCCGCTCTGGTCATGATGATCCGCGGCGCGGGCGCGAGCATCGTCGGCAAGACGACGACGACGGCTTTCGCGCACTCCGATCCCACCGGGACGAAGAATCCGCACAACGCCGCCTTTTCGCCGGGCGGCTCATCTGCGGGATCGGCGGCGTCGGTTGCGGCCGGGATGGTGCCGCTGTCTTTCGGCTCGCAGACCGGCGGGTCCGTGATCCGGCCCGCGTCCTATAACGGCGTCGCCGCGATGAAGCCGTCCTATCGGCTTATTCCGACAGCGGGCCTGAAACCCTATTCGGTCTCGATCGATACGCTCGGTCTGTTTGCCGCGACGGTGCCGGATGTCGCTTTCGCGCTCTCCGCCATCACGCGCCGGGATTTCGCTCCGCTCGGACGCAAGCCGCGGATTGGCGTGGCACGGCAAATCTTCGCGGGCCCGCCGGCGCCCGAATGCGAAGAGGCCCTTCACAAAGCGATCGACGCGCTGACGGCGCAGGGGATCGCGGTCACGGATCTTGCCGATCCTCCGGAATTCGCAACCGCGTGGGAATTGCAGCCGGTCCTGGCCAACGTGGAGGCCCTTCATGCGCTCGCCTGGGAGTGGAAGACCCAGCGGGCTCTCATGCCGCCCAAGCTCAGCAAGTCCCTGCAATGGGCGGAGACGTTGAGTATCGCGCAATTCGACGAAGCTCGGCAGGCGGGCAAGCGCGCGCGGATCGCGGCGCACGATTCCTTCAAGGAGATCGACGCAGTCATCAGCTATTCGGCGCCCGGCATGGCGCCGGCTTTGTCGGAGAACTCGACGGGCGACGCGGCCTATAACCGGCTCTGGTCGCTCCTCGGCACGCCCTGCATCAACGTTCCGGGCTGTCGCGCGTCGAATGGCATGCCGGTTGGCGTTCAAGTCATCTCGCGCTTCGGACAAGATGCAACTGCGCTCTCGGTTGCCGCGATGCTCGAAGAGGCGCTGCGGACCTGATGCTAAAACCCAGAAAGGGCCAGGCGCCAGATTCCCTATGAGTCACGCAGACCGCGTTCTGTCGCCTTGTTCCGGATCAGGTGGGCTCGCTGGCCGCGGCTTTCTTCTCCGCAGCCTGATCGCTCGGGTCTTCCAACACCGTTCCCGACATCGGCTCGACCCAGACGAGATGACTTCGCACAGCCTTGACACCCGGGACGTTCTCGGCGGCCACGATCGCGGCCTCACGCTGGTTCGGAGCAAGCACCACGCCCCACAAGTCCACAGTGCCACTGCGCACCGTGACATTGATGAGCTTGGACGGGGCCCATGACTGCCGGGCAAGCTCGGCGAACACCAGATTACGAATCGATGTGTCGTCGGTTTCGCTCGGCGAGATCTCACGCACGGTACTTGCCAAAGCGTGCAACAGGTCGGCGCGGCTGATGATGCCGACGACCTGTCGGCCACGCAAAACCGGGATGCGCTTGATGCGGCGCGTCTCCATGAGGTGCACGACCTTATCGAGCGGCGTGTCCTCGGTCGCGGTCACCGGGTCCGGCGTCATCACCTCCGAGACCTTGCGGCCATGCGAGTGGATGTATTCGCTGGCGAGCCGATCGCGTCCCATCAGGAAATCCAGCCAGCGCGGCCGCGACTTCTCGGTATTGGTTTCGGTGCGGCGCAAACAGTCACCTTCGGTCACGACGCCGACCAGAACCCCGTCGCCGTCAATGACCGGAAGGCCGCTGATCCGGTCCTTCAGCATCAACTGGGCCATATCCAGGATCGAGGTCTCCGGCCCGACCGACACGACGTGCCGTGTCATTACATCTCCAGCGTTCATAGCGTCCTCCATTTGGCTTCTCGATATTCGAAGTGCGCTTGCCTCGCGTTGACGTGAGTCAATTCCGGTTGCGCTGATAGGCGCTCAGCCGCCCGGACGCCCGCGCGATCACGGCCGCACGGCGGGCGTTTCGACCGTCATTCCGCGCGCACGCCACATCAGGAATAGTTCAAGGTCGACATATTCGTCGGCACCGTAGGCGTAGGGCTCCGCCCGCATGCCGAAGAGGCAGTTGCGCAGGCGGCGCTGCAACGAGCCGAGGCTCTGCCATTCGAGCCGATAGAGCGGATAACCGGTCGGATGGCCCTGCGGTAGCTCGACGCCCGCGAGCTTTTGCCCGGCGTTGTCGTCATGGCAGTTCTGGCACGAGAGATTGAGCTGGCCCTGGCGGCGTGCATAGATCTGCCGGCCGGCCTCGATGAATGGCTTGGTGTCGTCGTCGCTTATGACTGCGATCGGCATTCCGCGCGACTGCTTGCCCAGATAGGCCGTGAGCGCAAGCAGGTCGCGGCTCTCGAACGGCAGCGGCGTTGCCTGCTGCTTCTCGGTGCGGCAGAGATTGATGCGCTGCTCGATGTCGAGTGGACGGCGCTTCGCGGCATCGAAGGCCGGATAACGCGCCGACACGCCGCGCATCGATGTCTCGGCATCGTGGTGGCAATCGGCGCAGGATTTTTGCGCGCTTCCCTCGCGCCGTGTCCACAACGCCTCGCCGTCGAGTACTGAGAGCGAGGCGGGGTTCGATGTGTCGTCGTCCTGCATCGCCTTGACCTCGCGGCTCATCTGCTCGTAGCCGGAGCGGCGCTGCGACAGCGGGATTTCGGCGAAGGCGAGGGACGCAATGGCTGCCAGGACGATTGCGAGAGCCGGTGCGACGAGCCGCAGCCTCTTCTCCATCACTCCACCACGATCTTCGCCTCTTGGGTCACTTCGAAGCCGTTGTCGCCGATCCACGTGAAGGCGAGCGTGCCGTTATCCGTCGCGATCGTATAGAACGTCACGAACGGGTTCGCGGCGACCGCCGGGTAGAACTGCGTCGCGAATATCTCCTCGCCATTATAGGTGCAGGCGAACGACGTGATGATGTCGCGCGGGATCGTCTTGCCGTTGGTGCCGGTGCGGAAGCCCGACTCCATCACGTGCGAGATGAGCGTCTTGATCTCGATCACGTCGCCGCGCTTGGCCTTGCGCGGCACATTGATGAGCGCGCGCGCCGTCATGGCAAATCCTCCAAGCAGGCCGCGAGCGTGACGACCACTTCTTCGGTGCCAGACCACAGCGTGCCGTCGGACATCTCGGCGATCGCGGTGAGCTTCTGCGTTCCGGCAAGGCGGATGCGCGTCGCGATCACCGCCTTGCCGGCGCGCGGGGAGAGTTTCAGGCTGATTACGTTCGGTTGCGGGTTCTTGTCGTTGAAGACGTGAATCGCCTTGACGTAATTATCCTTCGTCATCGGGCTTTCGACCGACACCGTCATCGGCACGGTATTGCCGTTCTCGACCAGCGGCGGAAGATCGAGCGTCACCTTGCCGGCGCGGATCGTCGCTTCGCCGAACACGTTGCGGATCGCCGTGTCCATCTGACCCAGCGCCGCGGCCGGTGCGGGCAGGGCGGATGCGCTAAGCGCCGCGGCTCCAGCCAACACCGCCTCGCGCCGTGTGATGAGCAATCTCGCCATCGCATCCATCAGTTTTTCAACGTCTTCAGATAGGCCACCACATCCTCGATCTGCTCCGCGGTCAGGATCGTCTTGCCGCGAAAGCCGGGCGCGACGCGCGTGAGCCCATCGACCCGGTAATAGGGTGGCATGATGGTCTCGGGACTGATCCGCGCCGCATCCACCATGCGCAACCGCAACTGTCCTTCGCTCCAGCGCGTTCCCGCGCCAGCCAAAGTCGGCGCCATCGTGCCTTGAAAGCGCTCCTCCGGATATGGTCCCGAATGGCACAAAAGACAAAGCCCGACCTGCCGGTTGGTGACGATCTTCAATCCGCGCTCGGGATCGCCGGGCGCGCCGGTGAGCGACGCCGGTATCGCGTCACCCACGACCGTATAGGGCCGCACGCCTTGCGCCCGGGCTGACGCGCTCGCCCCCAGCATCAGCGTCGCGACCATGAGCGCGCGCGCGATCAGCCGAACACCTCCGTGATGATCGCCTTGAACCAGCCCTCGGCATATTGGGCCTCGAGCCTGCGCGTTTCCGGTGGCGCGTCGGTCGCGCTCGATCCGCCCGCGCCTTCAACGTCCACCAGCATGCCGTTGCCCGGCTTGAACACTTCGGCAAACGAGATTCCGTAGTCCGGCGCGACGAAGCTGTAGCAGGTGTTGATCAGCCGGGGTTCCGCAGGCTTGCCGCCGCGCAGCAACGCCGCGACCGCAACCGCGCACACCTTGGCTTGCGCATTCGCCGCGAAGGCCGCCTTCGGCATCGCGCCCGTCATGGCGGCATCGCCGATGACATGGATGCCGGGAACGAGCTGCGACTCAAAACTGATCGGCTCGACCGGACACCAGCCGGTGCGGTCCGCGACGCCCGCGGCCTGCGCGATTGCGCCGGCTTTCTGCGGCGGAATGACGTTCGCGACATCGGCATCGAAGTTATCGAAGTCGGTGACGAAGGTTCTCGTCGAAACCTCGACCGACGACACATTGCCGCCTTGCGACAGTGAAATCCACTCGAGCTGGGTCGGATAAAGCTCCTTCCAGGCGTTCTGGAAATTGCGTCGCTGCGAGAACGTGTCCTTGGCGTCGAGGATCAGCAGCTTCGATCTCGGCTTCTTCGTTTTGAGATAATACGCGATCAGGCTCGCGCGCTCGTAGATCGCGGTCGGGCAGCGCACCAGCGTGGCGGGCGACGACATCACGACCTTGCCGCCGTCTTCCATCGCTTCGAGCTGGCGACGCAGCAGCAACGTCTGCTCGCCGGCCTTCCAGGCGTGCGGCATGACGGCGGCGGCTTTCTCGTCGTAGCCGCGCAGGCCTTTCCAGTCGATATCGATACCCGGCGCCAAAATGAGACGGTCATAAGGAAGCGCCTTGCCGTCCGCGAGGCGCACGCTGCGCTTGTCAGTATCGACGGCTTGCGCAGCCGAGAAAGCGAGCGTCACGCCGTCGGCTGCGACCTTGCCGTAGCCGAATCGCTGCGCCTCCATGTCGCGTAGGCCCGCCACCACGTGGTTGGAAAACGGGCACGCGATGAACGTCGCATTGTCGGACACGAGCGTGACGTCGATCTTCGCGTCGACTCGCTTGAGAAAGCGGGCCGCGGTCGCGCCCGCGAAGCCGCCGCCGATCACGACGACGCGCGGGCCGCGTCCTTGCGCGATCGCCGGCAGGGGGAACAGCGCGACAGCACTCGCGGCCTTGAGAACATCGCGACGGCTTTTTCGCGAACAAGTCATGGCTTCTGCGCCGCGTACCAGGCCGCGATCGCGCGGATTTCCTCGTCGGAGAACCCTTTCGCGATACGGTCCATGATCGTGGCCGTCGCGGCGCTCGATTTGAAGGCGATCATCTTGTCGGCGATCTCGGCCTGCGGCAGGCCTGAAAGACGACGCATGGCGCTAACGCCCGACGGCGCCGAGTGACAGCCGGTGCACGACGATGCACCCGCTGGGGCCTCCGCGCCACGTGCCACGCCGATCATCAGAAGAACGGCCGCCACGCCGGCGGACACGCGCGTCGCCTTCATGCCCACAATCCGCAAGTTACGGCGGCGGCCGATAAGCCGCCGCCGTCCTTTTATCACGCCATCGAGATGTCGTGGTTCTTGAGCGGGAACGAGCGGATGCGCTTGCCGGTCGCCGCGAAGTAGGCATTCAGCACGGCAGGCGCCGCGACGGCGATCGTCGGTTCGCCGACGCCGCCCCAGAAGCCGCCGGATGGCACCACGATCGATTCCACCTCCGGCATCTCGGAGATGCGCATCGAGTTGTAGGTGTCGAAGTTCTCCTCGACCACGCGCCCGTCCTTGATGGTGATCTCCTGATAGAACAGCGCCGAAAGCCCATAAACGAACGAGCCGGCCACCTGGCGGTGGATTTGCGCCGGGTTGACGGCGTAGCCGGGATCGGTCGCCGCAACGATGCGGTGGACCTTGATCTTGTTGCCGCTGTCGACCGAGATCTCGGCCGCGCCCGCCACGTAGCTGTCGAACGCCTTCACCTGCGCGAGCCCACGATAGACGCCTTTCGGCGCCGGCGTGCCCCAGCCGATCTTCTCGGCGACGGCGTTCAGCACCGCGAGGTTCTTCGGATACTTGCCCATCACGCTGCGGCGGAACTCAAGCGGATCCTTACCCGCCGCGAGCGCCAACTCGTCCATGAAACATTCCATGAAGATGGTGTTCTGGTTGATGTTGACGCCGCGCCAGAAGCCCGGCGGGACGTGCGGGTTGCGCATCGAATGGTCGATCAGGAGGTTCGGGATGTCGTAGCCGAAGGCCTGTTCGCCGGACGGCGAGAGACCCTGGAACGTCAACGGGTCCTTGCCATTCTGCAGGTTCGCCGGAAACACGGCGGCAAGGATCGACTGGCCGGAAAGGCGGAAGTGCAAGCCGGTGAGGTTGCCCTTCTCGTCGAGTGCGCCGGTAAGCTTCGCCTGCATGATCGGATGATAGGTGCCGTGCAGCATGTCCTCTTCGCGCGACCAGATCAGCTTTACCGGCGTGCCCGGGATCTGCTTTGCGATCAGCACGGCTTGGCTGACATAGTCCGACCGTCCGCGCCGGCCGAAGCCGCCGCCGAGCATCAGCTTGTGCACGTCGCATTTCGTCACCGGCAGGCCCGAGGCCTCAAGCGCGACCGCCAGCGCGGCCTCGCCGTTCTGCGTGCCGGTCCATACCTCGCACTTGTCCGGCGTCCACACCGCCGTTGCGTTCATGGGCTCCATCGGAGCGTGGTTCTGGTAGGGATAGGCGTAGACCGCCTCGACCTTCTTGTGAGCCTTGGCGATCGCCTCCTTGGCGTTGCCGGCCTCGTTGCCGACAAAAGCCTGATCGGCGTCGAGGCCTTCCTTCAGCCACGCCGCGATCGTCTCGCTCGATACCTTGTTGTTCGGCCCCTCGGTCCACGTGACGGGCAGCGCGTCGAGCGCGACCTTCGCCTGCCACCAGGTATCGGCCACGACGGCGACCGCGGTCTCTCCCACTTTCAGGACGTGCCGGACGCCCTTCATACTTTTGACCTTGGAGTCGTCGTAGCTCGCGAGCTTGTTGCCGAACACCGGGCAATCCTTGATCGCGGCGCACAGCATGCCGGGCAGCTTGACGTCCATCCCGTACATCATCTTGCCGGTGGTCTTATCCACCGTGTCGAGCCGCTTGAGCGGCTTGCCGGCGATGGTCCAGGTCTTCGGATCCTTAAGCGGGATATCCTTCGGCGGCTCGATCTTGGCGGCGGCTTCCGCCACGCTGCCGTAGGTCGCTGTGCGGTTCGACGCCTTGTGCGTGATCACGCCCTTGGAGACGGTGCACTCCGACACCGGCACTTTCCAGCCTTCGGCGGCGGCCTGCACCAGCATGATGCGCGCCGCAGCGCCGCCCTTGCGCACATACTCGTGCGAGGTGCGGATGCCGCGGCTGCCGCCCGTGCTGTAATCGCCCCAGATGCGCTTGCGCGCGACGTTGGTGGCCGGCGTCGGGTATTCGGTCGTCACCTTCGACCAGTCGCATTCAAGCTCTTCGGCGACGAGTTGCGCGAGGCCGGTGAGCGTGCCCTGGCCCATCTCGGAGCGCGCGATACGGATCACGACCGTGTCATCCGGGCGGATCACCACCCAAGCGTTGACTTCCGGCGAGCCGTCGGCGGCGCGGACGATATCCGGGCCGAGGAACGGCAGAGTCAGGCTGAGTGCGAGCCCGCCACCGGCGGCTGCGGAGGTTGTGAGGAAGGAACGGCGGTTCATCTTCGGTACGAAGTTCATGATGCCCTCCTCAGGCGTTCGCCGCGGCGTGGATCGCCGCACGCACTTGCTGGAAGGTTCCGCACCGGCAGATGTTCGTGATCGTGTCGTCGATGTCCTTGTCGGTTGGCTTCGGCATTTCGGCGAGCAGCGCAGAGACCGCCATGATCATCCCGCACTGGCAGTAGCCGCATTGCGGCACGTCGTGCTCGACCCAGGCCTGCTGCACCTTGGTGAGCTTGCCGTTATCGGCGAGGCCCTCGATCGTTACGATCTTCTTGCCGGCCGCATCGCTCACGGGCAGCGAGCAGGAGCGCGTCGCGACGCCGTCGATGTGGACCGTGCAGGCGCCGCACTGAGCGATGCCGCATCCGTATTTCGTGCCGGTGAGACCGGCCTGTTCGCGGATCACCCACAACAGCGGGGTGGTCGGGTCGACGTCGATGTTATGCGATTGTCCATTGATGGTCAGAGCAACCATGTCAGATCCTCCCCACTCACCCATCGGCGAGCTATTTCTGTTGCCAACTCGCGCGTAGAGTCATGGATGTTGGCGGTTTCTTCGCAAACGCGCGGCAACCATCAGTCTAGCGCGGCCGAACGAGGATGGACATCGCAATTGCGTGAGCGGCGCGCGTGGACGGTCAGCCGAGCCGTGCCCCAAAATTCCGTTTCGGATCGAACTCCGGCGCGAGACGGCCGAGCGGTTCCGCGGCCTTGCCGGCCTTGCGCGCGAGGAATTGCCCGCTGCCGGGCTTGGCGCGCAGTTTGCCGTCGGAGATCAGCACTTCGCCGCGCAGCACCACGGTCGTCGGCCAGCCCTTCACGGTGCGGCCCTTCCAGGGGCTGTAGCCGGCGCGATCCTTCACGGTCTTGTCGGAGAACGTGACGTTCTTCTTCGGGTCCCAGATCGCGATGTCGGCGTCCGAGCCGATCGCGAGCGTGCCTTTCTTCGGGTAGAGGCCGTAGATTTTCGCAGGGTTCGTTGAGGTCCATTCGACGAACCTGGTCACGTCGAAGCGGCCGTTCGACACGACCTCATCGAACACCACCGGCAGCCGCGCTTCGAGCCCCGGCATGCCGTTCGGAATTTGCTTGAAGGTCACCTTCTTGCCCGCCATCAACTTGCCGCTCTTGTCGAAGGCATAAGGCGCGTGATCGGACGAGATCACCTGTAGGTCGCCGAGGTCGAGCGCCTGCCACAGCGCTTCCTGATCGGAAGCCTCCCGCGCTGGCGGCGAGAACATCCATTTGCCGCCTCCGAGGCCGGGCTTGTCGAGATCGTGCTTGGTCATGAACAGGTATTGCGGGCAGGTTTCGGCGAAGATCTTCAGGCCCTCACCGCGCGCCTTGCGGATCACGGCCGCGCCTTCCGCGGTGGAGACGTGGAAGATCATGATCGGCTGGTCGACCAGCGCGGCGCAGGCGATCAGCCGCGTGAAGGCTTCCGGCTCGCATACGCGCGGATGCGAAACGCTATGGAATTTCGGCGCCGTGTAGCCATGCTTGACGAGGCGCTTGCCCATCCAGGTGATCATGCCGTGGTTTTCGGCATGCACGCACACCATCGCGTGGTTATCGCGCGCGGATTGCAGCACGTTGAGCAGTTGCTCGTCGTCGACCTTGAGCCGGTCGTAGGTCATGAACACTTTCAGCGAGGCGTGACCGGCCTTGACCAACGGCGGCACTTCCTTCGCCAGCACCTCCTCGCGCGGATCGGCGAGTATCATGTGGAACGCATAGTCGGTAACCGCGCCGCGCTCGGCGAACTGGTGATACTCGTCAACCACGGTCTTCAGGCTCATCCCGACATGCTGCGCGACGAACGAGATGACGGTGGTGGTGCCGCCGAACGCCGCCGCCGTGGTGGCGCTCTCGAACGTATCGGCGTTCATCAGGCCGGAGGCCGAAAGCTGCTCGATGTGGCTGTGGCTGTCGACGCCGCCGGGCAGCACCAGCTTCCCGCGCGCATCGATCTCGTGCTTGCCCTTGTCGAGACCCTCGGCGATCGCCGCAACCGTTTGCCCGCGGATGCCGACGTCGGCCTTGAAGCTGTCGGTCGCGGTCGCGACGGTGCCGCCACGGATCACGAGATCGAAGGGTTGCATTGAAGGGCTCCGAAGGTTGCGCACTACGCATAGCGGGATTGTGTGGGCTCTCTCAATCGTCATGCCCGGGCTTGTCCNNTTGTCCCGGGCATCCACGCCTTTAATGTACCTCCATGCCCATGCTCGATACCTCTGCGAACGGCGTCTACATCATTGCGGCGACGCCGTTCACCGATGATGGCGCGGTCGATACCGTAAGCCTCGACCGGCTGATCGACTTCTACGTCGGCTGCGGCATCACCGGCATCACGGTGCTCGGCATCATGGGCGAGGCGCCGAAGCTGACCCACGCGGAATCGGTCGCGCTGACGCGCCAGGTCGTTCGGCGCGCAAACGGCTTGCCGGTGGTGGTCGGCGCCTCGGCGCCTGGCTTTGCCCAGATGGGTGCACTCGCGAAAGACGTGATGGATGCCGGCGCGGGCGGCGTGATGATCGCCCCGCCTTCCACGCTCAAGACCGACGACCAGATCGTGACGTATTACGCCAACGCCGCCGAAGCGATCGGTCGCGACGTTCCGTTTGTGCTGCAGGACTATCCCTATGCGTCGGGCGTGTTCATGGCGCCGTCGGTGATCCGGCGCATCGTGACCGACAATCCGTCGTGCAAGATGGTGAAGCACGAGGAATGGCCGGGCCTGGAAAAGTTGACCGCGCTGAAAAACCTGATGGCTGACGCGACCATGCGCAAGGTCGCGATCCTGTGCGGCAATGGCGGCGTGTTCCTGCCGCACGAGCTCGAGCGCGGCGCCGATGGCGCCAACACCGGATACGCTTACCCCGAGATGCTGGTGCAACTCGTCAAGCTCATCAAGGTGGGCGAGCGCGCGGCCGCGCATGATCTGTTCGACCGGCACTTGCCGCTGCTGCGCTATGAGCAGCAGCCTGGGATGCTGGGCCTCGCGGTGCGCAAATACATCCTGAAACGGCGCGGCGCGATTGCCAGCGATGCGCAGCGCAAGCCGGGCGTGAAACTCTCGAAGGAAGCGATTGCCGAAATCGAGTTCCTGATCGCGCGGCTGGAGCGGAATGACTGATGGCCACGGCTCCTGACGTCCGCATGGCGGTCGATATCGGCGGCACCTTCACCGACATCGTGCTCGATCGTGGCGCCGAGCGGCTCACCCGCAAGGTGCTGACCACCGCGCGGCGGCCCGAGGAGGGCGTGCTCGAAGGCGCGCGCCTCGTGCTCGGCGACGCGGGCCTGCATTTCTCCGATATCGACGTGTTCATCCACGGCACTACGCTCGCCACCAACGCGATCATCGAGCGGCGCGGCGCGCGCACCGCGCTGATCGCCACGGAAGGTTTTCGCGACACGCTCGATATCGCGACCGAGAGCCGTTACGACCAGTACGATCTCACCATCGAGAAGCCGCAGCCGCTGGTTCCGCGCGCCTTGCGCGTCACGGTGCCGGAGCGCGTTGACGTGCACGGAACGGTGCGGCTCGCGCTCGACGAGGCGGCGGTCGCCGATCACGTGGATTTCCTGCGCCACAACGGCATCGAGAGCGTCGCGATCTGCTTCATGCATTCGTATGTGAATCCGGCGCACGAGGCGCGCACCGCCGCGATCCTGAAGGACGCGATGCCGTCTTTGAGCATCACGCTGTCGTCCGATGTGTGCCCGGAGATCCGCGAATACGAACGCACCTCGACGGCGGTCGCCAACGCCTATGTGCAGCCGCTGATGGACGGCTATCTGGCGCGGATGGACGAGGCGCTGCGGGTCGAGCAGTTCCGCGGTGCGATCTATCTCGTCACCTCGGGTGGCGGGCTCACGTCGATCGACACGGCGCGGCGCTTTCCGGTGCGGCTGGTGGAGTCCGGACCCGCGGGCGGCGCGATCTTTGCCGCCCAGGTCGCGGCGCGCGCGAACGAACGGAAGGTGCTGTCGTTCGACATGGGCGGCACGACCGCCAAAATCTGCCTGATCGAGAATTTCGAGCCGAACTCGGCGCGCGTCTACGAGGTCGATCGCGCGGCACGTTTCCTCAAGGGAAGCGGCCTTCCGGTGCGCATCCCGGTGATCGAGATGGTGGAGATCGGGGCCGGCGGCGGCTCGATCGCCAAGGTCGATGCATTGAAGCGGGTCACGGTCGGGCCGGAAAGCACCGGCTCCGAGCCGGGACCGGCCTGCTACGGCCGCGGCGGCACGCGGCCGGCCGTGACCGACGCCGACGTTGCGCTCGGCATGATCGATCCGGCGGCGTTCGCGGGCGGAACCATCGTGCTCGATCTTGCGGCGTCGCGCGCGGCGCTTGCGCGCGATGTCGGCGAGCCGCTCGGCCTCACGCCGGATACTGCCGCCTATGCGGTGCACGAGATGGTGTGCGAGAACATGGCGAGCGCTGCGCGCGTGCATGCGGTCGAGCGCGGTGATGTCGTCGGCGACCACGCGCTCATCGCGTTCGGCGGCGCGGCGCCGCTGCACGCTGCGCGCGTCGCCGAGAAGCTGGGGCTTGCGCGCGTGATCGTGCCGCCGAACGCTGGCGTCGGCTCGGCGGTCGGCTTCCTGGCCGCGCCGATTTCCTACGAGCTGGTGAAGAGCCGGCACATGCGGCTGGATGCGTTCGACCCGGGCGGGGCGTCCGCGCTGCTCGCCGAGATGTCGCAGGCCGCGCGTGCGCTGGTCGAACCGGGCGCGCGCGGCGCGGCGGTGACGGAGCGCCGGCTCGCGTACATGCGCTATGTGGGCCAGGGTCACGAGATCACGGTGCCGCTGCCGCTGCGCGATCTGACCGCGGAGGATGCGGGCGCGCTGCGTGTGACCTTTGAGAAGGAATACTCGGTTCTGTTCAAGCGTCCGATCCCGGGCGCCGCGATCGAGGCCTTGAGTTGGTCGGTGCTGGTGTCGACGCAGGCGGTCAGGCCGCAACCGGCCGCCGCTGTGGCCGAGTGCCGCGCGCCGGCCGCGGACGGCACGCGGGCGTTCTTCGACGGCCGTGCCAATGCGCGGATCGACGTGCCGCTCTATCGGCGCGAACGCATGGAGCCCGGGGCGCGCGTCGCTGGTCCGGCGATCATCGCCGAGGACGAGACCTCGACCTTCGTGACCGCGGCTTTCGACGCACGCATCGACGCGGCGGGGTGTATCGTGATGGAGCGGAGAGCGAATTGATGACGACCGAAGCGAACCGCCTGATCGATCTGCAAATCATGTGGAACCGCCTGATCGCGGTCGTTGAGGAGCAGGCGCAGGTGCTCATCCGCACGGCGTTCTCGCCGATCGTGCGCGAGTGCGGCGATCTCTCGGCTGGCGTGTTCGACACAAAGGGCCGCATGCTGGCACAGGCGGTGACCGGCACGCCGGGCCACGTCAATTCGATGGCGGAGTCGGTGAAGCACTTCATCCGCCACTTCCCGCTCGATCAGATGAAGCCGGGCGATGCCTACATCACCAACGATCCCTGGATGGGCACCGGGCATCTGAACGACTTCGTCATCACCACGCCCGCCTTCAAGGATGGCAAGCTCGTCGGGCTCCTCTCCTGCACCAGCCACCTGATGGACATCGGCGGCATCGGGTTCGGCCCTGACGCGACCGATGTGTTCATGGAGGGGCTCTACATCCCGATGCTCAAGCTGATCGACCAGGGCGTTGTGAACGAAACCCTGATGGCGATGATCCGCGCCAACACGCGGCTGCCGATCGACACCGAGGGTGACACGTATTCGTTGGCCGCTTGCAATGACGTGGGCGCGAAGCGCCTGGTCGAGATGATGGATGAGTTCGGCATCGAGTCACTCGATGTCATCGCCGAGCACATCTGTGCGCGCTCGCGCGAGGCCGTGATGGCGGAGATCGCCAAGCTGCCGCGCGGCACATGGCACAACGAGATGACGGTCGACGGCTACGATCATCCGGTGACGCTGAAGGCCGCGCTTACGGTGTCGGATGAGGGCATCCATGTCGATTACGCCGGCACCTCGCCGCAGTCGCGCTACGGCATCAACGTGCCGATGGCCTATACGACCGCCTATACGGTGTTCGGGCTCGGTTGCGTGGTCGCGAGCCAGATTCCGAACAATGCCGGCTCGCTCGGTCCGCTCACGGTGTCGGCGCCAAAGGGCGCGATCCTGAATGCGCCAAAGCCCGCGCCGGTGTGCATCCGGCACGTCATCGGACAGATGTTGCCCGACGTCGTGTTCGGCTGCCTGCGCCAGGTCATTCCCGACCGCGTACCGGCCGAAGGCACGTCCTGCCTGTGGAACCTGAACGTGCGCGGCGAGACGCAGTCCGGCTCCGGCGGGAATTACGGGTTCATGATGTCGGTGACCAGCAATGGGGGCACCGGCGCGCGGCCCGACAAGGACGGGCTTTCGGCGACGGCCTATCCGAGCGGTGTGCGCGGCACGCCGGTCGAGATCGCCGAGAGCCAGACGCCGCTCATCTTCTGGAAGAAGGAATTGCGCCCGGACTCCGGCGGGGCAGGGCGCACGCGCGGCGGGTTGGGCCAAGTGATCGAGATCGAGAGCGGGGTCGGGCGGCCGTGGGACATCCTGGCGGCGTTCGACCGCATCGATCATCCGGCGCGCGGGCGCGATGGCGGCGGCGACGGCGCGGCGGGTTACATCGGACTCAAGTCGGGCAAGAAGATGCGCGGCAAGGGCTTCCAGGAGGTGCCACCGGGCGAGCGGCTTGTCGTGCTCACGCCGGGCGGCGGCGGCATCGGCGCTGCGGCCGAGCGCGCGGCTGAACAGGTCGCGCGCGATCTGTCTGACGGGCTCGTGTCGGACAAAACGGCACGGGACTTGTATGGCTACACGCCTGTGAAGGCGGCCGAATAGCATTACGTGCCGGCAATTGCTCTACGCGCATGGCCGCCCTATCGTCGCGGCCGAGAAGCCGGTCACCAAGGGAATCGTAAATGGCCAAGTTCGGAATCGGACAGGCGGTGCGCCGCGTCGAGGATAAGCGCTTCCTCACCGGGGCGGGGCGCTATGTCGACGACATAGTCCTGCCCGGCATGTGCCACGGCGTGGTGTTGCTCTCCCCGCACGCACATGCGCGCGTCGGCAAGGTCGACGTCAGCAAGGCCAAGGTCGCGCCCGGCGTGCTGCTGGTGCTGACCGGCGCCGACATCGCCGGCGACAACATCGGCGCCTACACGGCCGGCATGATGCCGGAGGATATCGGCGCGCCGAAAGGCCATCGCATCCACCAGCAGATGTTGCAGTTGGACAAGGTGCGCTTCGTCGGCGATCGCGTCGCCTTTGTGGTCGCCGAGACGGAAGCGCAGGCGCGCGATGCCGCCGAGATGGTCGAGGTCGACTACGAGACGCTTCCCGCGGTCGCGCTGGTCGAGGACGCCGCTAAGGACGGCGCGCCGAAGGTGTGGGACGACAATCCGAACGGCAATGTCGCCTTCGTGCTGGCGTTCGGCGACGAAAAGGCGACCGATGCGGCCTTCGCCAAGGCAAAGCACGTCGTCAAGCTGCGCATCGAGAACAACCGGCTTGCGCCCGTGTCGATGGAGCCACGCACCGCGATCGGCGACTACAGCGCGGCGGACGACGCCTACACGCTCTACACCTCGTCGCAAAATCCGCATGGCGTGCGGATGGAGATGGCGGGCCTGTTCCGCGTCTCCGAGAACCAGGTGCGCGTGGTCGCGCCGGACGTCGGCGGCGGATTCGGCCTGAAGGGCGGCGCGTTTCCGGACGATGCGCTGGTCCTTTGGGCCTCGCGCAAGCTGCGCCGCCCGGTGAAGTGGGTCGCGACGCGCTCCGAAAGCATGATGACCGATCACACCGGGCGCGATCTCGTCAGCTATGGCGAGCTTGCGCTCGACGAGAAGGGAAAGATTCTCGCCATCCGTTCGCAGTCGCTGTTCCAGGTCGGCGCCTATCTGGTCGGGCCGGGCATGGTGAGTGGCTTGTTCTCGCTGCGCTTCATTCCCGAAGCCTATGACGTGCAGACGATCCACATCGTGTGCAAAGGCCTGTTCACCAACACGCCGCAGGCCGGTCCTTATCGCGGGGCGGGGCGGCCGGAAGCCGCCTACTTCACGGAGCGCATGATCGAGCATGCGGCGAACGAGATCGGCATGGACCCGGCGGACATCCGCCGCGTCAATCTCATTGCGCCGGACAAGTTTCCCTACAACACGCCGACTTTCTACACCTACGATTCGGGCGAGTTCGTACGTCTCTTGGACAAGTGCGTCGAGATGGCCGACTGGAAAGGCTACGAGAAGCGCCGCAAGGCGTCAGAGAAGAACGGCAAGTTGCGTGGCCGCTCGGTCTGCTACTACATCGAGTTCGGCGGCATCTTCAACGACCGCATGGATATCCGTTTCGATCCGGGCGGCACGGTGACGGTCTTCGGCGGAACGCATTCGCACGGGCAGGGCCACGCGACGGTGTTCGCGCAGCTCGTGCATGAATTTCTCGGCGTGCCGTTCGAAAGCATCCGCTACGTTCAGGGCGACACCGCGCAAGTGCAGTTCGGCCGCGGCACCTATGGGGCGCGTAGCGCGGTCGTCGGCGGCAGTTCTCTGAAATATGCCGCGGACGCGATCATCGCGAAGGCAAAGCCGATGGCTGCCGCCATGATGGAGGCGGACACCGGCGACATCGAATTCAAGGATGGCAACTTCAAGGTCGCCGGCACCGACAAGGCGATCCCGCTCACCGAGGTCGCCAAGGCGTCGTTCGCGCCGATGGGCCCGATGACCAAATTCGGCATCGGCCTGGAAGGCACGGGCAGCTATTCGCCCGAACCTCCGAGCCATCCGAACGGCGCGCACGCGGTCGAGGTCGAGATCGATCCGGAGACCGGGGAGGTGACGGTCGACCGTTACGTCATGGTCGACGATCTCGGCCAGGTCTTGAATCCGATGATCGTCAACGGCCAGCAGCATGGGGGTGTCGCGCAGGGCATTGGGCAAGCGCTCTTCGAGCATGCCGTGTACGACCGCGATAGCGCGCAGCTCGTGACCGGCAGCTTCATGGACTACGTGATGCCGCGCGCCGATATGCTGCCGAACTTCCAGATCGCGCTGGAAGAGGTGCCGTGCCTGACCAATCCGATCGGCGTGAAGGGAATCGGCGAATCCGGCACGATCGGCGCGCCGCCGGTCGTCATCAATGCGATCATCGACGCGCTCAAGCCGCTGGGCATCGACCGCATTGATATGCCGGCGACGCCGAGCCGCGTCTGGGAGACGATCCAGAAGGCGAACGGCGCGCGCGCCTGACGCTACGCGACGTGCTCCGTCGCAATGGCGCGGCAATCCATCTCGTATTCGAGTTCGCGCACCGGCGGGCGAGCGAAGTGCCACGTGAGGCCTGCGTGTGCGGCGCCGCGCCGCACGATCTCGTCGGCGAGGAATGGGTGCAGGTCGTGCACGGTGTAGACCTGCGTGGCCGTGGTGTCGGTCCAACGAAAGCCGAGCGGAGCAAGCCGGCGCTCCATCTCGCCCAGCACGTAGATTGCCTTCTCACGTATTGCGTCGAGTGAGGTTTCGCCGCGCCGCACCGTGTGGTCGCGATAGTTTGCTTTGCCCTCGAGCGCTTCGCCGCTGCCTGCGACCACGAAGGTCGGGAGAGGGGATTGCGCCGCGACCGTGAAGCAGAACGCGTGAAATGAAGGCTCGGGCGGCGGATCGATCTCCGGGCAGACATTGCTGCGCGCGACCGGGCTGGTCGCTCCCTCGAACAGGCTCCATTTTTTCAGCGTACCGGCGTAGATCTCGTTGAAGGCGCGGAATCCGTCCTCGGTAAAGGGCGCGGGCGAGCGCAGTTCGCAGGCGCAGAACGAGGTCAGCGGCCGGCCAGCATCGCGGATGATCTGCTCGATGCGCGCAAAGCCTTGTGCCAACGGGATTGGCGCATGAAAGCGAACGCGCTGGATCTCGAAGCCAGGTTCCGCGGCGATGCCGGCCGAATACTGAAAGACCGCCGGGATGTAGCGATAGCCGCCGGCCGCAAAGATCGCAGTCGTCATGCGAGTCCCGTCACGTCGGACGCGTTGCACGAATTCGAGGCACGCTGCGGCAAAGCCCTCCCATTGACAAGTCCGGCCCACGCTCCGCACACTTGAAAAAAATGAAATCGGCCGAATGACCGCGTCAGGGGAGGAATTGATGCATCGCGTGATCGCGAAATTGAGTCTCAGTGCGTTCGCTGGCCTTTTGCTCGGCGGCGCCGCCATCGCGCAGGATTTCAAGATCGGCAACATCTACGACCAGACCGGCCCGTTCGCGGCCGGCGGCTCGAAAGCCGCCTCGATCGGCGCCAAGATCGCGATCGACATGATCAATGAGCGCGGTGGCGTCGAGGGTCACAAGATCATAGCGATCAACGCGGACGCGCAGTCGAAGGTCGACGTTGCGATCAACGAGGCCGAGCGGCTGCTGAACGAGCAAAAAGTCGATCTCATCATGGGCGTCTATTCCAGCGCGCAATGCGTGCCGCTGGCTGCCAAGGTGGATGCCGCGAAGAAGTTCTTCTGGGTCAACGTCTGCGTCTCCTCGGCGGTATTCAAGAACAAGAACCTGCAATACGTGTTCCGTGCGAACATCCATTCGGATCAGTATGGCGAAGCTTCGTGCTCATTCATCAACGAGTGGGCGAAGTCGAAATTCGGCAAGGACCCGAAAGACCTCAAGATCGCGATCATCTACGAGGATGGGCCGTACGGTGTCGGCGTGGCGCAGGCGAACGAAGCGCGCTGCAAAGAATTCGGCATGCAGATCGTGCACAAGGAATCCTATTCGGCGACCGCGTCCGATCTGTCGGCGATGGTTTCCAAATTGCGTCGCGCGCAGCCAGACATCATTTTGCACACCGGCTACAACCCCGACATCACGCTGTTCTTGCGCCAGGCCAAGGAAGCCGGGCTGAAATTCCAGGCGCTGATCGGCCACGGCGCCGGCTACAGCCAGATCGACAAGCTGTATGAGACCTTCAAGGACGACGTGAACTACCTGCTTGACGTCGATCCGGTGCCGGCGCAATTGCTCGATGCTAAGAAGCTCGCGCCCGGTCTCGGCGATCTGACCGCCGAGATGGTCAAGCGCTACAAGGCCGAAACCGGCGCCAACGAAGTGCCGCCGCACACCTCGATGGGCTTCAACCAGACCTGGATCTTCCTGACCGACGTGCTGCCGCGTGCGATCAAGAAATACGGCGGCTACGATCCCGAGGCGCTGCGCAAAGCGGCGCTCGACACCGACATTCCGATCGGCGGCACGATCCAAGGCTATGGCGTGAAGTTCTTCCCGCCCGGCACGCCGATGGCCGGACAGAACGAGCGCTCGATCGCCGTGGTGATGCAGTTCGTGGACGGCAAGACCAAGGTGGTGTGGCCGAGCGCGATCAGCACGGCCGAGCCGATTGTGCCGTTGCCCAAGGGGCACGCCTACGCGAAGTGACGCTCGATGCCGCTGCTGAACGTCTCCGGGCTGTCGAAGCGGTTCGGAGCGCTTCGGGCGGTCAATAATGTGTCCTTCGCGGTTGAGGAAGGCGAGATCCTCGGCCTGATCGGGCCGAACGGCTCGGGCAAAAGCACGACGTTCAACTGTATCGCCGGACTTTATACGCCGAGTGGCGGCAGCATCCTGTTCGAGGGTGCCGAGATCGCCGGACTGCCGGCGAATCGCGTCTGCCACAAGGGCATCGGCCGTACGTTTCAAATCCCGCGGCCGTTCCGCAACCTGACGCTGCTCGAGAATGTCGCGCTGTCGGCCTATTTCGGACAGGATCGCGGCGCGACGCGCGCCAATTGCTGGCGCTTCGCCGAGGAGGCGCTCGCGCTCGTCGGCCTGCCGACCGATGCGCGCGCCGTAACCGACGGGCTCGGCGCCGCGGCGCTCAAGAAGCTAGAGCTTGCGCGCGCGCTTGCCACGCAGCCGCGCGTCCTGCTCGCGGACGAGAGCCTCAACGGCCTCGATCATTCCGAGATGGAGCAGGCTGCCGACATGCTCAATCGCATCCGGCGCGAGAAGGGCATCACGATCGTCTGGGTCGAGCACATCATGGGCGTGCTGATGCGCGTCGTCGATCGCGTCGTGGTGCTCGACCACGGCGAGGTGATCTTCGCGGGTCCGCCGAAAGACGCGCAGGCGAATGCACGCGTGGTCGAGGTCTATCTCGGGACCGAGACGGATGCTTGAGCTCTCCGACATCGACGCCGGCTATGGCGGCTTCCAGGCGCTGTTCGGCATCTCCATGTCGGTGCAGCCCGGCGAGGTCGTCGCCGTGATCGGCTCGAACGGCGCCGGCAAGACCACGCTCCTGCGCGTCATCTCGGGGCTGCTGCCGGCATCCTCCGGCGCGATGAGCATGGAGGGCGTCTCGCTGCGGCAGACGCCGCCGCACCGGATCATCGAGACCGGCATCGCGCACGTGCCGGAGGGCCGCCGCCTGTTTCCGCGCCTCTCGGTCGAAAGCAACCTCAAGATCGGCGCTTTCATCCCGGCCGCGCGCAAGAAATTCGAAGAACGACTTGCGTTCGTCTACGAGCTGTTTCCCCGGCTGAAGGAGCGTCGCGCGCAACTCGCCGGAACACTCTCGGGCGGCGAGCAGCAGATGTGTGCGATCGCGCGCGCACTGATGAGCGGGCCGAAGCTGGTCCTGCTGGACGAGCCTTCCATGGGGCTTGCACCCGTCATCGTCGCGCAGGTGTTCGACCTCGTGCGCCGGATCCGCCGCGAGGGCTACACGGTGCTGATCGTGGAGCAGAACGTACGCCAGGTGCTCAAGATCGCGGATCGCGCTTATCTGCTCGAAGTCGGCCGCATCAAGGCGAGCGAGCCGGCCGCGGAGCTTGTCGCGAGCGACGAGATCCGCAAGGCGTATATGGGGATTTGATGGACTGCCAGCTCGACATCTTCTTCCTCGAAGCGGTCCTTAACGGCCTGCTGCTTGCGGGCCTGCTGGCGTTGCTGGCGCTCGGCCTCAACCTGATCTTCGGCGTCATCGATGTCGTATGGATCTGCTACGCCGAGCTGGTGATGATCGGCATGTACGGTATCTATTACGCCCACAAAGGCGGCGTACCGCTGCTCCTCGCGGCGCTGTTTGGTATCCTGCTGGTGGCGCTGGCGGGCGCGGTGCTGCATCAGGTCGTGATCCGGCCGGTGCTCGATTCCGCCCCGATCAACCAGCTTCTGGTCACCGGCGGCGTGCTGTTCTTCCTCCAGGCGGCCGCCACGATGGCCTTCGGCGTCGATTTCCGAAATCTCGGCATCCGCTTCGGCTCGATCACGCTCGCCGACATGTCGTTCTCCTACTCGCGCATCATCACGTTCGGCGTCGCGCTCGCCGCCATGCTGGTGTTGTGGCTGTTTCTCTCGCGCACATATGTGGGCATCGCGATCCGCGCCATCGCACAGGATCGCCAGATCATGCCGCTGATGGGGGTCGATCAGCGCCGCATCTATCTCATTACGTCGGCGATCGGAGGGGGCCTTGCGGGCCTGGCGGCCGCCCTGATGGTCCTGCAATACGACATCTATCCGCAGATCGGGCTGCAGTTCGGCCCGCTGATCTTCATGATCTGCGTGCTCGGCGGGCTCGGCAGCCTGATCGGCGGCTTCGTTGCGGCCTTCATCATCAGCGAGTTCATTGCGATCGGCGGGTCGTGCTTCGCCACCGAATGGGGCTACGCCATCGCGTTCCTGTTCTTCATGGTGGTGATCTTCATCCGCCCGCAGGGTCTGTTCGGGGGCCGCTCGTGATGCGCGTGTCGCGAACCGCCCTGATCGGACTGCCGATCCTGATCGCGCTGCCGCTCATCGTGCATCTGCTCTTCGGCGGCTCGGAGAAATATTACCTGCATCTCCTCATCCAGATCCTGATCTGGTCGTTCATCTACACGGGCTGGTCGCTGATGGGCCGCTTCGGCCTCACATCGCTCGGGCACGGTGCGTTCACTGGCATCGGTGCCTACGCGACAGTGCTCCTTTGGAACTACGCGGGCCTCACGCCGTGGCTCGGCGTTCCGGTCGCGATGGTGATCGCCGTCGTCGTGGCGCTGCTCGTCGGCTATCCGTGCTTTCACATGCGCATCACCGGGCACTATTTTGCGCTGCTGACGCTGGCGCTCACCGAATTCATCCGTCTGTGTATTGTGGGCCTGCGCGATTACACCGGCGGATCGCTCGGCACGCAGCCGCGCCGTTATGGCGACGGGGTTTCGCTTTACGCGATGCAGTTCGAGCCGGATCGCGTGCTCTCCTATTACATTGTACTCACGCTCTGGCTGGTCGGGCTCTACATCTGGTGGCGGGTCGACCGCAGCATGGACCGCTTCGCGCTCGACGCGGCGAGCCAGGACGAGGAAGCCGCGGCCTCAGTCGGCATCAACGTGACGCGCGAGAAGCTGAAAGTGACGGCGATCTCGGCCGCGATGTGCGCGCTGGGTGGCGCAATCTACGGCCAGTACCAGATGTACATCGGGCCGGACACGATCGCGGGCTTGAGCGTTTCACTCAACATCGTATTTGCCTGCATTGCGGGCGGCTTGTGGGTGATGCTCGGGCCGACGGTCGGGGCCGTGTTCACGCAGGTCCTGTCCGAGGTGCTGCGCGTGTCGATGCAGAGCTCAGTGACGCTGCAGGCCCTGTTCGGCTCGGCCGTGCTGGCGCTGGATACGTTGATCTATGGCCTGCTGCTGATCCTGTTCATCATCTACATGCCGAAGGGTATCCTGGGTGCGCTGCTGGAGAAGCGCGAGAAAACATCAAGCGCGCCCACTCCCCCATCGCGGGCGGTTTTGCGCTAGACTGTGCTCAGGGAGGCGCCAATGCCGGAGCTGTTCGTCGCGAAGGTGTCCGAGCTGCCGGACGGTGAGCGCCGCATCGTCGCGCACGACGGGCTCGAGATCGGCGTGTTCTGCTGGCAGGGCGCGTTCTACGCTTATCAGAATCTGTGCGTGCATCAGGGCGGGCCGGCCTGTGAGGGCATCATCATGCACAAGGTCGAGGACGTGCTCGGTCCCGACCGAACTTGGCATGGGCAGAAGTTCTCCGACGAGGAAGTGCATTTCGTCTGCCCGTGGCACGGTTATGAATACGACCTCAAGACCGGTGAATGCGCGGCCGACCGTCGGCTGCGGCTCAAATCCTTCGACGTGGTGCGTCGCGGGGAGGACATTTATGTCATCGCCTGAAGATCTCAGTGACGGTGAGGTCCAGGCGCTGCTCGCGCGCGCGGTTCACCTCTATGCGGAGCGTGTCGCGAACCGCGGTGAGCCGCTCGCGGCATTTCCCGAAGGCGTGCAGGTGACTGCGACCGATGCGGTCGTGACCACGAGCGCGATCCTGAAAGCCGTCAACGTGCAACTGTTCGAGCTCGGCATGTGGCAGGCTTGGTCCGGCCGCGCATGATCCCGAAAAGTGGGAACCGGTTTTCGGCTAAAATCATGCGCAAACATCGAAAGCATTAGCCAATGGTCGACATTCCGCTCAGTGATTTCCGCCACATGGCGATCGAGGAATTCGACACCACAAAGCTGCTCGAGCACGCCGCGCGGCAGGCGCGCGAGCGCGGCTACGACAAATTTCCGATCGTCGATGTCGACTCTCATCATTACGAGCTGGAGTCCCTCGGCGAGATTCTCCAATACATGGACGATCCGGTGCTGCAGCAGCTTGCCATGAGCGCAACCCAGAGCGGGGGCTCCAAAGGCACCGGCGTACTGCCGAGTGGCATCGGCTACCAAGACATCGGCGGGCGCGTGCTGCGCTATTCGGTGCGCAAGCTCGAAAAAGTCGGCGGTGACGAGCATCGCGACATTACGCTGACGCGGCGCTGGATGGACGCGATG
The DNA here is from genome assembly GCA_003140315.1 of Hyphomicrobiales bacterium. Taxonomy (GTDB): domain Bacteria; phylum Pseudomonadota; class Alphaproteobacteria; order Rhizobiales; family Xanthobacteraceae; genus PALSA-894. The sequence goes on from PLJS01000308.1 coordinate 27,214, forward strand.
GGCACCGACATCGCGGTGATCTTCCCGTCGCCCATGCTTCAGCTCGGGCTCCATCCGCAGGTCGAGATGGAGGTGGCGTTCGCGCGCGCCTATAATCGCTGGCTCGTGGAGCGTGTGCTCAGCGCCGAGCCGCGCATCCGCTCGATGCTCTATCTGCCGTTCAACGATCCGGCCGCTTCATTCCGTATGGTGCAGGAATTCGCCGGGAAGCCCGGCGTGGTTGGCTTCATGGTGACGGCGGCGCGCTACCGGCCGGTGCACCACAACGACTACATGCGCACCTATGCGTTGCTGGAAGAGCACGGCCTGCCGCTCGCGTTCCATTCGGCCTATGACTGGAATGAGCAGTCGATGGCGATGATGAACCGCTTCATCTCGGTCCACGCGCTCGGCTTCGTGTTCCACAACATGATCCACATGACCAACTGGATTATCAATGGCCTGCCCGAACGCTTTCCCAAGCTGAAGCTGATCTGGATCGAGAGCGGACTCGCGTGGCTGCCGTTCATGATCCAGCGGCTGGACAACGAATACATGATGCGCTCGTCCGAGGCGCCTGCGCTCAAGAAGCTGCCGGGCGACTACATCCGCGACATGCATTTCACCTCGCAGCCCATGGAGGTGACCGACATGGGCGCACTCGAGACGACATTCCGGATGATCAAGGCGGAGACGCAGCTTCTCTACTCGTCCGACTATCCGCATTGGGACTTCGACCTGCCGAGCACGATCTACGACTTGCCGTTCCTGAGCGAGACAGCCAAGCGGAATATCCTTGGCGGCAATGCAGCGCGGGTGTTCGGGTTAGAGCTGGGAGGCAAGCTCGCGAAGGTGGCCTGAGGTTTTCCGTCGTGGCCGGGCTTGACGACTGCGGGAGGAGCGTATGTCCAAATTGCTTGCCGTGCTTTGCGCGGCAGTTCTTGTATCGCTCACGTCCTTCGTCCACGCCGAGTCGCTGAAGGTCGCGATCTCGCAACGCGGCTTCTGGGATTCCTCCTTCGTCGAGTTCGCCGAAGCCGCGGGCTTCTTCAAGGAGGCGGGGCTGGAGGTCGAGGCCTTCTATACCGACGGCGGCGCTGCGACGCTGACCACCGTGCTGTCTGGCAGTGCCGATGTCGGGCTCTCGAACGGTCTGCTGGGCGTGATCGGCGCCTATGTGAAGGGCGCTCCGGTGCGCGTCATCTCGGCGCAGATGACCGGCGCCGGCGAGCTTTATTGGTATACGCGCGCCGACAGCGGCATTAAGAGTTTGAAGGACACGGAGGGCAAGACGGTCGCATTCTCGTCGCCCGGCTCGTCGTCGAACCTGATCCTGCTCGGCCTGCTGCGACAGGCGGGGGTCAACGCCAAGACGTTCGCAGCCGGCGGCGCGCCCGCGACCTTGACCCAGGTGATGACCGGGCAGATCGACGTCGGCTGGGCGGCGGCACCGTTCGGCTTGCAGAACGTGCTGGACGGCAAGACCGTGATCATCGCGCGCACCGGCGACGTACCGCAGCTCGCCAACCAGACGATCCGCGTCAACGTTGCCAACACCGAGGCTCTGAAGACCAAGCGTGCGACGATCGAGAAATTCATGCGCATCTATGCGCGCGCGATCGACTGGGCCTACCAAAACCCGCGTGCGGTCGAGCTCTTCGCGCAGAACATGAAGCTGACGTTGCCGATCGCCAAGAAGGCCGTGGACGAGTTCTATCCCAAGCAAGGGCTACAGATCGGCGAGATCAAAGGACTCGATCTCACGCTCAAGGACGCGCTCGATTACAAATACATTCCGTCGCCGAAGACGCCGCAGGACATCGCCGGGTTGTTCGACATTCTCTACAAGCCGGCTAAATAGTCATCGCCGCATCGTTAGCGGCGCGTCCACATAGACTTTATATTGCTGCGACTTCGGCTTTGTCCTGTCGTTCTCGTTCACATACTGGATCGAGCTCTTGCCGATGAGCGCGCGCGGCAGGATCATCACGCGGATGAAGCGCGTCGGCCGGTCGGCCGCTTGCGCGAACACCGGATCGGGCCCGGCCTCGAACCACGCGCCGCCCGGACCGTACGACGTCGAACGGCCGTGGGTATCGACGCGCAGCGCGCCTTCGATCACGCAGCGGATGCCCGGACCTTGATGACGATGCAGATGCGCAACGCCGCCCGGCGGGAACGCGACGCTATCGCCTCTCCACAGAAGCTCTCCGTCCGGCAGGGTTTCGAGCGGGGCCGAGAGCTTTTCGTGCGACCGGACGGCGTGACATTCGGCCGGGCCCGCTGCGTCCGTGCCAAGCTCCCAACGCCAGCAGGTCGCTCCCGTCCCGCCGGCCGTGACTCCGACTGCGGTCTCGCCATGCCATGCTTCCCCGTCGGTGAGGACCCCGCCCTCGATTGTCACCGATCCATGCGTTACGAAGATCATGCGCGCGGCCGCCGGCAGCGCGAGCCAGCCGTCGTCGGACAGCACGTCCTCGTAGAGCCGCAGTACCGGATGCATGGGGAGGTCTCCTTTGACGCATGGCGGAAGGCGTGGACGCTACTCCCGCCCGCCGGACGCGCAAGATAGAATGCCGGTAGAAAAGCACGGGGGACGGAAAGCGTGACGGGGTTCGATCCCAAATCGTTCAACGTGACCGAGCGCCGCTCGTTCGCGGATCTTGCGGTCGGCGAGGTTTACCGCAATCCGAGCCGTACCGTGACGGAAGCGCACTTCGCGGCGTTCCAGGTGATCTCGGGCGACAACCACCCGATCCACTACGACATCGAATTCTGCCGCGAGCACGGCCATCGTGGGCTGCTGGCGCACGGCTTCCAGGTGCTGGCCTTCAGCGCAGTCGGTGCGGGCAGCTTCCCTCACATGATCGGCGACAGACTGATCGGCTTCATCGAACAGTCGTCGAAATTCCTCAAGGGCGTGTATGTCGGCGATACGCTCTACGCGACGCTCACGATCACCGGCCTGATCCCGCAACGTACGACCGGCATTGTGGTGATGGGGGCGACCATCCATAACCAGAAGAGCGAGCTGGTGCTGACCGGCGAGCACAAGTATCTGTTGCGGAAATAGCTCTTCGGCGCATTCAAAAGAAAACGTGGAGGACAGCCTTGACCGTCATGTCGGGAAAACGCGCATTCCTGGAGCTCTTGAAGCAGGAAGGCGTCGAGGTGCTGTTCGGTAATCCCGGGACCACCGAGCTGCCGCTCATGGACGCGCTCGCCGTCGATAACGACCTGCGCTACGTGCTCGGGTTGCAGGAAGCGGTCGTGATGGGGATGGCGGACGGCTACGCCCAGGCCTCCGGAAAGCTTGCGGTTGCGAACCTGCACGTGACCCCCGGCCTCGGCAACGCGATGGGCATGCTCTACGACGCCCAGAAAGCCGGATCACCGATACTCGTGACGGCCGGCCAGCACGATCAGGACTTCAACCAGACCGAGCCGATCCTCTACGCGGACCTGCCGCCGATCGCGCGGCCGCTGGTCAAGTGGTCGGTCGAGGTCCATCGGCTGCAAGACCTGCCGCTGCTGGTGCACCGCGCCGTGAAGACCGCGCTCGCGCCGCCCACGGGTCCGGTCTTCCTCTCGCTGCCGGGCGATATTCTCAAGAACGAGGCCGATCTCGACCTGATGGCGCCGACGCGCATCGCACCGCGTGTGCGCGGCGACCGCGACGCGATCGCGGCGGCGGCGCAATTGCTCGCGGAGGCGAAACGTCCGCTGATCATGGCGGGCGACGCGGTGGCACAGAGCCGCGCGCTTGCCGAACTGGTCGAACTCGCCGAACTCATCGGCGCGCCGGTCTATGCCGAGCTGATCCCCAATACGGCGTCGTTTCCCTCGTCGCATCCGCTGTTCCGCGGCGCCATGGGGCGGATGCAGCCGGCGATCCGCAAGATTCTCGATCAGTACGACGTCATGCTCTCGGTCGGCGCGGACCTGTTCGCGCTCTCGCTGCCGTCCGACGTCGCGCCGGTTCCGCCGGGCCTGAAGATCATCCACCTCGACATCGACCCTTGGGAGCTCGGCAAGAACTATCCGGCGGCGGTCGCGATGCTGGGCGATCCGAAGGGGACGCTGCCCGAATTGAGCGCCGCCGCGCGCGAGCGCATGTCGAGCGGGGCGCGCGGCGACGCGCGCGCGCGGCTCACATCCGCGAGCGCCGCCACGCTTGCCGAATTGGAGGCCCTGAAAGCCAAGGCGCGTTCGCTTGCCGGGCAGACTCCCGTCCATCCGCTCGCGCTGATCAACGCGATCGGCGAGATGCTGCCGAAGGACGCGGTCGTGATCGACGAGACGGTATCGTCGGGCGGAGGGCTGCGCCAACTGGTGAAGAGCGACGACCCGCAGAGCTTCTTCGGCCTGCGCGGCGGCGGCATCGGCTGGGGGCTGCCGGCTTCGATCGGCGTGAAGATCGCATTGCCCGACCGGCCGGTGATCGCGCTCGTCGGCGACGGCAGCGCGATGTACACCTGCCAGGCGTTGTGGACCGCGGCGCGCTACAAGATTGGCGTGGTGTTCGTGATCTTCAACAACACGTCCTACCGCATCCTGAAGCAGCGCCTGTTCGCCTCGCGCGGATACGCCGCGCAGGTCGACACGTACGTGGGCATGGAGCTCAACAATCCGGCGATCGACTTCGTCGGCCTTGCGCGCTCGCTCGGGATTGCGGCGGAGCGCGCCAAGACGGTCCATGACGCGACTGACCTGATTGGGCAGGGGCTGAAGGGCGGCGGCCCACTTCTGGTCGAGGTCGAGCTGGATCGGGAATTCAAGTGATCCGTTGCGGCCGTCGCGATATGGATGGGACCGGCGCGTGACGGCCGCAGGGAGTTGACGCTCATGGCAGAGAAGCTGTTGCCGACGACGGTCGTCGGCTCCTATCCGCAGCCGGACTGGCTGGTCGATCGCAGCGTGCTCTCGCACACGGTCCCGCGCGTGCGCGTCAAGCAGATGTGGCGCATCTCAGACGAGTTCCTCGAACAGGCGCAGGACGACGCGACCCTGCTTGCGATCCGTGACCTGGAACGCGCCGGCATCGACATCGTCACCGACGGTGAGATGCGGCGCGAGAGCTACTCCAACCGGTTCGCGACGGCGCTCGACGGCATCGACAACGACAATCCCGCGATGGTGCTGAGCCGTGCCGGCGCCGGCCAGCCGACCGCGATGCCGCGCGTCGTCGGCAAGGTCTGTCGTCGCGGTCCCGTCGAGGTGCGCGACATGGAATTCCTGCGCCGCAACACCGAGCGCACCGCCAAGATCACGCTGCCCGGTCCGTTCACCATGACGCAGCAGGTGAAAAATGAGTTCTACAAGGACCAGGAAGAGCTCGCGATGGACTATGCGGTCGCCGTGAACGAGGAGGCGCGCGACCTCGTCGCCGCGGGCGCCGACGTGATCCAGCTCGACGAGCCGTGGCTGCGCAACGACCCCGAGGCCGCCAAGCGCTTTGCCGTGAAGGCCATCGACCGCGCGCTCGAGGGCATCACGGTGCCGACCGTGGTGCATCTGTGCTTCGGCTATGCGTTCCTGGTCAGCAACAAGCCGACCTCCTATTTCTTCCTGTCCGAGCTTGCCGGTTCCAAGGCGCAGCAGATCTCGATCGAGGCGGCGCAGCCGAAGGTCGACCTCGGCGTGCTCAAGGACCTGTCGAACAAGACGATCATGCTCGGCGTGATCAATCTCGGCGATCCGATCGTGGAGAGCCCCGAGCAGGTCGCCGAGCGCATCCGCGCCGGCCTGAAATACGTCTCGCCCGACCGTCTCGTCCCGGCGCCCGACTGCGGCATGAAATACATGCCGCGCGCGACCGCGTTCGCAAAGCTGAAGGCGCTGAGCGACGGCGCGGCGATCGTCCGGAAGGAATTGAGCTAGCCGTCACCCCGAGGAGCGCTACTCGGCCGGTTCGGGCGCGGGTTCGGGCTCAAGCAGGACTTGCGGGCCCTTGCCGCCAAGGCGCCGGTGCAGCTTGTCGAGCAACAGATAGATCACCGGCGTCGTATAAAGCGTCAGCACCTGCGACACGAGCAGTCCGCCGATGATCGTGATCCCGAGCGGCCGGCGCAGCTCGGAGCCCGGACCGCTCGCGACCACCAGCGGCACAGCGCCGAGCAGGGACGCGAGCGTGGTCATGAGGATCGGCCGGAACCGCTCCATGCAGGCTTCGTAGATCGCGCGCTCCGGCGGCAGGCCGCGCTGGCGCTCGGCTTCGAGCGCGAAATCGACCAGCATGATGCCGTTTTTCTTCACGATGCCGATCAGCAAAATGATGCCGATGAAGGCGATGATGGTCAGCTCCGTGCCGAACAGTTGCAACGCCACCAGCGCGCCGAGCCCCGCCGACGGCAGCGTCGAGATGATGGTCAGCGGATGAGCAAGGCTCTCGTACAGTATGCCGAGCACGAGATAGATCGCGACCAGCGCCGCGGCGATCAGCAGCGGCTGCGCTCCGGCGGTCGACGCAAAGGCCTTCGCATCGCCGGCGAATTCGGCCTGGACCGCGTCCGGCATGCGCATGTCGCGGACGGCCTGCTGCACGTCGGCCATGACGTTGTCGAGCGCGACGCCGTCCTTGATGCCGAACGAGATGGTGACGGCCGGGAACTGGCCCTGATGATTGATCACGAGCGGGGCGATCGAGCGTTCAAAGCGCGCAACGCTTGAGAGCGGGACCTGCGCGTTGCCCGTGCCGGGAACGAAAACGCGCGTCAGATCGCCCGGGTCACGCTGGAATTGCGGGTCGATCTCGAGGATGACGCGATACTGGTTGCGCGAGGTGTAGATGGTGGAGACTTGGCGCTCCGAGAACGCATCGGAGAGCGCCGCGTCGATGTCCTGCACGCGCACGCCGAGGCGCGAGGCCGCGTCGCGGTCGATCGACACGTTGAGCTGGAAGCCGCCCTGCTCGCGATCTGTGTTCACATCGACAACGCCCGCGACCGTCTTCACGCGGTCGACGGCGCGCGGCACCCATTTCAATAGCTCTTCGAGATCGGAGCTCCACAGCGTGAACTGATATTGCGAGCGGCCCTGCCGTCCGCCGACGCGGATATCCGCCGCCGGGAACATGTAGACCTCGATGCCGGGGACGCGGGCAAATTTCGGCCGCATGCGATCGATGACCCGCTGCGTCGAGAGGCCGCCGCGTTCGGCCAGCGGCTTCAGGCTGACGAACATGCGGCCATTGTTGACCGAGGCGGTGAATCCACTACCGCCGACCGAAGTGCCGACGCCGGACACCGCCGGGTCGGCGAGGATGATGTCGAGCGCCTGCATCGTATTGTCGACCATCGCCTTGTAGGAGATATCCGGAGAGGCGCGAGTCGAGGTGAAGATCAGCCCGGTGTCGTCCGCCGGGAAGAAGCCTTTCGGCGTCTTGACGTAAAGGTCGGCGGTGAGCCCGATCGTCGCCGCCATCACCACGAGCATCAGCACGCGGTGCTCCAGCAGGACGCTGAGGCTCGTCCCATAGGCGCGCGTCATGCGCGAGAGCAGCCACTCGACCACGCGGTCGAAGCGCGTTGCCGTGCTGCTCGGTATGCTGCGCACATAGTGCGCGCAGATCATCGGCGTGACGGTCAGCGACACGACCGTCGAGATCAGGATCGCGAAGGCGAGCGTGATCGAAAACTCGCGGAACGCGCGGCCGACGATGCCGCCCATGAACAACAACGGGATGAACGCGGCCATCAGCGAGATGCTGATCGAAATGACCGTGAAGCCGATCTGACGCGCACCCTCGATCGTCGCGCGCAGCGGCGAGTATCCCTTTTCCAGGTTGCGGAATACGTTCTCGATCATCACGATCGCGTCGTCGACGACGAAGCCGACCGAGACCGCAAGCGCCATCAGCGACAGGTTGTCGATCGAGAAGCCCGCGACCCACATCAGCGCGCAGGTGCCGGCGAGCGAGAGCGGAACCGTGATGCCGGCTGCGACCGTCGGCGCGGTGCGGCGCAGAAACAGGAACACGACCAGCATCACCAGCCCGATCGTGCCGGTCAAAGTGAGCTGCATGTCGGCGACGCTGGCGCGGATCGTCGTGGTGCGATCGGTCAGGATCGAGATTTCGATGTCGGTCGGGATCCAGCGCTTGATCTCGGGGATCAGCTCGCGGATGTGGTCGACGGTGTCGATGACATTGGCGTCGCCCTGCTTGGTGATGATGAGAAGCACCGCCGGCTGGCGGTTGAACCAGGCGGCCGAGCGGCTGCTGCGGGTGCCTTGCTCGACGGAGGCGATGTCGGCCAGCCGGACGATCGTGCCGTTTGCGGATTTGACCACCAGCGTCCGGTAGTCGGGAGCCTGACGCAATTGATCGTTCGTGCCGATCGTCTCGGCAAGATTGCGTCCGTCGAGCACGCCGAGCGGGCTCTGGGCATTGCCGGTGGCGATCGCATTGCGAACGTCCTCCAGCGCGATGCCGGCCGCCGCGACGGCCCCGGGATTGACGCGCACGCGGACCGCCGGCTGCTCGGCGCCGCTCACCGTCACGTCGGCGACGCCCGCAACCTGCGCGATGCGTTGCGCCACCACCGTGTCGGCCGCGTCATAGATCGCGCTCGGCGGCACGGTTTTCGACGTGAGTGCGATGATCAGCACCGGCGCGGCCGCGGGGTTCACCTTGCGGAACGTCGGCAGCGACGGCAGGTCGCTCGGCAGGTCGGTCAGCGAGGCGTTGAGTGCGGCCTGTACGTCGCGCGCCGCTCCATCGACGCTGCGCGACAGGTCGAACTGTACGGTGATCGAAGTCGAGCCGAGCGAGGATGCGGAGGTGATCTCGGTCACGCCGGCGATCGTGCCGAGCTGGCGCTCCAGCGGCGCCGCGACGGTTGCCGCCATGATGGCGGGATCGGCGCCGGGGCGGCTCGCGTTGACGCGGATCGTCGGCAGCTCGACATTCGGCATGCTCGCGACCGGCAGGAGGCGGTAGGCGACGATGCCGACGAGCAGTAGCCCCACTGCCAGCAGCGTGGTGCCGACCGGCCGGACGATGAACGGGTAGGAGAAGTTCATCTCACTCCGCCCCTAGCGGGGAGGGGACGGGGGCTGGGCGCCGCGTGGTGAGACGGACTTTGAGCTCTTCCATCACCAGATAGATCACGGGCGTGGTGTAGAGGGTGAGCAACTGGCTCAGCAGCAGGCCGCCGATGATGGTCACGCCGAGCGGGAAGCGCAGCTCCGAGCCGGTGCCGCTTTCGAGCGCAAGGGGGAGCGCGCCGAACAGCGCCGCCAGCGTCGTCATCATGATCGGGCGGAAGCGCAGCATCGATGCCTGCAGGATCGAGTCGCGCGGCGACATGCCGTGACGGCGCTCCGCCTCAAGCGCGAAGTCGATCATCATGANNATGGCGTTCTTCTTCACGATGCCCATCAGCAGCACGATGCCGATCAAGGCGATCACGGACAGGTCCTGCCCGACCAGCAATAGCGCGAGCAGCGCGCCGACGCCGGCCGATGGCAGCGTCGACAGGATCGTGAGCGGATGGATGAAGCTTTCGTAGAGCACGCCGAGCACGATGTAGATCGTCAGCGCGGCCGCCAGGATAAGCCACAGCTCGCCGTCGAGTGATTTGGCGAATTCAGCGGTATCGCCCGAATAGCTGCCGATCACCGAGGTCGGCATCTTGATCGTCCGCTCCGCCGCCGAGACGACGGCAACCGCGTCGCCGAGCGCCGCGCCGGGCGCAAGATTGAAGCTCAGCGTCACCGAGGGAAACTGCTCCTGATGCGAGATCGCGAGCGGTGCGGTGGTGCGGATCAGTTCGGCGAAGGCGCTGAGCGGAACTTGCGCGGACGCGCTCCCCGGCACGGCTGTGCTGACCGGCTGCCCGACCTGCGCGCTCGAGGTCGACAGCGGCTGGGCGGGAGCATTCGCCGGCACGTAGATCTGCGCGAGCGCGGTCGGGTCCTGCTGATAGCGCGGGTCCGCCTCCAGGATCACGCGATACTGGTTCGCTTGTCCGTAGATCGTCGAGATCTGGCGCTGGCCGAAGGCGTCGTTGAGCGTGTCGTTGATCACCTGCATCGAGATGCCGAGGCGGCCGGCCCGCTCGCGATCCACGTTGATGAACGCGCGCAGGCCGCCTTCCTGTGCCTCCGACGAGACGTCGCGCAGCGTCGGATCGCCGCGCAGTTGCGCGGCGAGCTTCTGGGACCACGACAGCACCTCGGCGGAATCGGTGCCCACCAGGGTGTATTGATATTGAGCGCGGCTCACACGCGTCGAAATCTGGATGTCCTGCACCGGCTGGAAGAACACCGACATGCCCGGAACGGAGGCGATCTGCTGCTTGAGCCGCTCGATGATCTCGCTCACCGTGGCGTTGCGCTCGCCGCGCGGTTTCAGCGTGATGGTGAGCCGGCCGGCGTTCGGCGTGGCGTTGAGCGGGCTCACGCCGACCACCGAGACGACGCCGGTCACGTCCGGGTCCTTGCGCATCGCGTTGGCGACGACCTGCTGCAGCCTCTGCATTTCGGCGAACGACACTTCGGTGCCGGCTTCCGTCACGGCGGTGATCAGGCCCGTGTCCTGCAGCGGCAGGAAGCCCTTCGGAACCACGACGTAGAGCCAGACTGTTGCGGCGAAGGTTATCGCCGTTACGATCAGCGTGAAGACCTGATGGCGCAGCACCCATTCGACGCTGCGCCCGTAGCCAGCGACGGTGCGGTCGACCTGACCGTTGAACCATCGCGTGACGCGATTGCCGCCGGCGCCGGTCTCATGGCGCAAAAGCTTCGCGCACATCATCGGCGTCAGCGTCAGCGAGACGATCGCCGAGACGATGACCGCGATGGTCAAGGTCAGGGCGAATTCGCGGAACATGCGGCCGACGAGGCCGGTCATGAACAGCAGCGGTATGAACACCGCAATCAGCGAGAAGGTCAGCGAGATGATGGTGAATCCGATCTCGCGCGCGCCGTGCAAGGCGGCATCGAGCGCGGACTCGCCGTCCTCCATGTGGCGCACGATGTTTTCGATCATCACGATCGCATCGTCGACCACGAAGCCGGTGCCGATGGTGAGCGCCATCAGCGACAGGTTGTCGAGCGAGAAGCCGCAAAACCACATCACCAGGAAGGTCGCGATCAGCGACAGCGGCAGGGCGACGCCGGCGATGATGGTCGCGCGGATAGTGCGCAGGAAGACAAAAACCACCAGAACGACCAGGCTGACCGCGAGCGCGAGCGTGAATTGCACGTCATGGATCGAGGCGCGGATGGTGTCGGTGCGGTCCTGCACGATGGTCAGATTGACGCCGACCGGCATGATGCGGCGCAGGCGCGGCAACTCGGCGCGCACGTTCTGGACGGTCTGCACCACGTTGGCGCCGGGCTGGCGCCGGATATCGATGATGACGGCCGCCTCGCCATTGTACCAACCGCTGACCTTGGTGTTTTCCAGGCCGTCGACCACCTTCGCTATGTCGCGCAGCATCACCGGCGCGTTGTTGCGGTAAGCGATCACGAGCGAACGATAGGATTCGGCGACGGTGAGCTGATCGTTGGCGGCGATCGTGTAGGACTGCGTGGCGCCGTCGAACGCGCCCTTCGCGCCGGCCACATTGGCATTCGTGATCGCGAGGCGGATATCCTCGAGCCCGAGGCCATAATTGGCGAGGCGGGGCAGGTCCGCCTGGATGCGCACCGCCGGCTTGATGCCGCCCTGGGTGGAGACCTGGCCGACACCGGTGATTTCGCTCAAGCGCTGCGCCAGCAGCGTGTCGGCGAGATCGCTCAACGCGCGCAGCGAGACCGTGCTGGAGGTCAGCGCCACGGTGACGATCGGCGTGTCGGCCGGGTTCACCTTGGAGTAGACCGGCGGATAGGGAAGGTTGCGCGGCAGCGCCGAGGCTGCGGCGTTGATCGCGGCCTGGACATCTTGCGCGGCAGCATCGATCTCACGGTTGAGGTCGAATTGCAGGGTGATCTGGCTGATGCCGTAGGAGCTCGACGACGTCATCGTGGCGAGCGCCGGAATCTGGCCGAACTGGCGCTCCAGCGGCGCGGTGACGAGCGACACCATCGTGTCGGGAGAGGCGCCCGGAAGCTGCGTCGTCACCTGGATGGAGGGAAAGTCGACCTGCGGCAAGGCCGACACCGGCAGCCATACATAGCCCAGCACCCCGCCGAGCAGGACCGCGACGCCGAGCAGCGAGGTCGCGATCGGGCGGCTGATGAAGGGTGCCGAGACGTTCATTGCTTGACGTCCGGGGCGCTATCGGAGCGTCGCCGTCGTTCCTTGCCGTCGGTGTTCTCGGCTCCGTCGCGCTTGCGGCGTCGCTCGGCCTTGGCTGCGTCGGGGCTTGGAGGCGGACTGCCCGGCGCCGCATTCGGCGCCGCCGCGGCGTCGCTCGTCTGAACGCTGACGCGCGTCCCGGCGGCAAGCCGCGTGAAGCCGGTCGTCACCACCTGCTCGTCCGCCTGGACGCCGGTCGCGATCACGGCGCTGGTGTCGTCTTGTTGCGTGACCGTGACCGGGCGCACCGTCACGGTCGAGTCCGCTCCCACCACGAACACGAAGGCGCCGTTGGGGCCGCGCTGCACCGCGGCGGTCGGCACCACCACGACCTGCTTCAAGGTGTCGACCAGCACGCGGATGTTGACGAACTGCCCGGGCCAGAGCTGCAGATCCGGGTTGGGAAATTCGGCTTTCATGCGGATCGTGCCGGTCGTCTGGTCCATCTGATTGTCGATGACCTTCAGCTGACCGTGATCCAACACAGTGCGGTTATCGGCGCTGGTCGCGTCGACGGGGAGCGGTCCCTTGGCGAATGCCTTGCTGACTTGGGGAAACTGTTGCTGCGGCAGATTGAACAGCACCGAGATCGGTTTGATCTGCGTGAGAACCACGATGCCGGTCGAATTGCCGGTCTGCACCACGTTGCCTTCATCGACCAGCCGGATGCCGGTGCGGCCGTCGATCGGTGCGGTGATCTTGGTGTAGCTGAGCATGGTCTTGGCGCTGTCGATCGCGGCCTGATCGCCCTGGACCTGGGCTTCGAGCTGGGCGACCAGGGCCTTTTGCGTATCGGCTTGCTGCTTGGAGCCGGAGTTGGTGACGACCAGTTTGTTGTAGCGATCAAGGTCGATCCTGGCGTTGGCAAGCGTCGCCTGGTCCTGCGCCTTCTTGGCTACGGCTTGGTCGTACTGCGCCTGATAGGTGCGCGGATCGATCTCGGCGAGCACGAAGCCGGCGGTCACGTCCTGGCCTTCCGTGAAGCCGATCTTGACGATCTGGCCGGTGACCTGTGCGGTCACGGTGACGGTATTGAGCGCCTTGATAGTGCCGACCGCATCAAGATAGACCGGCACGTCCGTGGTTTTCGCGCTCGCGACGAGCACCGGCGCGGCCTGATCCTGGGCCTGGCGCGAACGCTTGGATTTCTGCTCCTGCTTGGCCTGTTCGCCGAGCATCACGTAGGCGCCGACCGCGATTACGACGGCGGCGCCGACCGCGATGGGGAGGATACGACGAAGATTCATCAAAACCGGCCTTTCACGTTCGCGTCCCTCAATTGCTCGTGCGTCGCGGGGCGCCGCGCTCGTTCGCGAGGTCCTCGGGGATGACCCAGCCGCCGCCGAGCGCCTGGAACAGGCTCACGATCGCCTGCATCCGCGTCAGGCGCACGACCGCGAGCTGGTCCTGCTCGGTGAACAAGGTTCGCTGCGTGTTCAGCACGGTGGTGACATCGACGGTTCCGGCACGAAGCTGCGTTTCCGAGAGCTCATAGGCGCGCCGCGCGGTCGTGACCGCGTCGCCCTGCAGACGCTCCTGCTCGGCGAGATCGCGGATCGCGATCAGGGCGCGCTCGACGTCGGTGAAGCCCGAGATGATGGACTTCCGATAAAGCTGCAAGAGCTCGGTCCGGCGCCCCTTCTGGACTTCGAGCGTGCTCCAGAGCTTGAAGCCGTCGAAGATCGGTTGGGTGAGGCTTGCGGTCGCCGAATAGATCACCGATTGCGGCGTGAACAAGGTTTGCAGGGCCGCGCTGACGAACCCGCCTTGGCCGGTGAGCTGGATGCTGGGGAACAGGGCGGCGCGCGCATTCTCCACATTGGCTTCGCCGGCGGCGAGCTGCGCTTCCGCTTCGCGGATGTCCGGCCGTTGCAGCAGCAATTCGGACGGCAGTCCGGTCGAGACGCGCTGCGGTACGATGCGCTGCAAGCTGCCGCCGCGCACGGTCACGTTGGCGGGCGCTTCGCCGATCAGCAACGCCAGCGTCGCGATGTTCTGGCGGAGCTGCTGATCGAGCGGCGGAATCGCGGCGCGTTGCTGGGCGACGAGCGATTGCTGCTGCGCGAGGTCGAGGCCGCTGGAGGTCCCGGCATTGACCCGCTGCTGATAGACGTCAAGGATGCTGGTCGCGGCTTTGACGTTGTCGTGCGCGATGCGCAGACGGTCCTGGGCGCTCAGAATCAGGAAATAGGTGTTGATCACGCTCGCGACGGTGGAGAGAACGATCACCTCGCGGTCGAAACGGGTCGCGACCGCGGTGTATTCCGCCGAGCGTAGCGCAGCGCGATTCTTGCCCCAGAAATCGATCTCGTAGCTCGCGTTGAGGACGGTGCTGAGCTTTCCGACGCTCGGCGCGGTACCGGCGCCCAAGCGGCTCGCATCTCCCTCAAAGGTGATCAGCGGCAGGAGCGGCGCGCCCGCGACGCGCGTCTGAGCGTCCGCCTGCTCGATGCGCGCGACCGCGGCCGCGATGTCGAGGTTGGCGAGGTGGGCGCGCTCGACGAAATCGGTCAGTTCGCGCGAGCGGAACCCGCGCCACCAGTCGGGCGCCGGCAGCGCCGCCTTCGGCGCGCCGGTCGCTGCGCGATAGAGCGGCGGAACGTCGACCACCGGAGCGTCGGTCGCTTCGCTCGTCAGCAGGCATCCTGAAAGCAGTGGCGCGAGCGCGAAGACGAGCGCGAGCCGGCGATGACGCGCCTCGCCCTTTGACCCCAACCCACTTCTCACGTCCATCCGTCTCACGCCTTCACAGTATCGTTTCGTCCTGGAGGGCGTCAGCGCCCATTTGCCGCCGGGCGCGATCCCGGCCAGTCGGCCAACCGGTCGCGACCTTCCTGCGACATCGCGACCGCCGCCGCCAGCAGGATATCCTGCATCGTCTCATCATAAAGCGGCCGTGTGGTACGTGCTTCCGCCATCGCAGCGCGCAATGGGGCGACATCGAACGGCCGGGCGCGCAGCGCGCCCTGGATACCCTCGATCGCGCGGTTGAGCTTATCACGCGCGCCTTCCGTCTCGGCCTCGCGTGCGTGGAACGCGGCGCGCAACTTTTCGGCGTCGGCGGCCGGCAATGCGGCGGCGAGGCGCTCGATGCGGGCGGCCGCGGTGCGCGGCCGTTCGGCCGCGCCCTGTTGCGGCAGATTCACAAAATGGCGGATCGCCAGCGCGCCGATCGTCCCGACGAAGAACAGATTGAGCGTTAGCGAAGCGAGCAGCAACCAGCGCGCGGTGCGGTGCTGAGCAGGGAGGGTCGAGGCCATGGTCATGGGCGCAACCCGGTAACCGAGTCCGGATCGAAGATGCTCGCGCCGGCATCATCGACCGATGCCCTGTGCCAGAGATCGAGATCGGTCGCGATCCGCGAGCCGAGGCTCGAAAGGCCGACCAGGACGCCGAGCGCGGTACCACAGGCAAGTGCCGTGACGCGCGGCCAAGCCGGCATGAAATTCAGGTCGAGCAGCGCCGACGGCCACCACGCGGCGAACAACCGGCGCTTCTGCGACGGCAGGGCGGAGGATTCGAGCCGCGCCAGGACGCGTCCCGCGGCCGCCTCTTCGGCGCCCCGCGTCGGCTCCGTCACGCGACGAAGCGCTAGTTCAAGCTCGCGATCGATGTCCATGGACACCTCCTCGATCTAGGCGTAGGCGGCCAGAGCGGCGCGGAGCGTGCGCTTGGCTCGGACCAGGAGAGTTTCGACGCCGGAGACGGACGTGTCGAGCACATCCGCGGCTTCGGCATTGCTGAGACCGTCTTGATAGGTAAGGACGATCGCGGCCCGCTGACGCGCCGGTAGCGCGTCGATCGCGGTGGCGACCACCCGGTCGCGTTCCTGCGCGGCAAGCTCGGTATCCGGGCCGGGTGCGGGGTCGGCCGGGTCCCCGGCGGCTGCGAGCGGCAGGACCGGCGCACGGCGCCGCTCGTTGAGGCATAGGTTGACGACGATCCGGTAGAGCCAGGTCCGGAATGCCGCGTCCGGCCGCCAGCGCGGCGCATGGATCCAGACGCGTAGGAACGCCTCCTGGACGATCTCCTCCGCCACCGCGTCGTTTCCGCCAATTCGGCGCGCAAGCGACAGCGCGGCTCGTACATGGCGCCGCGACAGGAGGCTGAAGGCTTGTCCGTCGCCACGCGCGACGCGCGCCATGAGCTCGTGATCGGCAGGCCCGCCCATGCAGCCCTGTCGTCAGCCGTTGTCGCACGGGAAAGGCTTACCCATTCGCCCATTGTGACCGGCGCGGACCCGGTTGTCCCGTGGCAATGAAACGCGCTGGGCCTGCCACCCTGGGCAATAATCACCATATTCCTTGAACACGCCGGGCCGCGCGACCCTGCGAATGGAACGCTGGACATTTCGCCGCGCGCGTGCAATTTCCCCCAAGGGATGGGGTGTTAAGCCGTATTATGCTGGAATCATTGAAGAATCTAATTTCTGATCTGACCGGCGGCGACAAGCATCCGAGCCGCTTCGAGGAGAACGATTACCGGCTTGCCGCGGCGGCACTCATGGTCCACGCCTCGACCATCGATGGGATCGCAACGGAGGCCGAGCAGGGCAGGCTCCGCGGCGTGCTGCAACATCGCTTCAGTCTCGACGATGCCGCGACCGACGAGTTGATCGCGGCGGCGACCCTCGCCGAGCACGAGGCGGTCGACCTGTATCACTTCACCAGCCTGATCAACCGTTCGCTCGACGAGAACGGCCGCCGTGGCATCGTGGAGATGATGTGGGAAATCATCTTTGCGGACGGGCGCGTCAGCGAATTCGAGGATAACCTGATGTGGCGCGCCGCCGACCTGCTCGGGGTGTCCTCGCGCGAACGCATCGCGATCCGTCGCCGCATCGGTGGCGAGCGGACCGACAGCGCCTGAGGCTCGCCGGCTCGCGCGGAGCGGGGCCATGTCGATTTTCAAGCCGGTCACGGTGATCACTGGCGCCTCGTCCGGGATCGGCGCCGCGCTCGCGCGGATTTTCGCCGCCAACGGACATGAAATCGCGCTCGTGGCCCGCCGCGAAAAGGAACTCGTTCTCCTCTCGACGGAGCTCGCCGCCGCCTACGGCAAAAAACCCCATGTGGTACCGATCGATCTGCAGCGTTCCGACGCGCCGGCGCGGATCGCCCACGAGTTGCTCGGACGTGGGTTGGAGCCAGCGATCATCGTCAACAATGCCGGCTTCGGCCTTCATGGTCCGGCGGCCGAGCTCGACCGCGCCGAACAGCTCGCCATGATCGACCTCAACGTACGCGCGCTCACCGACCTGTCGCTGCGCTGGATCGACGGCATCGCGCACCACAAGGGTGGCATTCTCAACGTGGCGTCCGTCGCGAGCTTCATGCCGGGCCCCGATATGGCGGTCTATTACGCGACCAAGGCCTATGTGCTCTCGTTCACGGAGGCGCTCGCGCGCGAACTCGTCCCCCGTGGGGTGCGCGTCACGGCACTCTGCCCCGGACCGGTGCCGACCGAATTCCAGGAGCGTGCCGGCGTCTCCGGCAAGGCGAGATCATGGCTGCTCGGAAAATCGGCCGAACAAGTTGCGAAGGCCGGCTACGATGGGTTCATGGCGGGCCGCCGCCTCGTCGTGCCGGGTTTCGGCAATAAGCTCGCGACCGTTCTGCCGCGACTGCTGCCGCGATCGCTGATGCTGTCGACGCTTGAGCGATATCAGCGGGGACGCGGCCAGAAGGGAGCGAGCTGGCCGCGCCGGCTGCCGAAGACTTGAAATTGCTTCTTAACCGGTTAGGACTTGAATAGCCGGATATTCGACGTAACGCTGAGGTCATGAGCCAAGCCGTTCTCATCATCCTGCACCAGGAGCAGTCGACCCCCGGGCGGGTCGGATATGCACTCCGGGATCGCGGCTATACGCTCGACATCCGCCGCCCGCGCTTCGGCGACCCGCTGCCGACGACGATGGCGGACCATGCCGGCGCGGTGATCTTCGGCGGTCCGCAGAGCGCCAACGACGCCGACGATTTCATCAAGGCCGAGATCGACTGGATCGGCTTGCCGCTGAAAGAGCAGAAGCCTTTCCTCGGCATCTGCCTCGGCGCGCAAATGCTGGCAAAGCAGCTCGGCGAGCGCGTGTTCACGCACCCACAAGGCATGGCCGAAGTCGGCTACTACCCGATCAAGCCGACGGCCGCAGGTCGCGCCATCTGCGACTGGCCGGCCTACATGTATCAATGGCATCGCGAGGGTTTCGAC
>PLJS01000308.1:45703-46045 GCA_003140315.1 Hyphomicrobiales bacterium
ATGTGCCGCTGGACCACGCGCGGCGCGGCGCGCATGGAGCTGCCCGGGGCCAAGAAGCGCGCGGAGCATTTCGCGGACCGGCCGGTCTACGACCACGGCGTCCGCGCGTGGCTGTCGGATTTCCTGGATCACTGGCTTGCGGCCGGCGCATCGCACCAGCTCGCCGCCGCCGAGTAATCAAGTCTGCTGTTCGAGCCGATCGAGGCGCGCAAGCTCGGGAAAGAGCCGTGTCCAGAGCGCGACGATCAACAGCGTCCCGATCCCGCCGACGAGGACCGCCGGCACCGCGCCGATCCATGACGCCATCGTGCCGGCGCGAAATTCGCCGAGCTGGTTCGACGC
>PLJS01000100.1 GCA_003140315.1 Hyphomicrobiales bacterium
CGCGCCCGCACCACGCCGCCGACGTCCGGCGAAACGACGGTTACGTCGTTGCCGCGGAAACGCTCCTTGATGTCGCGCACCATGACGGGCGAGGCGAACAGGTTGTCGGTCGGGATGTCGAAGAAGCCCTGGATCTGGCCGGCATGGAGGTCGACGGTGAGCACGCGATCGGCGCCGGATTGCGCGATCACGTTGGCGACGAGCTTCGCCGAGATCGGCGTGCGGCCCGAGGAGCGCCGGTCCTGCCGCGCATAGCCGAAATAGGGCACCACCGCCGTGATGCGCCGCGCCGAGGAACGCCGCAGCGCGTCCATGATGATGAGCAGTTCCATCAGATGGTCGTTCGCCGGGAACGACGTCGACTGCAGCACGAAGACGTCCGCGCCGCGCACGTTCTCCTGGATCTCGACGAAGATTTCCATGTCGGCGAAGCGGCGCACGACCGCCTTGGCGAGCGGAGTCGCGAGGTAGGCGGCGATCGCCTCGGAGAGTGCGCGGTTGGAGTTGCCGGCGACGAGCTTGATCGCCCCGTTATTCGCCGCCATCGCGCGCTCCAGAATCCCTCAGGCGGCAGGGTGATAACAAGCCGCTGGATGCGCTGCAATATCGCTGGCGGCGGTTGTCCCTAAGCTTTTTCAGGCGGTTAACGGAGCGCGGCCGCGGCGACCGTCCGGCCGGGCAAAGGCTCGGTGGGCTCGTCCATCGCGGTGTTTGGATTGGTTAGTAGGGCGGCGAGCCGGTCCATGCTGGCGCGCGCGATCCGGCGCAGCATTGCCTCGTCGGCCGCGTCCCAGGGGTCGGCTCCAGGGCGCGTGCCCGCCTCCTCGCCGGTGATGCGCAGCGTCCGCAGGCGGTCATCGTCATAGACATCCCACACCCAGGCGATGTAGGTACGGCCGCGCACGACCTGGGCGGCGAGATAGCCGCGCACGCGATACTGCGAGCGGCCCTCGCGCGACACGATAGCGATCTGGTGCGCTTCAGCCTCGCTGGAGAGGTTGTCCACCAGCCGGTTGAACACGCCAACCGGCGGGCCTTCGATTGAATCGAACGCGACCGTCGGCGCGGTCCCGGCCGCGGCCGGGCCGGGCGGCGGACCGGACGAGCAGCCGGCGACGAGCGCGGTCAGCAGCATCGCCGCAATGGCGTGCCCGACGCGGTACGCAGCGCTCAGCATGCCCGCGGCAAGCCGGTCTGGCCTACTCCACATCGCCGTCCCTGCGGCGGGCGCGGACGGTCAAGCCGTCACGTTTCGTCCGGGGATCGGCCCCCGGCGTCGCCGACCGATGGGTCTCCCGTAGCGCCAAACTCCGACGGAATCCAGGCAGGTCAGGGAGCCAGCACGATCGCGTTGACGTGGCGGCCATAATCCGGCTCGCCGCGATGCGTCGTGCGGCGGTAGCTGAAGAAGCGTGCGGGATCCGCGTAGGTGCAAAGCCGCAGATCCTCGAAGCCGCCGACGCCGGCGCGCGCGAGACGTGCCGCCACATAGCCGGGCAGGTCGAACATCGCGTGACCGGCCTTGGCCGACGGCGCGAAGTATTGCGCGTTCGCGGTGTCCGCCGCCTCGAAGCGCGCGACGAATTCAGGTCCCACCTCGTAGTTCGGCTGACGGATGACGGGACCGAGCGCGGCGCGGATGCGGTCGCGCCTCGCGCCGAGCTTCTCCATCGTGGTAATCGTTGCTTCGAGCACGCCGCCGAGCGCGCCCTTCCAGCCCGAATGCGCAGCGCCGACCACGCCCGCTTCGCTTTCCGCGAACAGGACCGGGCCGCAGTCCGCCGTCAGCACGCCGACCGCGAGGCCGGGCGTGCGAGTGACGATGGCGTCGGCCTCGGGCGTCGCCTCGCGGGTCCAGGGCGTTTCCGCGACGACCACGTTGGGCGAGTGGATCTGGTAGCAGGTGAGGAAATGCGCCGGCGCGACGCCAAGCGCCGCGGCCATGCGGTCGCGGTTCTGGCGCGCGGCATCGGGCGCATCCTTCGAGCCGAGGCCGCCGTTCAGGCTCGCATAGATGCCCTCCGAGACGCCGCCTTCGCGCGTGAAGAACGCGTGACGGATTTTCGGGAGCGCGGAGAGGGATGCAGCCTGGATCATGCGCCCGGAATGACCAAAACCGTCGCTACGTGTCAAATCCCGGCACCGCGCCGAGTTTCGGATCGGTGATCGCCAGAACCTTGAATAGCCGCCCCATGGCGTCGGGGTCGATCAGTCGGGAGAGGGCCGCATCGATGTCGGCGGCCTGCCGTTCCGTCGCGCCTGCCTTGAGCCGTTCGGCGCGCGGCACGATGCCGAGACGGCTTAAAAACGCGCCCTGCGTCACCGGGCCATGGATGCGCGCGCCGGTCCGCCCTGCGGCGCGCGCGAGTGCGGCGAAATCGACATGCGCGGTGATATCGGAGTGGCCGGGCTCGGCGAGCGGATCAGCGTAGCGGTGGCTGCGCACGGCCTGCAGCGTGTCGCCGAGCGCGCTCTCGGTGTGGCCATAGTCGATGATAAGCGCCGCGCCGCCGTCGCGCATCAGGCGCTGGGCCAGCTCCTGCATGATCTGGTCGTCGCGCCATTCGAAGATCGCGCCCACATGCGCATCGTGCACCACCTGCGGCATGACGCGTTCGAAGCCCGGCATCGGATCGGGCGCCACCATGAAGGCCAGACGATCGTCGGCAACGCCCACCATGCGGATGTGCCAGCCATCGGCTGCTTTCACGGCTTGATGCACCGGCAGCGCGTCGAAGAACTCGTTGGCGATGACGATCGCCGGGCCCTCCGGGACCTCGCCGATATCGCGATGCCAGACGAGCGGAAGGTCGAGACCCGGAAGCGTGTCGCGCTGGCGTGCGATCAGCCTGGGGCTTGTCTCGACCAGATGCACCGCGAGCGCGACACGAAACTCGGGCATGATCTGCGCGGCGCGTAGCGCGTCGGCCATCAGCGTCCCGCGGCCGGGACCGAGCTCGATCAACTGTACCGGCGCCGGCGCGCCCATCGCCTGCCAGGTCGCGGCGGCAGCGAGCCCGATCAACTCGCCGAACATCTGGCTGATCTCGGGCGCCGTTACGAAGTCGCCGCCGCGCCCCAACGGGTCGCGCGCCACGTAATAGCCGTGTAGCGGATGGCCGAGGCACAGCGCCATGTAGCGCGCTACGTCGAGCGGGCCATCGGTTGCGATAATGCGGCGGAGTTCGGTTTCGAGCGGGGTCATCGCGCGGCTGGCGCGGACCCCAGCGGGGGTCGGCGCAGCGCGATCATGACCAAAACGACGCCAAATAGGAACAGCGGTATCGACAACACCATTCCCATGGTTAAGCCACCCCACAGGAAGCCGAGCTGCGCGTCGGGCTCGCGGAAAAGCTCGCAAAATGACCGCGCGACGGCATATCCGATCGCGAATGCGCCGATCACGAAGCCCGGCCGCTTCAGCGCTCCGCCGCGCACCAGAAGAAACAGGATGACGAACAGCAGCACGCCTTCGAGCGCGGCCTCGTAGAGCTGGCTCGGATGGCGCGGCAGCGGACCGCCGGTCGGAAACACCATCGCCCAGGGCACGTCGGCCGGACGGCCCCAGAGCTCGCCGTTCACGAAATTGGCGAGGCGGCCGAGCAGCAGCCCGATCGGGCCGACCGTGCAGGTCACGTCGCCGAGCGAGAGCATCGGGATGCCGCGCGTCCTGGCGAACAGCACCACGGCGGCGATGCAGCCGGTGAAGCCGCCATGGAAGGACATGCCGCCCTTCCAGAGCTGCAGCATTTCGAGCGGATGCTGGGCGAAATAGTCCGGGCTGTAGAACGCCACGTAACCGATCCGTCCGCCGAGGATGATGCCGAGCGTGATCCAGACGACGAAGTCGTCGGCATCGGTGACGGTGAGCGGCGCCGGCTCGCCCCAATATTTGTCGGCGCGGATGATGGCCCGCGCGTAGACCCAGGCGAGCAGGATGCCGACGATATAGGCGAGCGCGTACCAGCGGATCGCGAACGGCCCGAGGTGGATCAGGATCGGATCGATATTGGGGAACGGAAGGGTGAGGGCCGGCATGTCCACCTTTCGCGGCGGTCAGGCGTCATGGCGCCGCGACGGCGGCGAAGTCAAGGCGGCGAGTCAGGCTTCCTTTCGACTGGAGAATCGTCTTTGGGCACCTCGCGGGCGAGAACGTAGCGGTGCGGCCGGAAACGAAGGGTGCAGGCGGCTAAGGCATGCTGACGATGCGCCCATTTTGAATGGCGTCCCTTTTTGTTTGGCTTTGTCATGTGTACGCTCAGCGAGATGTCAACTGCAGGCGACGTTCGAATAACAGTCACCCCCCTCCGGCGAGGGCCTGTCCGATCGCGCGGCGGCGGCTTGGCATTGATCGTTTTATCGCCGTTCATCGCTTTTGCGATCCTCGGTCTCGCCGAGTTGCTCCGCCAGCAACGCGGCGACGGACGTTTTCTCGTATTTGGCGCCATCTTCGGGCTTGCCGCCGGCACGTGGGCTGTCACGACCGGCTTGCGGATGCGCTTACGCGATGGATGGGACGTCCTGCGGCGCGACCCCCGTCCGCCGGTTATCTTCCTGCGACCGTTCCTCGAGGACGAACGCGTGCGGTACAATTCCCCGGTCGGAAAGCGCATCGGGGCTGATGTCCCGAAGGCCGACGCAGTCGGCAAGGTAACGACGGAGCCGAAAATCGGACGTACGCTGCGTTCGATCGGTCCCTTTGTTGCGGTCGGGAAGCCGGGGCAATGGCTTGCCTCGTTCGGAGCTGCGCGGATCTACCTCGATGACCACGAGTGGCAGGACACAGTCGCGTTTCTGACTGCCAAAGCGATGGCAATCGTGCTTCAGCCCGACGAAAGGGGAACACTCTGGGAACTGGAATTAACCGTGCAACGTGTCGATCCGCGGCGGATTCTCATGCTGGTGCCGAATGCCGGCTTGCGGCCACTCGGCTTCGAGCGCGTTCGCCGGCTCACTGGCCAGGTGCTGCCGGTCCCATTGCCGGCAAACATCGCCTGCGATGCGTTCATGTTCGATGAGCGCTGGATCCCGCGTGCGCTGCAGTTCGGCAAGAAACCACAATCGGCGCTTCGGGAGTTTATCGACCAAGTACGGCAACTGACAATTCCACAGGAGCAGATTGATGCCTTCGCAGACTTCGTCGGGACCATTCGTCGCTGACATGCGCCGACGAGCAAACCTCGACACAATTTGGTCCACAATCAAATGGGGGGTGCTCGCCGCGTTGTTCATCGCGATTGGCTACGCATTGACATTCCTGTCCGCCCCAGAGTTCACCGGCGACGCAATACAATGGATCGGCATTTGTTTGATGACTGTGACGGCAATACTCATGATTTTAATGTTGCGAGCCGACAAGCGTCGCCTGAGTCCCGGCTCGCACCCACTCGACCAGGAGCTTTCGGTCTTCGGTGATCCTTCGGCAGTAGCCCGTGCAATTGAAGGCGCCTTTAACGGGCGAACGTTTGCTCCGCGGCGATGTCAGATTGCGGGTGGATGGCTTTGCTATGTTGGAAAAAACTTGACGATTGTTCGCCGATTATACCAACCCTCACAATGAG
>PLJS01000008.1 GCA_003140315.1 Hyphomicrobiales bacterium
CGCCGGATAGCGCTTGCCGGTTATCGCCGCCGGGGGCTTTTGCTCATCCAGTCGGCTCACGCAGAACTCCAGGCGCAGCGTCTGGCCGTCGAACTGGATGCGGCTGACCGAGTCCGCGAAGGTTTCACTGACCTCGGGACGGTCGACGTACTGGAACTGCACATTCGGCGGTGATTGATCAGGCATCAATATCTCGAGCGCGCCCTGCTTGGGCGCTGCGGTTAGACGAGCAAGCCGTCGGTGAAGCTGTGGCCGGACGTATGAACACCATCCGAGGGCGTTGCGGGGGAGAACCCAGAGGCCGGAAGCCACGGGCTGCCGCTGATGATCAGCCCCTCGACTACCGTTCGGGCTGCCCGAGTTGACGGTAGCCGTCCGAACCTCGCTTCTGTCTTGCAAAAAGGCCGGAAAAACGCGAGTATTCACGCCAGTTCGGGAGTCATCTGGAGAATCCCGGATAAGTAAGCTTCCGGCGCCAAGTAGCTGTGGCTTTCGGGACACTGCTTCCGGAGAATCTCAGATTTGGCAGGTTGTCGCTGGCCCCGGCGAAGACCTCGTTGTAACGTCCTAGTGGAATTGAAAGGGGAACTCCCATGAACAGGATTCTCATAGCTGCCATCGCCACTGCGGCGTTCGGCGCTCCCGCTTTGGCGGCTGACCTTCCGGTGAAGGCGCCACCGTTTGTGCAGGTGATGACCTACAACTGGACCGGCTTTTACATCGGCGGCAACGTCGGTGGCGCCTGGCAGAATGGCAGCACCGAGACTCCATCCGGTGTCTTCCTGACCACGTTTCCGGGCCAAGCGTTTCCCCTCGCGACTGGCAGTCGCTCGGGTTTCACCGGTGGCGGCCAGGTCGGCTACAATTGGCAGGCCGGTGCTACGGTTTTTGGTCTCGAAGCTGACTTCAACTATCTCGGCCTTGGTTCCAGAAGCGTGAATACCACCTTTCCAGGTGCTACATTCTTCGGTTCTGGCGCCCCTCCGAATACGCTAACGTACAACGTCGGTCGCGAGAATTTCTTCGGCACGGTGCGCGGCAGGATCGGCTACGCCTGGGATCGCGTGCTGATGTATGTCACGGGCGGCCTGGCCTATGGCAGCAGCTCCACCAATAGCGTGACCTATACGAGCACGACTCCCCCAACGGTTTATGCCACTTTCCAAGGTAGTTCCAGCAATAGCGTGGGCTGGACCCTTGGTGCCGGTCTCGAATATGCGATCGGTAACGGTTGGTCGGTGAAGGGCGAGTACCTCTATGTGGACCTCAACAGCCGCAACCGAACCTTGTTGCCCACGACCGTGATCGGTACGCCCGCAACCGGTGCCTCGTTCGCAGACAGTGGTGGCGACCGTCTCAGCATCGCTCGTGTTGGCTTGAACTACAGGTTCGGCGGCCCGGTCGTCGCGAAGTACTGAGCTCCATTAGACTTCAGCAACAAAAAGCCCCGGCATCGTCCGGGGCTTTTTTTGTGTCCCTCAATAGAATTGTTATCTCTGTAAGTAGTCTCGACAAATTTTGCGGAACGAAGCATTTTCAATCTTGCTGGAGACGGGGAATGTTATGCAGCTCACGCGGACAAGATAGTTTGTTACGACGGCGCCAGGATGGTGTTCAGATTTGCGATGCTGAACAAAGGCGAGACTGTCGAATGTGAAATCAACTCAAAATTGACCGGTGTTTCGAGAGTTACGGATCCGAAAAGCTGAGAGAGCGCGAGCCGACACGCTCCTGCACTCCCGCCAGTAATGCCAACGTCCACAAATCCTCCGTATCATAATGACGGACTTCTTCGATCGCTAAATCACAAAAAACAAACCCCCGACGCGAATCGGGTGTGACGGCCAAAACTAACGGCAATTCAACACCGCGTGCCTCGGTCCGAATCGTAGGAGCCGGAAGGGGCCAAAGAGATATATGCTCCTCCCAAATTCTGTTCGGCACGACAATATCCACCAGACCTCGGCGCGCGCTAATTAGCTCGCGAAGCACATAGCCAAACATTTCATTTGGACTTAGATGTCTTTCATTGTGGTTGCAGAGAACGACAACCTGCGCAGCTTACCCGCAAATGCGCAGAACGCGACGGATAGGGGCTCGGGTGAGTTCGTTCATGAACAAGTTCCGCAAGCTCGGTTTCATTGACTACAACGGCCACATCGAAGTCCACAGTTCATTGTTGAACACCGTTCTGCATGAGCGGCCGGAGATCAAGACTTAACGCTTTCGCATTTGGGCCAGGGGCCGCCATTGCTACCGACCCATTACCGCTTACCCTTAGTCAAACTATGTCATTGCTCACATTGCGAGCTGCTTGCGGATCGACTGTAATTCTCGCCGGCGCTTTGCGTTCGCTTTGGGGTAAGTCATTTTGAGTTCTTTGAGCGAATCGACGACAATTTGCGACACGATCAGTCGAGCATTTTCTTTGTCGTCGGCCGGAACGATATACCAAGGCGCGTCCCGTGTACTTGTCGCACTGAGGTATTCTTCGTAGGCCTTCGTGTACTGCTTCCAAAATTTCCGCTCGTGAATGTCGGCAGCCCCGAATTTCCAATTCTTTTCCNNGCTCATCGATGCGTTGAAGCAAACGCTTTCGCTGCTCTTCCTTCGAGAGGCGGAGGTAGAACTTCACTATGCGGGTCCCGTTGTTCTGGAGATGTCTCTCCAGATTCGCGATCGAGCGATATCGGTCGTACCAGACCGTCTTGTCGTCGTGCGACGCGCCCGGCACTCCTTCGCTGCTAAGAATCTTGGGATGGACGCGGGCGATCAGCACCTCCTCGTAATAGGA
>PLJS01000316.1 GCA_003140315.1 Hyphomicrobiales bacterium
GGGAGAAACGCCATGCAAATTTGCCTGAGATTGTTCGCTGTTGCGATGCTCGCCGCGCTGCCCGCGATGTCACTTGCGCAGCCGGCTCACGCCGAAACCACGCTCGACAAGATTCTCAAGGCGAAGAAGATCCGGGTCGCCATCGACGTCGGTAACCCGCCGTTCGGGATCCTCAACAAGGACAACGAGCCCGACGGCTCCGACGTCGCAGTCGCGCGGCAGATGGCGAAAGACATGGGCGCCGAGATCGAATTCGTGCAGGTGCCCTCGACCGGCCGCATCCCGGCACTGCTAGCGGGCCGTGCCGACGTCACCATCGCGTCGATCTCGGTCACTACCGACCGCGCCAAGACCGTGATGTATTGCAACCCGAACGGCGCGCTCTCGATCGTCATCTTCGGACCCAAGGCCGTGGTCATCAAGACGCCCGCCGATCTCGTCGGCAAGCGCATCGGTATCACGCGCGCGACGCTCGAGGAGGCAACGGTGCCAAAGATGGCGCCGCAGGGAACCAATATCGTCTGGTTCGATGAGATCGGCGCCACCATCCAGGCTCTGCTGTCGGGCCAAGTGGACGCGGTCGCCATGACCTCGTTCGCCGGCAAAACCGTAGCGGACGGCAATCCAGACAAGCAGATCGAAACCAAGCTGACCGTTACCACCGCGTTCTACGGCCCGATCGTGCGGCAAGGCGATTTCGAGCTGCGCCAGTGGATCAATACCTGGCTCTTCCTCAATTCGCAGAACGGCACGCTCGCTGCGATCTACAAGAAGTACACGGGTCTCGATCTGCCGCTTCTGCCCGTATTCTGACGCCTACGCCGGGCCGCCGCATCCTTCCTGCGGCGGCCTCGCGCTTTGAGCGCGTCGCGATGACGGGAGAAACGTGGCGTGAATTACGTCTTTCAGTTCAACGTCGTCTGGGAGCACTTTCCGGAGCTGCTGACCGGTGCGCTCCTCACCATTCAGCTTTCCGCCACCGCGATGGTGCTGGGGCTCTGCGTTGCCGTGCTCTGCGCTTATGGAAAGACCGCAGGGCCGCGGCCGGTGCGCTGGCTGGTCACGAGCTATGTTGAGTTGATCCGCAACACGCCGTTCTTGGTGCAGATCTTCATCTTCTATTTCTCGTTGCCGGTAATCGACATCCGCCTTACCGCCAATAATGCCGCGCTGGTTGCCATGACGATCAACCTCGGCGCTTATGCGAGCGAGATCGTGCGCGCCGGGATCGAGGCGATCCCGGTCGGTCAGATCGAGGCGGCGCGCGCGCTCGGCCTCAAGCGCCTGCACATCTTCCGCCTTATCGTCATCTTTCCGGCGCTGAAGACGGTCTATCCCGCGCTTGCGAGCCAATTCATTCTGCTGATGTTGAGTTCGAGCGTCGTCTCGACGATCTCGGCGGTCGAGCTGACGGCGATCACGAACTCGCTGCAATCGACCACCTTCCGCGCCTTCGAGTTCTACTTCGTGGCGACGGGCCTCTACCTTGCCATGGCGCTCGGCTTTCGGGCGAGCCTCAGCGCCATCTACTGGGCGGTGTTCGTGCGCGGCCGTGGGGCGTAAGCGCCATGGGCCGCAGCTTCGGACTGAACGAGTTCCTCTATCTCCTCAAGGCCATCCCGTGGACGTTGCTGCTGTCGCTCGGCGCGCTGATCGGTGGCGCGATCGTCGGGCTGTTCATCGCGATCTTGCGCACCGCGCCGTCGCGCGTCTTGCGTGGGCTCGCGATCGGCTACATCGAGCTGTTCCAGGGCACGCCGGTCTTGATGCAGCTCTTCGTCACCTATTACGGCCTTGCGGTGATCTTCGATATCCAGGTGGACGCCTGGCCGGCGGTGCTGCTCGCCTTCACGCTCTATTCCGGCGCATTCCTCGGCGAGATCTGGCGCGGCTCTATCCAGGCCATCCCGCGGCCGCAATGGGAAGCGGCCGCCTGCCTGTCGCTCAGCCTGCCCAAGCAGCTCTGGTACGTCATCCTGCCGCAAGCGGCGCGCATCTCGATCCCGCCGACCGTCGGGTTCGCGGTGCAGCTCATCAAGAGCACCTCGATCGCGGCGATCATCGGTTTCATCGAGCTCACCCGCGCCGGGCAGTTGATGACCAATGCGACCTTCAAGCCGATGATCGTCTACCCGATCGTGGCGGTGCTTTATTTCATCATCTGCTGGCCGTTGTCGCTGTTGGCGCAGCATCTTGAGAGGCGTATCGATGCCACTCTTGGCGTTAAAAGACATTTCTAAGCGCTTCGGCACGCACCAGGCGCTGGCGGACGTATCGCTCGCCGTCGAACCGAGCGAGACCGTGGCGATCATCGGGCGGAGCGGGTCGGGGAAGAGTACGCTGCTCCGCTGCATCAACGGGCTGGAGCTGCCGGATCGCGGCACCATAGAGTTCAACGGCAAAATGTTCGAGCAGACGCCGCGGCGGCTCAAGGAGCTCCGTCGCGAGATCGGCATCGTCTTCCAGAGCTATAACCTCTTCCCTCACCTTTCGGTCGAACGAAACCTCACGCTCGGACCGACCGCCGCCAAGGGGCTGCCTCTCGCCGCAGCGCGAGAGCTGGCCCGCGAGGTCCTCCGCATGGTTGATCTCGAGGACAAGATCGCGGCCTATCCGCAGCAGTTATCCGGTGGCCAGCAACAGCGTGTCGCCATCGCGCGCGCGCTTGCGATGAAACCGCGCCTCGTTCTGTTCGATGAAATCACCGCATCGCTCGATCCCGAGCTCATCGGCGAGGTCGTCCGTGTTCTGGAGAAGCTGGCGCGTGACGGGATGACGATGGTGCTCGTCACCCATGAGATGGGTTTCGCGCGAAATTGCGCCGACACGATCGTCTTCATGCATGACGGGCGCATCTGGGAGAAGGGGCCGCCGGCCGCGTTGTTCGGCTCTCCGAATACGGCTGAGCTCGCGGCCTTTATCGACTCAATTCTTTCCGTGAATCTGATAGGCGAACGGCCGACAGGCAGCCGACAGAGTCAATCGCGTGGGATCCGGGGCAGAAACAAGTAGCTTGCATATCCGCCACCGGTGTGGATCGTGTTGGCGCCCCCGAATTCGGCGGCCGGGCGATCCGCTGCGTCATCGTGCATGAAGATTCCCGAGCCCTTCATCATACCGGTCGCGCCGGCGCGCTCGAAGTCTTTACCGCCGATCGTCAGCGCCATCGTGTAGCCTTTCGGGAACACGATCGAGGTCGGCCAGATTTCGACATCGACTTCGTACACGGCGTTCGGGGTCAGCTTGTCCTGCCCGTCATGCGGATGGAACGGCCGATAGGGTTTTGAGCGGTTTGGATCGAGCTTGCGCTGCGAGACGCGCAGCCAGCCCTGCGACACCGGCGCTTGCGGGTCATTCGCGCCCTTGAACGTCACCTCCTCGCCCTCCGGGTCGAAGGCGCGCAGCGTGAGGAACAGGTCCATGTCCGTCGTCGCGGACGATACGAACAGCTTCGCGGCGAGAGGCCCGGTGAATTCGGTGTCCTCCACGAAGGGAACTGTTTTGAACGTCACGCTCTCTCCGAGTGCCTCATAGCGCACCTGTGCCGGACCAGTTCCTGTCCCGCCAAGCGACATGTCGGACGCGTCGAGCGCATAACGCACCCATTCGGTGCGTGCGAGCGGCCATTCCTGCTCCTTGCGCCGCTGAAAGCCGCGCGGGTCGCGCACCGTGAGCAGAACCGGAGGCTCCTTGTCGAATCCGTTCGCTTCACCTTTAAGGAAATGATCGAAGAACCGCTTCTGCAACGCGACCGCCTCGGCGAGGTACATCGAGGCGAAATGCGTGTCGGTATGCATTTCGAGCCACTTTTGCCGCGATGCCGCCTGCTCGAACGCAATGACGTTGCCGCGCAGATGCAGCCCGAGCCCGCCCCAGTTGCCGGCCGACAGGAACGGCACCTCGATGCGCTGCGCGATCGGCGTGCGCTGCCGGTAATACGCGTCGTCGAAGTGATGCTGGAGCCCGGTTTGGTACAGGTTCGACAGATTTCCCGCGAGCACGAGCGGATCGATCACGTCGCCGGTCGAACGCTCGCCGGTAAAGCGGTCGCGGTAGGGGCTGTTTGCGTTGCCGTTCTGATTGACGGCGATCTGCGAGTCCCAAAGGAGCCGCATGAAGAACGACGAATAGATGCCGCCGTGACGGAAAAAGTCGCGATAGTGGTCGAACATTCCTTCCCAGGGGATCATCGCGGCGAGATGCGGCGGCTGCAACGCGGCGACCTGCCACTGCTTGATCGCCAGGTACGAGACGCCGAGCATGCCGACCTTGCCGTTCGACCAAGGTTGCACGCCGGCCCATTCGATCGCGTCGTATACGTCGCGCGTCTGCAGCGCGGACATCAGCTCATAATAGCCGGGTGACTTGCCCGTGCCGCGCGAGTCGACGACGACGATCGCGTACCCGGCCGGCACCCATCGTTCGGGATCGGGCACTTCCCAGGTCAGATATTTGCCGGAGGAATCGCCCTGCACCACGTCCGGATGATCGCGCAGCACAAAGTCCCAGTAGCGCTTGAAGTCGACCGCGACGTCGGAGTCCTTGCCGTAGGGCGTGAACGCGATGATCGGCGGAACGGCGCCTCCGCGGTTGGCGCGGAAGATATTGCAATAGAGAACGTGTCCGTCGATCAGCGGGATCGGCACGTCCTTCTCGATCAGGATCTCGCCATCCTTGATCACGCGCGGCGCAAGCAGCGCGGTGTTTGCCCCTTCCATCGCTGTCTCCTTCTATCTTTCGCCTGCCGCCGCTCAATTGCGCTTGAAGCCGGGCTCGTGCTCGATCTGGAGCGGCAACAGGATGCGCACCACGCAATTGTACCAGGCGACGGTGAGTACGACCTCCATCGCCTGGCGCGTATCGAAATAGCGTCGCAGCGCGCTCCATGTGGCGTCGCCGACATTGCCGGTCTCGGTCGCTTCCTTGGCGTAGCGCAGTACGGCGCGCTCCTGATCGTCGAAATGCGGCGAGGACTCGAATTGCGCAAGGTTTTCGAGCTGCTCTCGCCGCACGCCGGCTTGCAAGGCGGAATTCCAGTGATGATCGAATTCGTAGTCGCTCTTGGTAACGAGCCCGACCATCAGCACGCCAAGTTCGCGATATCGCCGCTCAAACGCGGTGTCGTTGCGCAGCGCGTTCGCGAGCGAGACCATGGCGTCGAGGATTTTCGGCTGGTTCGCGATCGCGAGCCAGATATGCCCCGTGCCGCGTTCGCGCGCCATGCGCTCGTAGATGTGCCTTTCGCTCTCCGGCAAGTCTTCTTTCTTCGGATAAGGCACGCGCGCCATGAGCGGTCTCTCCCTCGTGCTGCGCGGCGCGCCGCTTGGCACGTTCGCGCGTTGAAGAGACGCTACGCCGATTTTCTACGCATGTCCTCGGCGCATGCGCAGCCCACACTGCGCGCGGCGGTGACGCGTGGGACCACCCTTGGTTTCAGATCATTGACTCGCGGCGCGCGCGTGACGGCCGTTTAAGCTGGACAGCGCGCGATCCCGCGGAAAGAATGCCTCAAACGACGCGCGTGCAACGCCGCATGACGACTTCGGGAGGACCGCCGGAATGGGTGCGCAAGCCCTGCTGCGCGTCGAAAATGTTTCGGTGCGCTTCGGCGGCGTGCGCGCGCTCGACGGCGTGAGCTGCGATGTCAATGCCGGCGAGATTTGCGGACTGATCGGGCCGAACGGCGCGGGCAAGACGACGCTGTTTAATTGCATCACCCGGCTCTATCCGGTCGCGAGCGGTGCGATTTCCTTCGCGGGCAAAAGGATCGACAGCGTTCCGGCGCGCCAGATCGTTTCGCTCGGTATCGCGCGCACGTTCCAGAACCTCGGCATCTATCCCGACATGACCGTGCTTGAGAATGTGGCGCTCGGCGCGCATCACTCGCATGGCGGACGCTTCTTCCAGCCGGTGTTGCAGCCGTTGGCGTCGGATGCGCGCGAGCGGGAGATCACGGACTGGTGCCGCTCGATCCTGCGCGCCCTCGATCTTCACTCCCACGAGAGCGCGCGCGCCGGCAATCTCCCCTACGGCACGCTCAAACGCGTCGAGATCGCCCGTGCACTCGCCGCAAAGCCGCGCCTGCTCCTGCTCGACGAGCCCGCGGCCGGCCTGAACCACGGCGAACGTGTCGAGTTCGCCGACCTCATCATCCGCATCCGCGATGAGTTCAGTCTCACGGTGCTGCTCGTCGAGCATCAGATGGGACTGGTGATGGGATTGTGCGGCCGATTGCTGGTGCTGCATCTCGGACAATTGCTGGCAGAAGGCTCGCCCGCGCAAATCAGCTCCAATCCGGCCGTCGTCACCGCCTATCTCGGGGAGGCTGCATGACCGCCCCGATCCTGCGCGTGCGCGAATTGCACGCCGGTTACGGATCGATCCGCGTGCTGCACGGTATCGATTTCGAGGTTGAGGACGGCGAGATCGTCGCGCTGCTTGGAGCGAATGGAGCCGGCAAGACGACGACGCTGCGCGCGCTCTCGGGCATGATTGCGGCTAAAGGATCGATCGCGCTCGACGGAAAGGACGTGATCGCGCTCGACGCCAGCGAGCGAACGCAGCGCGGCATTGCGCATATCCCGCAGGGCCGCGGCACGTTCGTCGATTTCACCGTGGAAGAGAATCTCGCGCTCGGCGCCTATCGAATGCGCGACAAGCGGGCGATCCGCAGCGCGCTTGACTACTGGTATGGGATTTTTCCCTGGCTTGCGGAGCGGCGCGCACAGCCCGCCGGCAGTCTTTCGGGCGGCGAGCAACAGATGCTCGCCGTCGCGCGCGCGCTGATGGTGGAACCCCGCATCCTGATGTGCGACGAACCTTCGCTCGGCCTCGCGCCGGCCATCACGCAGTCGCTGTTCGCGCTGCTCGAGCGGCTCAACAAGGAACGCGGCATGGCGATCCTGCTGGTCGAACAGAACGCGCGCCTCACGCTCAAGATCACGCACCGCGCCTATGTGATCGAGAGCGGCGAGATCAGGCTGTCGGGCGCCGCCGCGGAGCTGCGCGATAATCCGCTGATCCAGCGCGCATATCTGGGCACCTGAGATGCAGCTCTTCCTGCAGCAGACCGTGGAAGGGCTGGCGTCCGGTGCGATCTATGCGTCGCTCGCGCTCGCCTTGGTGCTGATCTATCGCGCGACGCGCATCGTCAATTTCGCGCAGGGCGAGATGGCGACGCTGTCAGTCTATGTCGCCTGGCAACTCAATCAGTGGGGCGTGCCGTTCGTGCTCTGCCTCGTCATCGTGGCGGCGTTGAGCTTCGTGATGGGCGCGCTGGTGTTCCGGCTGATGATCCGGCCGGCACTCGGCGCGTCGGACCACACGATGGTGGTGATCTGCATCGGCCTCTTCGTCGGCTTCGAGGCGATCTCGCTGTGGTTCTGGGGCGCGGATCCGCACGCATTCCCGCGCATCTTCCCCGACCATGTCTGGACCGTCGGCGGCGTGAGGTTGACGGCGAACAATCTCGGCATCCTGGCAATGCTGTGCGTCATGACCGCAGGATTGAGCGCGCTCTTTCGCTACACCCGCATCGGGCTTGCGATGCGGGCTTCCGCGGCCGAGCGCGAGAAGAGCCCGCTGGTCGGCATTCCGGTCGAGACCATGCTGATGCTCGGCTGGGGCCTCGCCGCGACGGTCGGCTTCATCGCGGCGGCCCTGATCGCGCCGAGCCTGTTCCTCTCGCCGCCGATGATGGTCTCGGTCGTCATCTACGCGCTCGCGGCGGCGACGCTCGGCGGCTGGGATTCGCCGGCCGGGGCGATCGTCGGCGGATTGGTCGTCGGCGTTGCCGAGAGCTTGTGCGCGACTTTCGTCGGCTTCATCGGCAACGAATTGAAGGTCGGCGTGCCGTTCGCCCTGATGGCGGTCATCCTGCTCGTGCGGCCGCAGGGCCTGTTCGGCACAGCCGCCGTGATCCGGGTATGAAAAGGTGCAATCCCGAGCAGACGTTGCGCGCCGCCGGTGTCGGTATCGCGGCGCTCGCGCTGTTGCTCGTTCCCGCGCTGTTTCCCGATTTCCTCGTCTACCAGTTCAGTGTCGTCCTGACCTACGCGATCGCAATCCTCGGCCTCAATCTGCTGATGGGCTTCAACGGCCAGATCTCGGTCGCGCAGGGCGTGTTCTTCGCGGTCGGCGCCTATACGACCGCGATCTTCATGACGCGCTACGGCGTGAACTATCTCGCGACCCTGCCGATCGCGGCGCTGACGGCCGCGCTGCTTGGGCTGATGGTCGGAATCCCGGCGCTGCGCTGGCAGGGCCTTCCGCTCGCCTTCATCACGTTCGGACTTGCGGTGCTGGTGCCGCCGCTCGCGCTCAAGCTCGAGGCGATCACCAAGGGCGCGACCGGCATCAGCCTGCCGAAGCCGGCGGCGCCATTCTGGTTTCCCGGCAACCAGGATACGTTCCTTTACCTCGTCTGCCTCGTAGGCGTCGCGATCTGCGTGCTGATCGCCTGGCGCCTGGTCGGCGGCGACACCGGGCGCTCGTTGCGCGCGGTGCGCGACAATGGCCTGATCGCGGAGTCCCTCGGCATCAACCTGACGACGGTGCGGCTCGCGGCCTTCACCACCAGCGCGGGCTTTGCGGGGTTCGGTGGCGGACTGTTCGCCATCGTGAACGCCTATGTCAGCCCCGAGTCGTTCCAGATGACGAAGTCGTTCGATTTTCTCGTCGGCGCGATCGTCGGCGGCATCACCAGCATCGCCGGCGCGTTCATCGGCGCGCTGTTCATCGTGTTCCTGCCCGACTGGTCGGCCGACATGAATATCGCGCTGTCCGGTCTCATCTATGGCGCCGTGCTGGTCGTCATGATGCTGGTCGCGCGCGACGGCGTGGTTGGACTTGTGAGCAATCTCGCCGCTGCGCTGCGCGCGCGGATCGCTGCGCCGCGTGAGGCTGCATGCACGGCAAAAACGCCTGACCGGCCGAACGGCCGGCAATTCCAAATCTGATGGGAGGAGACGTTATGAACAGGACTATTGGACTGCTGTTCGCCGCGACACTGATCGCCAGCCCTGCCGCCGCGCAGGACCCCGGCGTCACCGACACCTCGATCAGGCTCGGCACGCAGGCGCCGATGTCCGGAGTGGTTGCGATGATCGGCATGATCGCCGAGGGGCAGAAGCTCAAATTCGACGCCATCAACGCCGCGGGCGGCGTGAAGATGCGCGACGGCAAGACACGACAGGTCGAGTTCGTCATCATGGACGATGCCAACGAGCCGCCGCGCACCGTGACTAACGCGCGGCGCATGGCGGAGCAGAACAAGGTGTTCGCCTTCGTCGGCGCGGTCGGCACGCCGCAGAACCAGGCGATCAAGGCCTATACGTCGCAGAACAAGATCCCGAACATCTTCATCTATTCGGGCATCTATGAATGGGGCGACGAGAAGCAGAACCCCTGGGGCATCGGGATGGTGCCGTCCTTCACCACCGAAGCCGCGATCTACGCGAAATACCTCGAAGAGCATCAGCCCGACGCGAAGGTCGCGATGCTCTATCTCAACACCGACTTCGGGCAGAATTTCCTCGACGGCTTCAAGGCCGCCATCAAGGGGACCAGGATTCAGCTCGTCGCGGCGCAGTCGAACGCCAACACCGATCCGACCGTCGACACGCAGCTCACGAACCTGAAGGCCTCCGGCGCCGACACGCTGATCGTCGCGACCGCCGGGAAGGCGGCGGCGCAGTCGATCCGCTTCGCGGCGGAATCCGGCTGGAAGCCGACCGTGTTCGTCACCTATGCGGCGTCCTCGATCATCGCGCTCAAGGCCGCCGGGCTGGAGAACTCGAAAGGCGTATTCACCGGCCAATTCGTCAAGCCGGTCGGGTCGCCCGCTTTCGACAACGATCCGGGCGTGAAGCAATACATTGCCGATTACGA
Organism: Hyphomicrobiales bacterium; assembly: GCA_003140315.1. Taxonomy (GTDB): domain Bacteria; phylum Pseudomonadota; class Alphaproteobacteria; order Rhizobiales; family Xanthobacteraceae; genus PALSA-894. The sequence continues at coordinate 9,889 of PLJS01000316.1, forward strand.
GCACTTCAAGCCGCGCTTCGATCGGCACGACTCGCTTGCGCAGATGGGCTACCTCATGGCCGAAGGCGTGGTGAAGGTGCTGGAGCAGATGAAGGCGCCGACGCGCGAGGCGATGATGGAAGCCGTGCGCAACATGCAAAAGGTGGAGCTCGGCCTGCTCTATCCCGGCATCACGATGACGACCAAGGCAGGCGTGGATAACTTCCCGATCGAGGCGATGCAGCTCTTCCAGTTCGACGGGGAGGGTTATCGGCCGGTCGGCAACGTCATCGATTACGAGGGCCGCACGCCGAAGCTCTGATCGAGCCGCGCCGCGGAATTCGGATTCACATCGCAAGCGGAAAAGGAGTGTCCCAATGGCAATCCCGCAAACCAATTTCAATCCGCCGTTCAACATCACGCGCGCGAGCCACCTCGTGCTGACCGCGCAGGACCTCGCCGCGAGCCGCGCTTTCTACACCGAGGTGATCGGCCTGATCGTCAGCGACGAGGATGCCAATACGCTCTGGCTGCGCGGCGTCGAGGAGCGCCAGCATCACAGCCTCACCTTGAAGAAGACCGCGAGCGAACCCGCCTGCGAGGCGATCGGCATGCATGTGTTCGACGAGGAGGACCTCGACAAGGCGAAATCGCACTTCGACCGCATCGGCCTATCGTCGAAGTTCATCGAGGTGCCGTTCCAGAATCGCACGCTGCGCTACTCGGACAACATGGGAACGGTGGTGGACCTCGTCGCCACCATGAAAACGCAGCCGCGCTCGCATGTGGCGGTCCACACGCACAAAGGGGCGCGCGCCTTGCGGTTCGATCACTATCAGGTGCTGGTGCCGGACGTGATCGCCGCCACGAAATTCTATTGCGATCTGGGCTTCAGGATTTCCGACCACCTCGTGGTCGAAGGCACCGACATCAACGTCGGCATCTTCCTCCATCGCAAGAACAATCCGTGGGATATCGTGTTCCTGCACCGCGCGGGTCCGCAATTCCATCACGGCGGTTATGTGGTCGAATCGCTATTCGACCTCATTCGCGGCCTCGACTGCGCCGGAAGCGTCGGGTTCCCGGAATGCATCGAGCACGGCCCGGGCCGCCATGGCCACGGTCACGCCTATTACACTTACCTGCGCGATCCCGACGGGCATCGTACCGAGCTGTTGTTGAACGCCATCCAGATCACCGACCGCTACGATGAGCCGGTCGCTTGCGCGCTCGAAGCGAACTCTGTCGGTAATCGCTGGGGCTTCCCGCCGCCGAAGAGCTGGTTCGAAGAAGCCACACCCTTCGCTGGCGCCAAGATCGTCGCGCCGCCGATGGAAGGCGATCCGCTGACGCTCGAGAAATATCTGAGCACGAAGAGCTGGCGGCGAGCGCCGACCACGTTGCGCAAGAGCGCGTGATCGTCACCGGGTGAGTAGCCGCCTTTCGGTTTGAAAGCCGCATATGACGGACGGGCGCCAGGGCGGTTGGAATTTAACCTACCTCCTACCTACCCAGCGGCTTTTCTTGATTTGTGGACCGGTGCTAAGTGCTGGCGCGCCCGGAGAGATTCGAACTCCCGACCCCCAGATTCGTAGTCTCAATGCCCGGGAATTGCCCAAGTGGCCTGTGTTTCCGAGTGGTGCCATTTCGCTTGCAAACATTGGATATGCGTAGCACCGTGATTCGCCGGCGTACCCGCCATTTCCTGTTTGGTGGTTCCTTGGTGGTTCCTTTTCGGGGCACGTCATGCGCGGCCATATCACGAAGCGGTCGGTCGATGCGCTCAAGTCGGCGGCTAGCGAGTATTTCCTTTGGGATGAGAAGCTCGCGGGCTTCGGAGTCAGGGTACAGACCACGGGCGTAAGATCGTATGTAGTGAAGTACCGTGCCGGCGGCGGGAGGGCAGCACCGACGCGCCGGATGACTCTGGGTGCGCTTGGGAAGCTGACGCCCGATGAAGCCCGCAAGCTCGCCAAGGCGACGCTCGGGGCCGTGGCGCATGGTGCGGACCCCGCCGCAGAAAAGGGCGCCGAGCGCCGCGGTGCAACGCTGAAGGAACTGGCAGAGCTTTTTCTCGCCGAACATGTTGAAGCGAAGCGAAAGGCGTCTACCGCCGCTCACTATCGCGACGTACTGGAACGGCTGGTGCTGCCGGAGCTCGGGAGCCGAAAAGCTGAAAAGATCACGGTCGCAGACATCGCCAAGCTGCATGCGAAACAGCATGCCCATCCCTATCAGGCGAACCGTGTGTTGGCAGTCGTTGGGAGCCTCTACAGTTTTTCCGGCAAACGCCGCATCATCCCGTTCGGTCTGAACCCGACCCGTGGAATTGAGAAATACCGAGAGCAAGGTCGTGAACGCTATTTGAGTACCAAGGAGCTGACTCGCCTTGGCGAAGCAATCCGCGAGGGAGAGACTATTGGACTGGCTTACGTGGTCGACGAGACGAGTTCGAAGGCCAAACATGCGCCAAAGAAGAAAAATCGGCGGACAGTCATTGGGCCACATGCGGCAGCCGCGATGCGTCTTCTCATCTTCACCGGGGCACGGCTCCGGGAAATCCTGCATTTGAAATGGCAGCACGTAGATTTCGAGCGGGGCATGCTGCTGTTGTCGGATAGCAAGACCGGCAAAAAGGCAATCGTGCTAAACGGCCCTGCCCTTGCCGTCCTGACAAGCCTTCCCCGGATTGGCGCCTACGTGATCGCCGGCCAAGCCGCTGGCACGGATGAAGAAGGTCCACGTGCTGATCTGAAACGACCGTGGCAAGCAGTCGCGAAGCGTGCCCACTTCGAAGGCGTGCGCATTCACGATTTGCGCCACACACATGCGAGTGTGGGCGCCGGGGCCGGGCTTGGCCTCCCAATCATCGGAAAGCTTCTCGGACACATGCAAGCATCAACGACGCAACGCTATGCGCATCTCGATGCCGACCCGCTGCGCCGTGCATCGGAACATATTGGCGGCCGGCTTTCCGTCGCGTTAGGAGAGCCTAGTTGTGTTCTGGTGATCATCAGCGAAGGCAGGGTCTAGGATCTGCTGCCGTTGAACTGCGCCCCCCTCCGCAACGATCACACACGGACCGGTCGCGATGGTGATCTTCGATATCGATCCTGCCGTTGCCCCTGCGGGCCTCTTATACCAACCCGCCGATTGG
>PLJS01000016.1 GCA_003140315.1 Hyphomicrobiales bacterium
TGCCCCACCACCACATGTGCTAAGAACCCTCATGCCGCGCATCGCAACGAGCTTTCTCGCCCTCGCCCTTTCGCTCCCGCTCGTGCCCGCAGCGCTTGCGGCGGCGACCCAGCAACCCTCCGCCGCTAATCCGCGCGTGGTGTTTTTCAATGACGCCGCCCGCAAGAAAGCCACCCACCGGAACCGCTACGGCTTCCTGCCGGGCTACCGGCCGCCGGAGGTGATCGAGGCGCAGCGCCAGCAGGCGTATTGGGCGAGCGGTCCGCACTTTTACGGCCCGGCGTGGCCCGGCTTCTTCCACAACCGCTGGAACGGCGGCGGTTTCGGGCCGTGCTACACCTACACGCCGATCGGCTACATCTGGAATTGCGGGAAATAGCGCAACGAGACCGCCGCGCCTACTCCTCCGGCTCGGTCGTAAACGCGAGCGGATAGCCCTTGCTCTTGGCGAGGTCGGTTGCTTCCTTCGCCTTGGTGTCGGCGATGTCCTTGGCGTAGACCGCGATCACGCAGACGCCGCGCCGGTGCGCGGTCAGCATCACGGCGTAGGCCCGCTCCTCGCCCATGCGGAACACCAGCTTGAGCACCGTGACGACGAATTCGCGCGGCGTGTAGTCGTCGTTGAGCAGGATCACCTTCCAGAGCTTCGGGCGCTCCGTCTTCGGCTTGGTCTTGGTGCGGGTGCGCGGCGTGACGGTGGTTTGCTGGCTCATGGCGGGGCTTCGCTTACTGGCGCATGATCGCATCCGAAAACCGGTTCGCCGAGTTTAGCCCATGATCCCGCGGGCGAAAATGCCTCCGCCATGCGGCCGCGTTCGGGTGGCACCGCGGCGTGATTCCCGAATATTCAATTTTTTCCGCACTTCATCCGGCAATTCCCGTAGCGTCGTCGGTGTCCGTCCCTCCCGCGCCTGTGACCAACGCGACCGCGATCCCCGCACCTTCAATTCGCGGCGAAAAATGCGCTCTCAAAGGAGACAAGCCATGAAAATGTCAAAGCTGGTGCTCTGCTTCTCGCTCGCTGCCGCGTTTGCGTTGTGTGTCTTCGCTGTCCTCGGCCAGAGCGCAGACCCGCTGCTCGCCGGCGATACGATCGCGCCGCAGTCGCTTCAGGAGCGCATTGTCGCAGCATCGGCGAATGACGTTACAACTGTCCGCGAAGTCCGCACCCAGGAAGCAAGGCTCATCACCTTGCCGGGTCACTTCCATCCCAATGCATCGCGGGTCACTCCGCGTGGCAGCCTCGTTGCGGCCTGCCTCGCTGGCGGAAAGATCTGCAACTCGAATGACGAATGTTGTTCCGGGCTTTGCGGTTGTCAGGACAACCCCGGGGGCCGCTGCAACGTATGCTAGGGCGGAATCGTTTTGAGTTGAAGCGCGCCGCAAACTCGGTGCGCTCCCTCCCCTTTTTGGGGGAGGTGGAGCGTGTGGCGCGGTCATTGCCTCAAGGCGATTCAATTTCAGACGAACATGCTTTAGCGGCGCCGCTCACCAATTGCTCTGCGGGTCGTCGCGGTGCTCGAACACGCCCGGATTGACCTGCGGATCGTAGATCGACAGCGGCGGTGCCGGCGGGTCGATCGCCGGCGGCGGCTCGATCGAGAGGACCGGCGCCGGGCCGTTGTCGACCGACGGGCTATACGGCTCGCTGTCGGGCACGCTCCGGCGCACATACACGGGCGCCTGCCGGTTGCGCACGGTCGACTGCCACCTCAAGCCGCGGCCGAGCATGCAGGCCTTGAATGCCGGCGGATCGGGCTGGTCGATCGCGAGATCGTTGGCCGCATTGTTGTAGGGAAGCCCGGTCTGCTGTGCGCAGAACCGCATGTCGTCGTGGAACGCCGCGCTGCTGCGCTTGTGGCCATGCACCCGCACGACGTCATGGTAGGTGGTGGTCCAATTGGCGGCGTTCGCGGCATTGCAGCCGGCGAAAACGGTCAGCACGCCAAGCAGCCAGATCTTTTTCATGTCACCCTCCCGATGCGAGCCGACGCGCGACTGCACAGACGTTCACGTCCGTTAGTGGGGAGAGCGCGGGCGAATGTTCAAAGGGTTACGGCGAATTAAGCCGCGCGGCGGAGCGGGTCTTCGCGCCTAGCCGAACCGGCGGCCGGGGGCGAGGCGCCGCGACGGCTTGCGCTCGACCACGACGGCGCGATGCGTGCCGGCGCGGCCGGTGAAGGCGATGGTCACGGCCTTGCGCTCGGGGGCCGCATTCTCCAGCGCGGTGCGCACCTGATCGACCGGCAGGTCCATCAGTCCGGCCGCGATCTCGACCTGCTGCTCCAAATCGTCGGTGAGCCCGCGCGCCGCAAAGATCGCCTCGTCGAGGGTCGGCGGATCGTGGCGGACCCGGCGCGGGCCGTATTTCGTATTCCAGGACGCGGTCATCATGGCCTTCTTACTCGATTCTCGTGGCTCCAAGTATGCCCCATATACTGCGCCGCAGCAAACTAATTTGTGCGATGCACACAGACGGCGGTTAACCCAAGCCGGAGCGGAATGTTCCGCTATCCACCGCCCATGTCTTGCGGCGAGAGCGTGAGATCGAGCACCTTCCATTCGGGGTATTTGTCGGCAGGCAGGAAGCCATAGGGCTGGCACTGCCGCAGCGCCTCTTGCGCCGCCTTGACCATGGCCGGCCCCTCGCGCGAGGCGCTCGCCTCGATCAGCATCGGTTCGGACGCAAGCGCTCCGTCGGGCTTGAGGAACACCCGCACGACGACGCGGCGCCGGCTGGATGGGTCAACGCCAGCGGGAAGTTTCAGGCATTTCTTCAAGTGCGCCTTGAACGCCGCCACGTCCTCGCGCGACAGATCGGCCGAGACCTCGGCCTGCGCGTCGAAGGCGAAAGTCGGCGCCTCCGGCGCGGACCGCGGTGTCAGCTCCATCAATTTGGGAATGCTAGCCGGATCGAAGATCGAAGGGTCGGGCTTTTGGGCAGCCGGCGGCTGAGGCTGCGCCGGAGCCGATGCGGCCGGTGTCGGCCCGGCCTGCGGCGGCGTGGCCGGTGCCGGCGTGGCCGGTGCGGTCTTGGCAGGCGCCTCGGCCTTGGCGGGCGCCGTGGCCTTGGCAGGCGCCGCGGCCGATAGCGCCGGCGCGCTTTGTTTGGGGGTCGAAGTCGGGGCGACAGCGGTCGCACTGGGGCGAGTGGGCGAAAACGTCGGCAGCACCACCGTCAGTTCGGGCTCAGGCGGCTTTTGCGGCTCAGGCTTGTCGGGCTCGATTTTGGCTGGGTCGGGGGGCGCCTCTTCGGACGGCACAAGGTCCACCGACACGGTTTCCGTCGGCGCCGCGTCGTACGGCTTGGCGGTTCCGAGCAAGAACAACGTCAGCATGATCGCGTGGGCGACCGCCGATATGAGAGCGCCGGCACGCATGGGGTGAAATTACGCCACGGCGCGTGTCCGCCCAAGCGCCTTTTTCGCCGCGCGTCGCCAAGGAAAAGACCGCCGCAAATCGGACATGATGTGACGGCCGGCACATTCGGCCCCTGGCGAGACGCAAGCGTCGGATCAGCGCCGCCAGGCCAGGAATTCGTGGATCGGATAGATCGCGGGCCGCACCCGCCGCAGGTGCGCGGCCTTGCGGGCGGCCGGGCGTTCGGTTGTGCGCGCGGGCTTGTCGGCGGCTGGCTCCGGAGTAGCGCGCGTCTGCGTCGGCGCTGCGGCCGGCGGGGCCGCGGGCTGCGCTTCGGCCGGTTGCTCGGGGCTTGGCGGCTGCACGGGCGGAAACGCCACGGCGGCCGGGCGTGATGCAGGCTCAGGCGCCTGCGGCAGCGACGTGACGCTGGCCGTGACCGGCGTCGCTTGAGGCACGGCCGGGCGCGCCACCACCGGGACAGTCGGCATGGAGACCTCGGCCTGCCGCATCGGCTCACTACGCGGCGGCGCGACGGCCACGATCGACCGCGAGTCGACGGCTGGGTCGGATCGCAACAGCAAGGCGGGCAGCGCGCTCGCGCCTGCGATCATCGCCGTCACCACGATGACGCTGCCGCTCCAGAAACGCCGATCCAGGCTCATGTCGCGTGTCCCGCCGCCCGCCGGCGGGCCGGTTGGCCGAGCGCAAGGGCACCACGCAGTCGAGGCATCAATGCGGCCGCCGCGTGCCGGAGCGGCGGCGTTCCTTGGGCCGAGACATGACCCAAGGAGACAGGACGCGATTCGAAAATGCGCCCGCGCGGGACTGATGGCGTCAGGCGTGCGTCCCGCGCAGCATCAGCGCGAAGCCGAGCCACCAGAGGCCGTGAATGAACAGGTCGACCGCGAGGACGAAGCCGAGCACCCACAGGCCGGTCATCGGGAAGCCGGTCATGATGACGAGGCCCGCCAAGATGCCGACCGCGCCGGACAGGAACAGAAGCCAGCCCCACACGTGCCAGAAGCGGATCGCGAGCACGATGCGCACCACGCCGGACGCGAGCAGGAACGCCGCAAACAACAGCGTCAGCGCGAGCGATCCGGCAACCGGATTCATGTAGAGCGTGACGCCGGTCGCGAGATAGAGAAGCCCCACCAGGAGGCTGAGCGCAAAGCCGCCCCAGGCGCGTTCCGCGAACGCATGTGCGACCTGGAATACGCCTGCGACAATGAGCAGCGCGCCGATCAGCAGCGTGCTCACGATGGTCGCGGCCATCAGGTGGCCGAACATGACGAGCGAGACCGCGACGAGCGCCACGCCGACCAGCGCGACGATCCACCATTTCGACCGGTCGATGCCGCCCGCGAATTGGACGCCTACCGTATGTCCAGGCTGTGTCATCAGTACCTCCCCGCGCTGAAGTCCCCCAAGCCGGATCGTAGGCGCATTTCGCGGCCGTGGCACGGCCGTCGCGACACTTTCCGGCCGCCGCCTAGAGCATTTTCGAGTTAAT
>PLJS01000168.1:0-3874 GCA_003140315.1 Hyphomicrobiales bacterium
AGATGCCGCAGGGCGGCATCGATCCGGGCGAGGACCCGTGGCCTGCGGCGCTGCGCGAGCTGCACGAAGAGACCAGCATCCGCTCCGTGACCAAGCTCGGCGAGATTCCGGAATGGCTCGACTATGACCTGCCGCCCGAGGTCGCCCAGCAGGCCTGGAAAGGCCGCTATCGCGGGCAGACGCAGAAGTGGTACGCGCTGCGCTTCACCGGCGAGGAGAGCGAGATCGACATTCACACGCCCGGCGGCGGCGCGCACGAGCCCGAGTTCGTCGAATGGCGCTGGGAGCCGATGCACAATCTCCCCGACCTCGTCATCCCGTTCAAGCGCGCGGTCTATCGGCGCGTGGTCGATGCCTTCGCGCATCTGGTGAAGTAGTGCGCCGTTGAAATTGACCGACAAACCCTACCGCCCGAACGTCGGCATCGCGCTGTTCAACGCGGCTGGCCGCGTGCTGATCGCACGGCGCTTCAAGGACGACGGGCCGGAAATCATCCTGCCTGGTCTTGAATGGCAAATGCCGCAGGGCGGCATCGATGCGCACGAGGACCCGCGCCCGGCCGCGGAGCGCGAGCTTTACGAAGAGACCGGCGTGACGAGCATCGACTATCTCGGCGAGACCACCGAATGGATGACCTACGACTTCCCGCCCTATGACGGGCCGCCGCATCGACTCAGCGTATTCCGCGGCCAGCGGCAGAAATTTTTCGCGTTCCGGTTTCTAGGGCGAGAGAGCGAGATCATCGTGGCGGACGTACGCAACGATCAGCCGCAGGAATTCGACGCGTGGCGCTGGGAGCCGCTCGCGAATGTGCCGAAGCTCGTCGTGCCGTTCCGGCGCGAGGTTTATCAGAAGGTGGCGAGGGAGTTCGCGAGGTTTGCTGAGGCCTGACGTTCGCGCCGCGAACTCCGTCTCACCTCTCCCCTACGGGGGAGAGGTCGCGAGCGAAGCGAGCGGGAATTTCTTGGGCTCGGGGAGCTAGGCCCCCTCACCCCAACCCTCTCCCCCAGCGGGGAGAGGGAGCGCACCGCCGTTGTGGCGCGCGACGGCCGCGCCTCAATGCAGCGCGGTGCCCTGCAGGTGGCTGTCCACCTGCTTGAAATGATCGAGCCGCTCGATGGCGCGGTCGAGCGCCGAGCCGGGCTCCGTCTCCTTGATTTTCTCTTCCTGCGCGGCGATGCGCTTGGCGAGCACGTCGCGATCGAAGTCCTCGATGGAATCCGCGAGATCGGCGAGCACGGTGAGCTTGCCCTCGGCCGAGACCTCGGCGAAGCCGCCGAGCACGACCATGCGCTGCTGTTGCCCGTTGATGAACACGATCATGATCCCGGGACGCAGCGCCGAGACCAGCGGCGCATGGCCGCCGAGCACGCCGAAGTCGCCCTCGGTGCCCGGCACGTCGACCTGGTCGACCTCACCCGAGAACAGGAGCTTTTCAGGCGACACGAGATCGAACTGGAAGGTGGCCATTCTTTCTTCCTTCCCCTCCCCCGCTTGCGGGGGAGGTCGGCGCGCGCAGCGCGCTGGGAGGGGGAACTCTTCTTATTCGCGAGCCCCCTCCCCACCCTTCCCCGCAAGCGGGGGAGGAAGCGAGAGAGCTCGACTCGTTACGCCGCTTCCGCGGCGAGCTTCTTGCCCTTCTCGATCGCCTCTTCGATGTTGCCGACCATGTAGAACGCGGCCTCGGGCAGGTGATCGTACTTGCCGTCCACCAAGCCCTTGAAGCCCTTGATGGTGTCGGCGAGATCGACGAGCTTGCCGGGCGAGCCGGTGAACACCTCGGCGACGAAGAACGGCTGACTCAAAAAGCGCTCGATCTTGCGCGCGCGCGACACCGCGAGCTTGTCCTCTTCGGACAGCTCGTCCATCCCGAGGATCGCGATGATGTCTTGGAGCGCCTTGTAGCGCTGCAGCACCTGTTGCACGCGCCGCGCGACCGCGTAGTGCTCCTCGCCGACGACCAGCGGCGAAAGCATGCGCGAGGTGCTATCGAGCGGGTCCACCGCCGGATAGATGCCTTTCGCCGCGATGTCGCGCGACAGCACGGTGGTGGCGTCGAGATGCGCGAACGACGTGGCGGGCGCCGGATCGGTCAGATCGTCGGCCGGAACGTAAATGGCCTGCACGGACGTAACCGAGCCCTTGGTGGTCGTGGTGATGCGCTCCTGCAGCGCGCCCATGTCGGTCGCGAGCGTCGGCTGATAGCCGACCGCGCTCGGGATGCGGCCGAGCAACGCCGACACCTCGGAGCCCGCCTGCGTGAAGCGGAAGATATTGTCGACGAAGAACAGCACGTCCTGGCCCTGATCGCGGAAGTGCTCCGCGACGGTCAGTCCCGACAACCCGACGCGCGCACGCGCCCCCGGTGGCTCGTTCATCTGCCCGTACACCAGCGCGCACTTGGAGCCCTCGACCGAGCCCTTGTGCGGGTCCTTGTTGACGCCCGAGTCGATCATCTCGTGGTAGAGATCGTTGCCCTCGCGCGTGCGCTCGCCAACGCCGGCGAACACCGAATAGCCGCCATGCGCCTTCGCGACGTTGTTGATCAGCTCCATGATCAGCACGGTCTTGCCGACGCCCGCACCGCCGAACAGGCCGATCTTGCCGCCTTTTGCATAAGGGGCAAGAAGATCCACGACCTTGATGCCGGTGACGAGGATCTCGGCCTCGGTCGACTGCTCGGTGTAGAGCGGCGCCTCCTGGTGGATCGCGCGCATCGCCTCGCCCTTGACCGGGCCGGCTTCGTCCACCGGCTCGCCGATCACGTTGATGATGCGGCCGAGCAGGCCGACGCCGACCGGCACCGAGATCGGCGCGCCGGTGTCGGTGACCTCCTGGCCGCGCACGAGACCCTCGGACGTGTCCATCGCGACCGTGCGCACGGTCGACTCGCCGAGATGCTGGGCGACTTCGAGCACCAGGCGATTGCCCTGGTTCTTGGTCTCCAGCGCGTTGAGGATCGCCGGGAGATGGCCCTCGAACTGCACGTCGACGACGGCGCCGATGACCTGGGTGATGCGTCCGGTAGCTACGGCCATGTGGTCCTCTCAGTCGGAAACTAAAGCGCCTCGGCGCCGGAGATGATCTCGATCAGTTCCTTGGTGATCATCGCCTGGCGCGTGCGGTTGTAGGTGATGGTCTGCTTGCGGATCATTTCGCCGGCATTGCGCGTCGCGTTGTCCATCGCGCTCATGCGCGAGCCCTGCTCGGACGCGGCATTTTCCAACAAAGCGCGGAACACCTGGATGGCGATGTTGCGCGGCAGGAGCTCGTCGAGGATGTCGACTTCCTCCGGCTCGTATTCGTAGGACGCGGCCGCGCCGTCGGCATCCTTGCCGTCGAACACCGGCGGGATGATCCGCTGCGCGGTCGGGATCTGCGCGATCACCGACTTGAAGCGCGAGAAGAACAGCGTGCAGACGTCGAACGCGCCCGCGTTGAACAGCGCGATGATCTTGGCCGCAACCATCTCGGCCTGCGCGAACCCGATGTTGCGCACGCCGCGCAGCTCGATCACCTCGATGATCTGCCGCTCATACAGGCGGCGGAGCTGCTCGAAGCCCTTGCGCCCGACGCAGAGCATCTTGACGGTCTTGCCTTCGTTCGCCAGCGCATTGGCGCGCTCGCGCGCGAGCCGCACGATCGATGAATTGAACGCCCCGCACAGCCCGCGCTCGGCGGTGCACACGACGAGCAGATGCACCTTGTCGTCGCCGGTGCCGCGCAGCAGCGCCGGCGCCGAGTCGAGCCCCGCGACCGATGACGCGATATTGCCGAGCACCGTGTCCATGCGCTCCGCGAACGGCCGCGCGGCCTCGGCCGCCGCCTGCGCGCGGCGCAGCTTCGACGCCGCGACCATCTGCATGGCCTTGGT
>PLJS01000168.1:3925-4163 GCA_003140315.1 Hyphomicrobiales bacterium
CCCCACAAGGGGGAGGGTAAAGACAGGAGAGGCCGGCGCATTCATCATCACGCGAACGTCTTGGTATAGCCCTCGACCACGCTCTTGAGCTTGGCCGCCGTGGCGTCGCTGAGAGCGCTGGTCTTGCGCACATCCTCGAGAATGTCGGCATGCTTGCCGCGCAACAGGCTCAAGAGCCCCTCCTCGTAGGCGCGGATGCGCGCAACCTCGATGCCGTCGAGATAGCCGTTCACGCCGG
>PLJS01000241.1:0-6880 GCA_003140315.1 Hyphomicrobiales bacterium
GGCGTCGACGACACCATGTTGCCGTCGCGGTCGACGATGTCGAAATGCACGGTGTCGCCCGGCGTCGCGCCCATGCGGTCGCGCTCTCGCGCTTTCGCGGCGATAACGTCGGGGAGCTTGTCCTCGTCGTGGGTCCATGGGATGTCGCCGACCGTCGGCTCGCCCGCGCCGGAGCTTGCGACGGCGGCACGCTGGCCGTCCGCGAGGCGAAGTCCCATCGTCTTGCCGAAGCCCTCGATGCTGCCGGGCCGGATCTCGTGCGACGCCTCGCCGGTGATCAGCTTGCGGCGCGCGTCATTGTAAGCATTCGACAGAAGCGTCTCGATCGGCACATCGACGAACTTCGGATCGCCGTAGAAGGTGTCGCGGTCCGCGAAGGCGAGCTTTGCGCACTCGACCTGGAAATGGATGAAGTCGGGGCCGGTCGGATCGAAATTGTCGAAATCGAAGCCCTTGCACAGCGCGAGCTGCTGCAGCGTGACCAGCCCCTGCGTCCACGGCCCGGCCTTGAGCACGGTGTAGCGGCCGTAGTCGTAGGAGATCGGCGCCTCGACGGTCGCCTGCCATTTCGCCATGTCGTCGGCGGTGAGCACGCCGCGATGGCGCTCGCCGGACGTATCCATGACCTCCTGCGTGCGGCAGAATTTGTCGACCGCCTCGGCGACGAAGCCTTGGCTCCAGACTTTGCGCGCGCGCTCGATCTCGGCCTCGCGCGAGCCGCCGCCAGCCCGGGCCTCGCTCAGGATTCTCTCGTAGGTTGCAGCCATCGTCGGATTGGTGAAGATCGTGCCGGCCTTCGGCACCTTGCCGCCGGGCAGATAGGTCGCAGCCGAGGTCGGCCAGTGGTCGCGGAACAGGTCCTTGACGGCGTCGATGGTGGCGCTGATGCGCTCGACCAGCGGATAGCCGTTCTTGGCGTAGCCGATCGCAGGGTTAAGCACGTCGGCGATGCGCAGCGTACCGTAATCGCGCAGAAGCGTCATCCAGGTGTCGAACGTGCCGGGGATGCACGCGGCCAGCAGGCCGGTGCCGGGCACGAGGTCGAGACCGAGCTCATCGCGATAATGCGCAATCGTCGCGCCGGCCGGAACCGAGCCCTGCCCGCAGATCACTTCGGGCTTGCCGCGGCGGACATCATAAAGGATCACCGGCACGTCGCCGCCCGGCCCGTTGAGATGAGGCTCGACCACCTGCAGCGTGAAGGCAGTGGCGCAGGCGGCGTCGAACGCATTGCCGCCGCGCTCCAGCACGCCCATGCCGACTGCGGTCGCGATCCAGTGGGTCGAGGTGACGACCCCGAACGTGCCTTCGATCTCGGGGCGGGTGGTGAAAGGGTTGGGATTGACGAAATTCATCGGGAGATCCTGTCGGGCGGTATTTTGGCCGAGCCACGGATTGGGCGGGCGACTTCACCACAGTTCGCGCGGCGGGGAAACCGTCGCAAGCGAGGGTCACCCCCTCTGCGCGCGCCGCAGCGCGTGGGGAAAGCACGTGCTCTCGCCGCGATACGCATAGTCCATCAAGCCGCCGATCGCCGTCCAGGTCGCGTGGTAGGGCGTGTAGCAGTCCCCCTTCTCGCCCTCGCCCCAGCTTCCGTCGGGGTGCTGGCGCGAGAGCACGAAATCCATGCCGGCGCGGATCGCAGGATCCGCCTCGGTCAGCCCGAACGCCTTCAAGGTATCGAGGAACTCGCCGGTGGTCTCGGGATCGTTGTCGGCGATGCTGCGCCGCAGATGGCTTTTCAGAAACGCGAACTCGTGCGGCAGCCAGGCGGGCCGCAGCCGATAAAGCCCGTAGTCGTTGAGCGTGTAGACAACGTGCGTGACCATGTAGACGAGGTCGATATGGCGGCGATCGACGTGCGGGCCGCGATAGGGGCGCAGTGCCGGAAGCAGCGCCGTCACGTCCGCGAGGCTCGCGCCGAGCGTCACGCCGTAGCGCTCGCCGCTATAGGCGGTGACCAGGGCATCGATCAGGACTTCGTAGCGGTTGAACATCCTGAGCTTGCCGCCGCAGCCGCGACAACGCGTCCGGCCCCGCTTGTTCGAGCTCTCGCAACGCTCGCAGGCCTGCGGCATGTCGCGCGGAATGCGCTCGCGCGCCGGGTCGAAATAAAGGAAATCCGCCGGCCGGAACTTGGCCGCGGCGCGCGCGACGGCGCGCCTTAGCCCTTCGTCACGGATGTTCAGGCAATCGGCCGCATAGCTTCCAAATGCCCATGAGGCCACGTCATCCGCGCTCGGGCGAGCCGGCAGCCTGCGATAGTCGTTGCGCCATTGCCGCGCGCGCTCCTGTCCCATGCGCCAGGCCGCGCGCTTGAGCCATGGATCGGCCGTCGTGACCGAGAGCGTGTAGAAACACCACAAGAAGTCGTCGCCGTAGTCGGCGAAATTCTTCTGCGCGGTCGCGAGGCGGTAGATGAAGCGCAACCCGCGCCGGATCGCCTGCGCGCGATCCTCATGGGTATAGCGCGCACGCGGCCACAGCGGCCGGGAGCGCACGCACGGTCGCGCGGCCGGGCTCGACAGCCGGATCGGCGGGCAGCGAGGGTGCGGCGGGGCGAACCGGATCATCGGACGCCAATTCCACACGCTCACGCCGCGCGATGCAAGCACAGCGGGTAGAGCCTTCGATATTTCCGCTGCCGTTGTCGCAGCCGGAGGCGCTCAGGCCTTCCGGGGCGGAGGTGTGCCGCCGGGCCAGCGCTCCAGCACCTTGGCCCAGACCTCGACGCCCTTCATCACCTCGCGCATGTGATTGAGGAACGCCTCCTCGCGGTAATAGCGGCGCCAGCGCCCACTCCGATAGAGTTCCACGAAATGCGCGCGGCGACGCTCCGCCAACGCGTGCCACTTTCGCGTGGTCTCGATCGACAGACGGTACGGCTCGGTCGCCATTCGCGGCGCATCCTTATCGGGGCCGTTAACCATGGTCTGGCGACGAGATTCGGACAATAGATTGACGGTATTTTAGCACCGTCGCTGTGGAAAAGAAGGCAACTTTGTGGCGGGCCGTTGCGGATCGGCATCACCGCCCGACGGCTTGCACGCGTAGATGTCTAGAGTCTGATTTTAAAGTAGTGCGCGATCTCGCCGATGATGCCGCGCCGGAATAAAAGCACGCAGACGACGAAGATCACGCCCTGGATCACCGTCACCCACTGATCCAGCGCATTGAGATAGTTCTGCATCGCCACGATCACGAAGGCGCCCGCCACCGGCCCGAATACGGTGCCGAGCCCACCGACCAGCGTCATCAGCACGACTTCGCCCGACATCGCCCAATGCACGTCGGTGAGCGAGGCGATCTGGAACACGATCGCCTTGGTGCCGCCGGCCAGTCCCGCGAGCGTCGCGGAGAGCACGAAGGCGACGAGCTTGTAGCGGTCAGTCTTGTAGCCGAGCGAGATNNCCTCGCCGAACGGCGAGTTGATGACACGGTGGATGAACAGAAACGAGGCGAGGAAGATGACGACCACCACCACATACATGGTCTCGTGACGGGTGAGGTCGATCGTCGCAAACAGCTTGCCGCGCGGCACGCCCTGGATGCCATCCTCGCCGCCGGTGAACTTCGCCTGCAATGCGAAGAAGTACATCATCTGCGCGAGCGCGAGCGTGATCATCGCGAAATAGATGCCCTGGCGGCGGATCGCGAGCGAACCGGCGACGAGGCCGAGAACGGCCGCGGTCGCGGCACCGGTCAGGATCGCGAGTTCCGGCGGAAAGCCCCAGACCTTGGCGGCATGGGCCGAGAGGTAGCTCGCCCAGCCGAAATAAAGTGCATGGCCGAACGACAGAAGACCCACATAGCCGATGAGCAGGTTGAAGGCGCAGGCGAACAGCGCGAAGCAAAGCGCCTGCATCAGGAACAGCGGATAGATGAAGAACGGCGCGACGATCAGCGCCACGACCATCAGCAGGAACGCGATCGTCTCGCTGCGGCCGGTGGCCGAACGCGCGGGCGCCGCGATGGCGTCGATTGCTACCGCCATGTCACACAGTCCTTCCGAACAGGCCGGCAGGCCGGATCAACAGCACGATCGCCATGATGACGAAGATGACGGTGTTCGAAGCTTCGGGGAAGAACACCTTGGTGAGCCCTTCGATGACCCCGAGCCCGAAGCCGGTGACAATCGCGCCCATGATCGAGCCCATGCCGCCGATCACCACCACGGCGAACACCACGATGATGAGGTCCGAGCCCATCTGCGGCGAGACATTGTAGATCGGCGCCGCCATCACGCCGGCGAACGCGGCAAGCGCGACGCCGAAGCCATAGGTGAGCGTGATCATGCGCGGCACGTTGATGCCGAAGGCGCGCACCAGCGTCGGGTTCTCGGTCGCGGCGCGCAGATTGGCGCCGAGCCGCGTGCGCTCGATCACGAACCAGGTGCCAAGACAGATCGTC
Source organism: Hyphomicrobiales bacterium (assembly GCA_003140315.1). Lineage (GTDB taxonomy): Bacteria > Pseudomonadota > Alphaproteobacteria > Rhizobiales > Xanthobacteraceae > PALSA-894. Next base: position 4,411 of record PLJS01000241.1, read on the forward strand.
AGCGACGCGACGACGACCCAGGCGCGGTAGATCGGCAAGCGCATGAAGCCGAGATCGTAACCGCCGACCAGCGCTTCCGGCATCGCATAGGGTAAGCCGGCCGAGCCGTAATAATTGCGCGCGATGCCCTCGATGATCAGCGCGAGGCCGAAGGTCAGCAAGAGCCCGTAGAGATGGTCGAGCTTGTAGAGCCACTGCAGCATCGTGCGCTCGATGATGATGCCGAAAATCCCGACCAGGATCGGCGCGACGATCAGCGCGCCCCAGTAGCCAAGACCGGTATTGTTCAGCAGCAGGAACGCCGCGAACGCGCCCATCATGTACTGCGCGCCGTGGGTGAAGTTGATGATGTTGAGCATGCCGAAGATGACGGCGAGCCCCAGGCTCAACAGTGCGTAGAACGAGCCATTGATCAGCCCAATGAGCAACTGGCTGAATAGCGCGTTCGAGGGGATGCCGAAGATTTCGAACATGGACGTACCACATGCTCCGTTTACCTCCCCCTGAAACGGGGAGGTCGGCGAGCGAAGCGAGCCGGGTGGGGGTCAGCGATAAAAACACAGACCCCCACCCGACCGATTGCTTCGCAATCGGTCACCCTCCCCCTTTCAGGGGGAGGGACAAGAAAGCGTCATCCACTCACCAGCGGGCAGCCTCCGTCCTTCAACGGACGGAAAGCTTCGGCCGCCGGAATGGTCGCGCGCAGGTGATAGAAGTCGCCCGGATATTTCGACTCTTCCGGCTTCTTCACCTCGAACAGATAGGCCGGATGAATCTTGCGCCCGTCTGCGCGGATCGTGCCCTTGCCGAACAGGATGTCGTCGGTCGGCAACTCCTTCATCTTGGCGACGATGGTCTTGCCGTCAACTTCGCCGGCGCCGAGCGCAAGGCGGGCCTTGAGATAATGCAAGGTGCCCGCATAGACGCCCGCATGGTTCATGGTCGGCCACTTGTCCATGACACCGCGCACCTCGTGCCAGCGCTTGGTCCAGGCGCGCGTTTGGTCGTTCATGTCCCAGTAGAAGGTCTCGGTGAAGGTCAGTCCCTGCGCGGTCGGCAGACCGAGCGCCGCCACGTCGCCGGCGAACACCAGGAGCCCGGCCAGCTTCTGGCCGCCCTTGACGATGCCGAACTCGGCCGCCTGCTTGATCGCGTTGATGGTATCGCCGCCGGCATTGGCGAGACCGATCACCTTGGCCTTGGAGGCCTGCGCCTGCAGCAGGAACGACGAGAAGTCGTTGGTGTTGATCGGATGGCGCACTTTGCCGAGCACCTTGCCGCCGTTCGCCTCGACCACCGCAGCGGTGTCGCGCTCCAGCGCATAGCCGAACGCATAGTCGGAGGTGAGGAAGAACCAGGTGTCGCCGCCGGTCTTGACGATCGCCTTGCCGGTGCCGTTCGCCAGCATCCAGGTGTCGTAGGTCCACTGCACGTTGTTGGCGTTGCACTTCGGGCCGGTCAGATCGGACGACGCCGGGCCGGAGCCGACAAACACCTTGTTCTTCTGGACGGCGACCTGGCTGATCGCGAGCGCGACGCCGGAATTCGGCACGTCGACGATCATGTCGACCTTTTCGACGTCGAACCATTGGTTCGCGATGTTGACGCCGAGATCAGCTTTGTTCTGGTGGTCGCCGGTGATGACCTCGACCTTCACATTCGGATGGTCCTTCATGAAGTCGGCAGCCGCCATCTTGGCGGCCGCGACCGAGCCGGGCCCGGTATCGTCGGCATAAAGGCTGTTCATGTCCGTGAGGACGCCGATCTTCACGTTGATTTGCTGCGCGTGCGACGTTGCGCACATCAGCACGGTCGCGAGCGCGGCCGCTGCAAAAGTCTTGTTCATGGATGCGATCCTTCCCGTTCGTCGGTACCGTTATTTTTATTGTTGTTGTGGCTCAGCCCTGATTGCGACCAGCGGGCTTGCGGCCCGCCGGTCAGGTTCTTGCCGTTAGCCGCTCACCAGCGGACAGCCGCTATCCTTGAGCGGGCGGAACGCTTCCGCCGCCGGGATGGTGGCCTTCAGAGTGTAAAAGTCGCCCGTGTGCTTCGACTCCTCGGGCTTCTTCACCTCGAAGAGATAGGCGTCGTGCACCTTGCGGCCGTTCGCCTGGATCATGCCCTTGCCGAACAACACGTCGTCGGTCGGCAGTTCCTTCATCTTGGCGACGATGGTCTTGCCGTCCGGATTGCCGCCGAGCGCGACGCGCGCCTTGAGGTAATGCAGGATGCCCGCATAGACGCCGGCATGCACCATGGTCGGGATCTTGCCCGCCCGCTCCATTTGCCAGCGCTTGGTCCAGGCGCGGTTCGTGTCGTTTGCGTCCCAGTACCAGGTCTCGGTCAGGGTAAGGCCCTGCGCGGTCGGCAGGCCGAGGGCGTTGACGTCGCTTGCGAACACCAGAAGGCCGGCGAGCTTCTGGCCGCCCTTCACGATGCCGAACTCGGCCGCCTGCTTGATCGAGTTGAT
>PLJS01000241.1:6938-16512 GCA_003140315.1 Hyphomicrobiales bacterium
CCGGTCTTCACCATGGCCTTGCCGGTGCCGTTGGCGAGCATCCAGGTGTCATAGGTCCAGTGGATCGTGTTGGCGTTGCACTTCGGTCCGGTGAGGTCGGAAGCCGCCGCGCCCGAGACGATGAACAGCTTGTTCTTCTGCAACGCGACCTGGCTGACCGCGAGGGCGACGCCCGAGTTCGGCACGTCGATGATCATGTCGACCTTGTCGACGTCGTACCATTGGTTGGCGATACTGGTGCCGACGTCGGGCTTGTTCTGGTGATCGCCCGAAACGAGCTCCACCTTCACGTTCGGATGATCCTTGGTAAAGTCGGCGATCGCCATCTTGGCGGCGGCGACCGAGCCGGGTCCGCCGAGGTCGGCGTAGAGGCTCGACATGTCGCTGAGCACGCCGATCTTGATGTTCAAATCCTGTGCCTGCGCACTACCGCAGGCGAGCGCGACCGCAAGCGCGGCCATACTCGCGAGACGTTTCATTTTCATTTCTCCTTCTCGTCCTCGTTCTTTCAGCCAAGATCGCCGGAACCGGCGTATCCTTAAACCCCCAGGTAGTCGTGGAGCTTTTCCAGGTTCGCGTCCAGTTCCGCATTCGCGAAGCCTTCGACGATGCGCCCGTGTTCCATGACGTAATAGCGGTCGGCGACCGTCGAGGCGAAGCGGAAATTCTGTTCAACCAGCAGAATGGTAAAGCCTTGCTCCTTGAGCGTGCGGATGGTGCGGCCGATCTGCTGGATGATGACTGGCGCGAGCCCCTCCGTTGGCTCGTCGAGCAGCAACAGCCGCGCGCCGGTGCGCAGGATGCGGCCGATCGCGAGCATCTGCTGCTCGCCGCCGGAGAGCTTGGTGCCCTGGCTGCGCAGGCGTTCCTTGAGGTTGGGAAACAGCGTGAAGATCTTGTCCGTGGCAAGTCCGCCGGACTTCACCACCGGCGGCAGATAGAGATTTTCTTCGACATCGAGGCTCGCGAAGATGCCGCGCTCCTCCGGACAGAACGCGATGCCGGCGCGCGCGATCGCGTTCGAGGGCAGGCCGATAAGCTCGCGCCCCTCGAAGAGCACCGATCCGGAGCGCTGGCCGACGATGCCCATGATCGACTTCAGCGTCGTGGTCTTGCCGGCGCCGTTGCGGCCGAGCAGCGTGACGACCTCGCCGGGCCGCACGTCGAACGCGACGCCGTGGAGGATGTGGGATTCGCCGTACCAGGCCTGAAGATCCTTGACCGCGAGCAGCGGCGCGTTGCGCGTCACGTCAAGCATGGCCCGTCCCCATATAAGCTTCGCGCACTTCGGGATTGGCGGACACGGTTGCGTAGTCGCCTTCCGCCAACACGCGGCCGCGGGTCAGCACCGTGATGGTGTTCGAAAGCGTCGAGACGACGCTGAGATTGTGCTCGACCATCAGCACGGTGCGATTCTTCGAGGCTTTCTTGATCAGCGTGGTGATGCGGTCGATGTCCTCGTGCCCCATGCCGGCGGTCGGCTCGTCGAGCAGCATCATCTCCGGATCGAGCGCCAGCGTGGTGGCAAGCTCGAGCGCGCGCTTGCGTCCATAGGGCAATTCCACCGCGGTCGACTCGGCGAAGGATTCAAGGCCGACATCGGCGAGCAGCGCGAGCGCGCGCGCGTTGAGCTCGTCGAGCACACGCTTGGAGCGCCAGAAATCGAACGAGCCGCCGCGCGCGCGTTGCAATGCGATGCGCACGTTCTCGCGCACGGTGAGATGCGGGAACACCGCCGATATCTGGAACGAGCGCACGAGGCCAAGGCGCGCGATGTCGGTCGGCGGCAGCGACGTGATGTCGCGGCCCTTGAATTTGATATGCCCGCGTGTCGGCTGCAGGAATTTGGTGAGCAGGTTGAAGCAGGTGGTTTTGCCGGCGCCGTTCGGGCCGATCAACGCGTGGATGGTGCCGCGCTTGACGCGCAGGTTCACGCCGTTCACCGCAATGAAGCCGGCGAACTCCTTGGTCAAATCCTCGGTTTCGAGGATGATATCCTCGCTCGGCGACGCCACGTTCCCCTCTTGTCGCCATGTACAGCCATATTCCGCCGAAGCCGTCCAGAGGAACGTGACGATGCGCGACGATGAGGTAAATCAGCGCGCCGATGTCTCCGACGAAAGTATCGGTTTCTTCGTTGTGGGGTTTGCCGGAAAGCCCGTTCTTGCGGCAGCGGCCGCGACCGGCCGCCAAAACGGATAGTCCGCCCGGACGGGGACCGTCCGGGCGGACCAGCCGGACCGACGCGCAGGTGGAATGGGGCAGACGCGCCGACCGAACTTCGCGTGTGTTCGCTGATAGTTAGTCGCGCGAGCGCGACGGACGGTTCAGGGCTTGCTCGCGCGCGGCAATCCGGCCGCCTGCGCGGTGAGCGCGCCGAGAGCGTCGATGAGACCCGCACCGAATTGATCGCGTGGCCCCAGCGCGTGCGCCGTCGAGGTCAGCAACTGGCGCAGCGAGGCGGGATCGAGCTTGCGATCGCGCTCGATCATGAGCGCCGCGATGCCGCTCACCTCGGCGGCAGCGACCGAAGTCCCCGAGGTCGTCTGGTAACCGCCGTCGGGCGCGGCGACGAGGATGTCCACNNTCGGTCGCCGTGACGGCGATCACGTTCGGATCGGCGCCCGGATAGAGCGGCGGCGAACGCGGCCCGGCATTGCCGGCCGCCGCGATCAGTACGATGCCCTTGGCGCGCGCAGCCGCGAGCATCGTTTGGAGCTCCGGATCGGCCGGTCCGGCAAAGCTCATGTTGACGACGTTCGCGTTCTGATCGGCCGCCCACTGGAGACCTTTGAGGATATTGAAGCTGGTGCCTTGCGTTCGCGCCACGCCGAATGCCACGACGCTGAGCAGCTTCACGCTCGGCGCACTGCCGATCAGCCGGCCATGCGCCGCGATGGCGCCGGCCATGCTGGTGCCGTGGGGACGCGGCTTGCCGGCTTCGCCGGTCGCGTCGAACGTCGCCGTGATCACGCCGGCAAGATCAGGGTGCGTCGCGTCGACCGGCGTATCGATCAGCGCGACGAGCACGTTCTCGCCTTTCGCGATCGCATGCGCCTCGGTGAGGTGAAGCTTGGCGACCGCGTATTGGGCGGCGTCCGGTTGCTCGGGCTTTGCGTCGGGCTTCGCCACGGCGGGCGCGTCCTCCTGCAGCGCGTAGAGGTAGTTCGGCTGCGCCGCGAGGATGCGGGGATCGTGGAGCGAGCGGATCACGGCGAAGACCGAGCGGCCGTCGTTGATACGCCAGCGGACGAGGCGATGGCGCGTCAGCGCGAAGTCCTGGGATTCGACCCGGCTTAGGTGGTGGAGCCGCCCGAACGCATCCAGTGTACCGGGCGCGATGCCCGGCGACATCCTGAGCAGCACCTCATCCGGCACGAAGCGTGTCTCGCCCGCCGGCGGCGGATTGAAGCCGCCGCGCTGCGCGAGCTGGTTCGTTTGTATTTGCATTGTCCGCCTGGCGTAACGGGCCGGGTTGCAAAAGAAATGCAATCTCCTCTCGGTGAGCGTGGAGCAGCGCCCGACGCGGCCGTTCAGGAGCTGGAGACGATATTGATCGAGATTGTCGATCACGACCGGCCCATACGCCGTGGTGTTGGGCGGCCCAACGATCACCGGGGGCGGCAGGCGCGCTCCGCTGGTCACGTTCGGCCCGGGATTGAACGGGCGGACCTGCGCGAAGCCGTTAGCCGGCACCGCAAGCGAGAGCGCAATAACGAGCGCCGTCAGGGCAACGCCGCGACTGGGCTGTGATCGTGACATAAGGGTCGATCGGGAGCGGGGTTCTTCAGCCATGGCCTTGCTCCAACCGCTAAGGGCGCGTTGCCCGAGCGTGTTCCGCGCAGCCCCCTGAAATGACTCGCCGGCCAACGCGGCCGGCAAGCAACAGATATCGGCGTGTGGTCAGTCGGCCGCGGTCGGACCGACGAAGCGAACGCTGCTCTCATCCTGCAGCCGCTTGAGGACCTTCGCGAGCTCTTCCTTCGGCAGGCTGGTGACCGCAAGGCGGACTTTGTAGACGCCGCCATTCGGACCCTCGACCAGCGCGATCTTGTAGCTCTCGAGGAGCTTGGTGATCTCGCCCGCAGTCGCCTGCGGCGCGAAGGAGATCATCGCGTAGCTGCCGGTGCCGGTCGCGACATGCTCGGTCGGAAACGACGCGGTGTCGTAGAGCCGGCCCTGACGCTCGCTCACGAACATCCCGGCGAGCAGGCCGGCCTGGAGCACCACCGCAAGGGCTGCGGCGGTCGCCGACCAGGCGAGCGTGCGCGGCGAGAACGACGAGAGCTTGTCGCTCAGCCAACCACCGAAATTGAAGGACGTGCGGACACGCCGCGCGGTCGAAACGTCGGCCTCGATGTCGGCCATCAGCTTCTGCATCGCGCGCGCCGAGGGGGCGCCGAGGCTCTCGTTGAGGCCGATCGTCTCGACCAGATCCTCCTGAACGGTTGCGTACTGGCGGGCCAGGTCCGCATCGTGGGCGAGCGCCTGCTCGACCTTGAGCGCTTCGCGGCGGCTCAGCGTTCCGGCTGCATGCCACGGCAGGAGAGATTCGATCTCCTCGCGCCCGGCTGCTTTGTTGTTGCTCGTCATCATGGCCAACCTCGTTCCACTCCTGCTGCCTTAAGCAGCTCCCCCAACTTCTTCCGCGCGTAAAACATGCGCGTCTTCACCGTGTTCTCCGGGACCCCGACGATCTTCGCCACTTCCTCGACTGACTTCTCGTGGTAGTAGACCAGATCGACGATTTCCCTGTGTTCCGCCGAAAGCTTTGTCAGGCATTCCCGCAGAACGACGCTCGTATCCTTCTTCTGCATCGCGACTTCGGGATCATCACCTGGATCCTCGATCGCCGCTGCGGTCTCGTCGTCGAGTTCCTCGTCCGGCCGCTTGCGCAAGGCCGAGAGAGCCTTGTATCGAGCGATCGCCAGCAACCACGTCGAAACCTGAGACCTTGCTTCGAAGCGGTCGGCTTGGCGCCAGACGTCTAGGAACACATCGCTGATCAAATCCTCTGCTCGGCTCGGATCGCCCACAAGTCGCAGGACGAACCGATAGACACGCACATGATGCCGGGCAAAGAGCACCTGCATCGCAAGCTTGTCGCCCGCTGCGATCCGTCCGATCAGCGCTTCGTCTGATGTCGTCTGCATCGCCGCCGTGACCGGCTCACAAGGTTAGTCGCGGTGGGGTGGAAAGGGGTTCAATGCGGGAGGGCACCGCGGGATGCCCCCCGCTCCAGGAAGGCCGGGGGAGCCCGACCTTATGGAAACGCTCGCGAATCTGCCCTTGAACACGGTCGTTCCGCAAGCAAATCCGCCGAAAGGCCGAAGGAACAATGAAGGGGTTCAGATACACGATCCCAACAACCTCAAAAACCCGCAAATTTCAACATTTTTACGCTAAAGGCGTGACAAGATGTTAACCATACTTTCGCGATGCGGGCGCGCCTAGGGCGACTGCACGGCGCGCTGCCCGGCCGACGTGCCGGCGATGCGGCCGAACACGGCGCCGTTCATCAGGCCGGTTCCGCCCGGATAGTTGAAGTAGAAGAGACCGCCGACCAGCTCGCCCGCCGCATAAAGGCCCGGGATCACCGTGCCATCGGTGTCGATGACGCGCGCATCGGTATCGATCTTCAACCCGCCGAACGTAAACGTCAGTCCGCAGGTCACAGCGTAGGCCTCGAACGGTGGCTGATCGATCGTATTCGCCCAGTTGGATTTCGGAATGCCGAGGCCCTTGGTCCCGCGCCCGTCCTTGACGTTGGGATCGAACGGCACGTCGGTCATCACAGCCTTGTTGTAGGCCTTGATCGTCTCCAGCGCCTTGGCGCCATTCACGTCCTCGAGCTTGTTGCAGAGCTCTTCCAGCGTGTCGGCGCGCACTTTGGTCACACGCTTGATGCGGTATTCGTCGCGCAGCATCGGGACGATCTTGCCGTCGAACACCTGCCAGGCGAACTGGCCCGGCTGGCCCAGGATCACGCGGCCGTATTTCGCATAGGTGTAGTTGCGGAAGTCGGCGCCTTCGTCGACGAAGCGCTCGCCATTGGCATTGATGTAGATGCCCCACGGATAGGAGTGCTTCTGGAAATTGTCGCCCACGCTGAGGTCGCCGAACTCGGGCGCGTTGCGGTCCCACGCGACCGCGTGGCCGCCCGACCAGTTGCCGGTCGGCATCGCCCCGATGTCCAGCGCCATCTTGACGCCATCGCCGGTGTTGAAGCGCGTGCCGCGGATTTTCGCGAGCTCCCAGCCGGGACCCATGTAGCGCGTGCGCATCTCGGCATTAGCCTGGAAGCCGCCGGCAGCGAGCACCACGCAGCGCGCCTTCACGTCGACGGTCTTGCCCTCATGCTTCACGCGCACGCCTTTGATGCCGTCATCATCTGCGATCAGCGACAGCGCGCGTGCGCCGTAGGCGGTCGTGACCTTGTTCTTGCGTGCAATGTCGGTCAGAGACGCGACCAATCCCGGTCCGCCGCCCCAGGCTTCGACCGTGAGCCCACCCCAGAACACGAAGCGGCCGTTGATCTTGTAAGCCTGCCGACCCCAGATCGGCGCGAAGCGCACGCCCTTGCCTTGCATCCAGCGCATCGTCTGCTTGCTGCGCGTGACCAGGACCTCGCAGAGATCGGGATCGGTGCGATATTCGGTGACCCGGCCCATGTCGTCGAAGAACTTCTCCTCCGTGTAGGTGCCGAAGTCTGATTTTGAGATTTCCTCGTCGGTCAGGTCCGGCATCAGCGTGCGCAGATCCTCGACGCCGTCATAGACGCAGCGGAACGCGCCGGCCGTGAAGCGGCTGTTGCCGCCCGCCTCGTCCTCCGGCGCGCGCTCGAGCACCAGCACCGAGACATTATGCTCCGCGGCAGCCAGCGCCGCGCAGAACGCCGCGTTGCCGGCGCCGATCACGACTACATCAACAGAAGCAGGAAGCATTGAGCGTTTCCCCGGTTCGTCATGGCCGGGCTTGTCCCGGCCATCCACGCCTTGACGAATGTCATAGTAAGACGTGGATGCTCGGCACAAGGCCGGGCATGACGAAAAATAGCTGCCTTGCAAGAAGCTCGGTCCCGCGAGATGGTTCCGGTGATGAAAACCGCCCTCATCGCCGGCGCCGGCGGCGCTTCTTCCAAGCGGCTGATCGAAATGTTGCTCGCCGATCCGGACTGGACGGTGGTAGCGCTCGCGCGCACGCCGCGCGCTTCGGCCGAGCGGCTGATCTGGGTTTCGGCCGACCTTTTTGATGCAGATGTCTGCCGTAATGCGCTCGGCGCGTATCGCGACCTGACGCACATCTTCTATACGGCGCGGGCGAAACACGGCGAGACCGGCGTCGAAAGCATCTCGGACAACGTCGCGATGCTGCGCAACGTGCTCGACGCGGTCGAGCCGGTCGCAAAGGGTCTGCAACACGTGCATCTGGTCGAGGGCACGAAGTGGTACGGCATGCACCTCGGGCCGTTCGCGACGCCCGCGCGCGAGGACGACCCTGTCGGGCACATGCCGCCGAACTTCTATTATGCGCAGCAGGAGCTGATCGAGACGCGACAGCGCGGACGGCCCTGGACCTGGTCGGCGTCGCGGCCGAGCTACATCTGCGATTTTGCGCCCGAGCGCGCGCGCAATATCGTGACGGTGCTCGGCGCCTATGCGGCAATCGCGCGCGAGCTTGGAGTACCGCTCGATTTTCCGGGATCGCCGGCGGCGTTCGAGGCGCTGCGCGACGTGACCGACGCAAGCCTGCTGGCGCGTGCGATGACCTTCGTGGCGACGGCGTCCGCTCGCGCGAACCAGGCCTTCAATGCGGTCAATGGCGATCTCTTCCGTTGGCGGCTTCTATGGCCAACGATCGCGCGGCATTTCGGCGTCGCGCCCGGCAGCGCGCGTCCGTTCAGGCTCTCGCAGTGGATGGCCGACAAGCAGCCGGTCTGGGCCGCAATCGTACGCCGCCAGGGCCTCGCCGAGACCGCGCTCGGCGACGTCGCGGACTTCGCCTTCGCGGATTTCCTCTGGTCGCACGACTACGATGTGTTCTCCTCGACGACCAAGCTGCGCCGTGCCGGATTTCATGACATGGTGGACACCGAAGAGATGTTTCTGTCCCAGCTCACCCGTTATCGCGAAGCGAAGATTCTGCCGTGACTTTGACGCTCGACCATCTCAACACCTGCGACCGCGACGCCTTCGTGACCGCCGTCGGCGACATCTTCGAGCACGCGCCCTGGGTCGCCGAACGGGCCATTGCGGCGCGGCCTTATCCGACGGTCACGGCGCTGCACGACGCCATGATGGATGTGGTGCGTTCAGCGCCGCGTACGGAACAGCTCGCGTTCTTGCGCGGGCATCCCGAGTTGGGCGGCAAGGTCTCACGCGCCGGCGCGATGACGGCGGACTCCGTCGCCGAGCAGGGCGGGCTCGGTCTCGACCAGCTGAGCGACGAAGAATTCGCGCACTTCGAGCGGCTCAACGCGGCTTACGGTAAGAAATTCGGCTTCCCGTTCATCATCTGCGTGCGGCGGCACACGCGCGACTCGATCCTTGCGGCGTTCGAGCGGCGCGGCGGAAACGACGTCGACGCCGAGTTCGCCGCCGCGATCGCCGAGATCGGCTTCATCACGCGGCTGCGCCTCGTCGGAAAGGTCGAGGGTCCGGGCAAGCCTGTCACCGATGGCTGGCTCTCGACCCATGTGCTCGACACGGCGCGCGGCGTACCGGCCGCGGGCGTGCGCATCGAGCTGTTCGAGGTGGGGGCAAGCGCGCGCAGCGCGCTCGCCTCGACGGTCACCAATGCGGACGGCCGCACCGACAAGCCGCTGCTCGCCGGCGGTCCGCTGCGCAGCGGGACGTATGAGCTGCAGTTCCATGTCGGCGCGTATTTCGCCGGACAGCGTCCTCACCCTGAGGAGCGAGGGCGCAGCCCGAGCGTCTCGAAGGGCGAGGTCGCCCTGCCCTATCTCGACGTGGTGCCGATCCGGTTCTCGGTGGCCGAGCCGGAATCCCACTATCATGTGCCGCTGATCGTCTCGCCGTGGAGTTACACGACTTATCGCGGCGGATGAGCTTGTAGCCCGCATGAGCGAAGCGAAATCCGGGGCGACTGGTCCCGCATGTCGCTTCGCTCATGCGGGCTACAAATCCACGCCTCAAAAAAGTTATCCCCGCTCCCAAAACCGCATTTATTCTTCACGCACCCTGCTCGCAGAGGGGCGCCATCATGAGGCGTTCTGGTGGCGGAGCGGATCGAGGCGGCGCCGGAGATGCGGCGTGAAGCCTCGGTGGCCAGAGCGGAGAAATCCGCGAAGGCTGGTGCGGCGCCCGCGCGTGAGGTTCGCAGCCTCGCGCCCGGGCGGCGTCGGGGCTCCGCCCGGGGGCAATAAGGTCCCCTGCCAGGAGCTGGCTGACATGTGAGCCTTGGCGACCAAGCTTGGGCGACACCGGGGCTCGTGCAAAGCGCGGCCCGACGCCGGACTGAAAACGCCGCGATGGAGCGCCGAAAGGCGCGGCACCTCCGAAAGGAGGCGCACACACTACCCAATGGATGCGTCGATCGGCGCTCCATCCCCCCT
>PLJS01000138.1 GCA_003140315.1 Hyphomicrobiales bacterium
AGTGTACCGCGTCGGCGCGTGCCCAAATATTGTGCGATTGTGGGATTCCGTGTGGACATCGTCACGGCGACCGCAATTCTTGCGTTGCGACTGATCGACCGCTGCTGAGGTCAGATATACGCACGGCTTTCATCAGAAGTCGTCAACGTCCTCAATAATTGTGCCTTTCTTACAATAAGTGGCCACTGGGCCGCCATTACGATGCCGCTATAAAGAGAGAACAGGAGCATCATTTTCATGACCTCCTCCATCATTGCCCGCCCCGACGACGTCAATTCAGCGAGTTGCGCATGGTTTCCCTGTCGCACGGTCTTGTGATTCAGAAATCACCGCCACATGCAACCGGCCACCGCGGCGAAAAACTGGTGCTTCAGGAGTTACCCATCTTAATATCGGCGCCTTAGCACCCCATATATGTTTTGGCCGCTGGATCAACGCGGCCTGCAGGCGGCCTCTGCGGCTCGCCTGATGGGACAGCGTTCGGGAGGCCTGGATGGCCCTGATCGCCGAAATGACCCAGGATCAGAACGCCGCGGAGTTTCATCAACGCGCCCATGTCGGCACCGTTGAGCGAAGGTGCCGCAGTGACGAAATTTTCCCGCCCTTTTTGGCTTGCCCTGACCGCTGTGATTGTCGCCGCGGCCGTGCCGCTTAGTCCGGCTTCAAGTGAGCCGCTCGCATCGACCGCTAACGCGACGTGCTCCGCTCCCGCCAATCTGGCTCGCCTCGACCGTGCGCTCGACCGCACCGCAGGGCGTCTTGCTGCCGGCGATCCCATAACCATTGTCGCGATCGGCTCCTCTTCGACCGCCGGAGTGGGTGCGAGCTCGCCGGATCACTCCTATCCGAGCCGGCTCGCCGTCGAGCTTCAGCAGCTATTTCCCGGCCATCTGATCACGGTGCTCAATCGCGGCGTAAACGGTGAGGAAGCCGCGGACATGTTGACGCGTCTCGACCAGATCGTGCTGGTAGAAAAGCCCGACCTCGTGCTGTGGCAAGTCGGCACAAACGCCGCCCTGCACGATTATGACCTCCAACCGGCCGGCGCTGCGATCCATGAAGGCTTGCTGCGCCTCAAGGCATCCGGAACCGACGTCGTCCTAGTCGATCCCCAATTTGCGCCGCAGGTTATCGCAAAGCCGGAGATCGACGCCGTGGTCAGCCTCATCGCTACCCTTGCCAAGCAAGACAATGTGGATCTGTTTCACCGCTTTGCGATCATGCAGAACTGGCGCGAAGCATCCGGGATCCCATTCGAGACATTTGTCACGCCGGACAACATTCACATGAATGATTGGGGCTATGCCTGCGTCGCCTCGATCCTGGCCGGCGCAATAGCGGATGCGACCTCGCGTCCGATCCTCACCGCCAAGGCTCCCGCCACTATCACCCGCTGATGACTGGCTAAGCTGCTGTGATGTGCTTACGCTGTGCCCTTCCGCATTCCCCCTGGTTCTCTAATTGCGGGCAGAGGGTCAATCCTTTTGTTCGACCGCGATAGCCATCCTTCCGTCCCGACCTACAGAATAGAAGCGCTGCAGCGCGCAGTGGCGGTCAAGGCCGCCGCAGGCGCCCGCGAAGCGGGTCCCCTTGGCCGACGCGAGCACGGCAGCAAACTATTCATAGTCGGGCCCGTCGTCGGGCGGCGTCCATCTCGTACCGGGTGTCATGGTTCTCTCCGTGGTCGGTAATACACCGCCACATCATGGCTTCAGTCGCATCGGTCACCCAATGTGAGACGCGCAGTTTGCCTGTTTGACAACTGCAACCAGGGGGTCGGGTTCACCGAGGCATCGTCCCCGGTAAGGGACAGACTTCCGTCATTCGACGGAACTCAAAAACTCCTTCGCGTTTATGCCGGATTCGCTGCGCCAGGGACGGCGCTCCAGCGGAACGGCTCGCGTGTGATGAGCATGCGATGCATGATGACGGACAGCTTGCGGGCAATGGCGACCCGAGCTTTCCTGCCACCGTGGCGGCTGGTGAAGCGCACACCCCATGCCTTCAACGTTGAAAACCGCTTGACGCGGGTGAGGAGTGCGTTTGCCGCCTCGTAGAGGTAGCCGCGGAGGAGACCGTCGAGCGGTTGATCCGACGGCTGTTGCGGCTGTAACGATTCTGTCGGTTCGCTTCGCACCGGCCCTCCCGATACCCGCTCTGATTGAGGTTCACCTGGTCGGGAAGAGTTAAGGCAAAAAAAAGCCCCGGAACCAGACCGAGGCTGAAGGTAGCTCCCTGCGGGGGCTGTGTCGTGGCTCTACCTAGCTAGCAGGCTGCATCCGCATCCAATCGTCGATCTCGTGCTCATACCAGTAGCACCTTGCGCCGCGCTTCCCGTCGGCTTTTCGGGGCTTTGGGAATTGCGGTTGCTTGCGCCGCCGATCAAGCGTTGCTCGCGCGATGGAAAGCTTATGGCACACCTGCTTTTTCGATATGAAGCGCATCTGAACACTCCCTGTGTCGAGGGAGCATCGCGATGCATCCACGGCTACGACGTGATCCGTGGATGTGAGCAAGGTAGAGGCGTCGTGGGGTAGTGGCAAGAAATCCAGCGGCTCATGGCTGCTCAAGAATGCTTTTCAGCCGAGCTCCCCAAAGGTCGATTGCGCTGGGGGTCTCATTCTGGAACTTTGCACGGTTATAAATAGTTGCAACCCGGCTGATCTGGCCGGTGACGTGATTTAGAAGCCGCTCGATCACATGTGGTGCAACTCCCACTTCGACTAATCGAGCCATCGACGGCGTTTGCCTTGCGGCTGGCGTGGGCTTCGAGCATCGAAAATTCGACATCAACCACAACGAGTGAGAATTGCGGTGCTTCCCAAGTTTGAAAGCTTGAGGAAAACGACCTGCTCTCATCGCGCGCCAGATGTGCGCGCGGCTGTACGGAATCCCGGTTGCCTTCAGTCCTCTAATCCGTGGCGAGCGGGGTGGGGCTAGGCCAGCAATTTGGTGAGGTGGCGTTCCCAAGCGTGCATCGCCTCGCGTCTTTCATCGACATATTTCGCTCTGTTGTAGATTGCTGCAATACCGGAAATCTGTCCCGAGACGTGATTGAGAAGCCGCTCGATGATGTGTGGGGCGATGCCCATTTCAGCGAGGCGGGTAGCGAACGTGCGACGTAGATCGTGATGCGTCCAGTTTGAAAAACCGCACCGTTCGTCGAGCTGCTCTTTCAACGGCCCAAAAACGTAGAGGTAGCCCGTTTTGGTACGGCCCGGAAAAACGTGGGGCGATATCCGCGGTATGTCGGAGAGGATTTGTCGCGCGAGCGGGGTGAGGGGGATGCGATGTTCCCGGTTGTTCTTCACGGCGTGGGCGGGCAAGACGACCCATTCGTCCTGGATGTAGATCCTATGAAGCGAGAGGCGCAGAATCGTGCCCTCTCTTGATGATCACCTCGGTGATCAACACGGGAGCTCTTTCAATGACGACGAACATTGATA
>PLJS01000149.1 GCA_003140315.1 Hyphomicrobiales bacterium
TAGGCTTGCTCCGCACGGCCCCCGGTGGTCTCTACTTTTCAGGCGCAGCCCCTTTTCGTTTTCGGGCGACCGCCGCCTAACCACCGCTATCGAGGCCACAGCACATCTGACGGTCGGCACCGTTGGTACGACGTGCGTCCGACTGGCCCCTGGTGACGCGCAGCAGGCGCGCCGGGACCGTGCGACTTCAGCCGCCGGGTTAAGGGTGTGCGTGTTGCACCCCAGCCGGGCCACCGCCCCCGATCCGCACCACCAAGACGCCTCCGGAGGCGCCCCTCATGGATCGAGGCGCGCGCATTATCCGGCAGGTTTTCGGAGCGGGGATAAATTATTTTTTCCGCATAGCGAGTCGGTGGACGACGTTGCGATGGGCGCCGTAGCCGTAGCCCGGGTTGAACGAAGCGAAACTCGGGGACAAAAGATGTCGCGGAGAGATCGTCCCGGCTTTCGCTGCGCTCAAGCCGGGCTACGGAAGCGCCCGCGCTATCCGATCTTCCTCAAGCCCTTCGCGTACTGGTTCCAACGCTTCACGTACCAGTCCGCGGCGAACGAGACCGCTTTCGCGGCCTTCTCGTCGAACGTGCGGATCGCGCGCGCCGGCGCGCCGACGATCAGCGAGTTCTCCGGAAACTCCTTGCCCTCGGTGACCAGCGCCCCGGCGCCGACCAGCGAGCGCGGACCGATCTTGGCGCCATTGAGCACGACTGCCCCCATGCCGATCAGGCTGCCCTGCGCGATCGTGCAGCCGTGCAGCACCACGTTGTGGCCGATGGTACAGTCCGGCCCGATCGTCATCGGATAGCCCATGTCGGTGTGCAGGGTGCAACTCTCCTGGATGTTGGAGCGCTCGCCGACCTCGATCCACTCGTTGTCGCCGCGCAGCACCGAGCCCCACCAGATGCTGGCGTCCTGCTTCACGCGCACGCGCCCGATCACCACCGCGGTTTCGGCGATCCAATAGCGGCCGTCAGCGGGAAGCTCGGGGCCCTGTCCGTCGAGTTCGTAGATCGCCATGCACGCGTCTCCACATGAGAAGCGCGGAACTTCGCACGATCGAAAATATTTGGCGAGCTTGGCAGCGTCAGGCGAACAACAGCGCGACCGAATTGAACGCCATGACCACGACTGTGCCGGACATCATGCTCCAGAAGCCCGCGATCACGGTCGCCAGCATGACGAGTTCGACGCGGCGGCCCTCGAAGCGGCGCCCGCGCAACGCATTGCGCATGATCACGAAGGGCGCCGCGAAGGTGAGCACCGGGATCGCCAAGAATGCGGACGCCTGCGCGCCCTGGCGCAGGAGGCGGAAGCTCAGCGGCTGCTCGGTGACGAACTGATAGCCGCTGGCGAGCGATCCCGCGACCGCAAAGCCGATGAGCAGCACAAGAAGCGACTGAAGGGACTCAAACGACATGGACCAGGGCCTCACGCGACACGCCCTATCGATTGCAGAGCGCGGCACGCCGCGCCAGCACATCCTTAATAAAAGGTAAACGCGGGCCGCTCCTGCGGCGCGCCTGCTCGCGCATCTGCGTCGCGTCTGCCGCGCCGCCCGCATGGCGCCGCGTGGCATACTCGCCGCTGATTCGCCGTGAAGGGCGCCATGACCGACATTGCTCGTGCCACGAAGCAACGCAGGCGGCCGCGCGGCATCGCGGCCGGCCTATTGTTTGCGCTGGCGACGCTCGCGGGTCTGGTCGTGCTCGCGGGCGCGTTCGTGTTCATCACGGGGCCGCGCTGGCCGGCTGCCGCGATCGCGCCCGACGCGCCCTCGGTTCCGATCACGGTCGGCGGCGTGTTGTTCAACGTGCCGCCTGCCGCGATCCGCGTGACCATGCAGCGCGCACCCGGCACGCATGAGCGCCTCGACCTCGCCTTCCTGTGGCCCTCGCTGAGCCCACCGGGGCCTGCCGCCAAGCCGGTCGTGTCCGACGAGCCGCCGCCGATCGACCGCATGTTCGTGACGATCATGCCGCAGGCGAGCGCGCTGTCACCGCCCGAGCGCATGAAGACGATCTATCCGCGCTATCTCGCCGACACGCAGTATGACGGGCCTGACGGACTGAAGGTGATCTCGTTCCGCGACGGCACGCCGTATCAGGGCGAAGACCTGTTCTTCGATCCGACGCAGGCGGGCTTTCTGGTGCGCTGCAATCGCCCCGGCGCCGCCGGCACGCCCGGCATGTGCCTCTCTGAACGCCGCATCGGCGGCGCCGACGTCACGGTGCGCTTCCCGAGCGAATGGCTCCCCGACTGGCGCAATGTGGCGGCCGGGATCGAGAAGCTGATCGCGAGCCTCAAGCCGGCGGCCGGCTGATCAGGCCTGCGGCTCGAGGTCCTGTTCCAGGATCGCCATCTCGACCGCGAAATTGCCGGCGGTTTCCTCGGCGAACACGACGCCGACGAACTCGTCGCCGGCGTGCAGGTCGGCGCTGTCGCTCTTGGTCGGGCGCTTGCGCACGACGAACTTCTGGCCGAGGTGCTTCTTGAGATAGAGATTGAGCTTCGCGATCGTCTCGTTGTCGAGCTTGGTGGACTTGCTGTCCTCAAGCTGGATCGACTTCTCGAAGTTGTAGCTGCGCTCGTCGTCCTCGTCGTCCACGACGATGCGGCCGAACGGCTCTTCGCCGAGCAGCACCTCAGCGTAGTCGTCGCGCTGCATCCGCGGCACCACGCGGATGCGCGGCGAGAACAACTTCTTCAAATACTCGTCGAGCTTTTTTATTTCGGCTACGTCCACGAAACTCTCCTTCGTCTTACAAAGACAATCCTCATCCTGAGAAGCGGCCCGTAGGACCGCGTCTCGAAGGATGGCCACGAATCTGACTGTTTGCCTCATGCTTCGAGACGCACACTGCGCACGCTCCTCAGCATGAGGTCTTCGTTACGGCCCGGTGTCGTACGACATCTGGTCCGTGAACATCTGGTCCATGGTGCGGGACGGCTCGGCGCAGCCCGCCGTGCCGACGACCCGCGCCGGCACGCCCGCGACCGTGGTGTTGTGCGGCACGGCTTTCAAGACGACCGAGCCCGCCGCGATGCGCGCGCAGTGCCCGACTTCGATGTTGCCGAGGATCTTCGCGCCCGCCCCGATCATCACGCCCCGGCGAATCTTCGGGTGGCGGTCCTCGTTCTCCTTGCCGGTTCCCCCGAGGGTGACATCGTGCAGGATCGACACGTCGTCGTCGATCACCGCGGTTTCGCCGACCACGAGCCCCGTCGCATGATCGAGGAAGATGCCGCGTCCGATGCGCGCGGCCGGATTGATGTCGGTCTGGAATACCGATGACGAGCGGCTTTGCAGATAGAGCGCGAAATCCTTGCGTCCCTTGTTCCACAGCCAGTGCGCCAGCCGGTGTGTCTGGATCGCGTGGAAGCCTTTGAAGTAGAGCAGCGGATCGATGAAGCGATGCGCCGCCGGATCGCGGTCGATGGTCGCCACGATGTCGGCGCGGAAGGCGTCGACGATCGAACGGTCGTCGGCGAGTGCATCGCCGTAGGCCTGCCGGATCAGCTCGGCCGAGAGATCCCGATGGTCGAGCCGTTCGGCAATCCGGTACACCACGGCCGCCTCGAAGTTGTCGTGATGCAGGATCGAGGAGTAGATGAAGGTCGCGATTTCGGGCTCGCGCCGCGTCACCTCCTCGGCTTCCTGGCGGATGCGGGACCAGACCGGATCGACGGTGCGAAGATTGGGAGCGTGTTTCTGTTGCTGCTGGGCCATGTGCGCCTTGCCTTCGGTTGGCGGCTATCTAGCACAATTGGGGCCAGGAGTTGACTCCCGCAAGCGTATAGCCCGCCCCATCAGGGTAAATGATGGAACGCTCGCGCATTTTTCATGCGCCCAGCCGGCCGACGAAATCCAGGACCGCATCCGAGAACCGGTCATTGCTGTCGCCCGCGACCATGTGGCGGGCCTCGGCGACGTCGATGAAGCTTGCGTGCGGCACGAGCTCGAGAAATTCGCGCACATGCGCCTCGTGCACGAGCTCGGACGCGCCGCCGCGCACCAGCAGCGCCGGGATCGTGATCGCTTTGGCTGCCTCGATCAGCGCGGCCTCCAGCACACGATGGTCCTGCGCGAAGGAGCGCTCGCCGGTGAGGACGCGCGGGTCCCAGTGCCAGCGCCAGCGTCCGTCGGGATGAAGCCGCAGGTTCTTCTTTAAGCCCTCATGCGAGCGCGGGCGCGTACGATGCGACAGGTAGGCCGCGACCGCGTCGGCGGCCTCCGCGATCGTCGCGAAGCCTTCCTCCGCGCGTTCGCGCATGAAGCCCTGGATCTTAGCAACGCCGGTTTGATCGACGCGCGGCGTGATGTCGACCAGCACGATCGTGGAAAACAGCGCCCCCCTACCCTCGCGCTCGGACTTGCCGTCGGCAAGCAGCGAGGCCATTCCGCCGAGCGAGGCGCCGATCGCGATCGGCCGCAGGCCGGCGCGTTGCGTCAGCGTGGCGGCGACGGCGGCCGCATCGGCCGCGAAATCCGCAAACCCATAGGAACCATCGGCGATCCACGCGCTATCGCCATGGCCGCGCTGATCGAGCGCGTAGGCGACAGCGCCGGCGCGCGCGAGGTGCTCGGCGGTGCGGCGCCACGCGTGCCGCGTCTGCCCGCCGCCGTGGAGCAGCAGCACCGGCTGCCCGCTCTCGCCGTACACGTCGGCGACAAGCGTGTTGCCGGCGGCGCCCGTGAACATCGCGGTCGCAGGCTCGACGTGACGCGACTTGGGAGCAGTCGTCACTTCTTGGCGAGGAATGAACTGATGAAGCGGTTGACGTCGGCCGATTGCGCCGTCCCCGGCGGCCCGGCGTAGGTCAGGGTGAAGATCGTACGTCCTTTGATCACCGAGAAATTGCGAACCTGAATTGGGGGCTTCATCGCGGTCGCGTCCGTTGCCGGCTCGCCCTGATAGGTGGTCCAGCGAATATCGCTCCACTTGCCGCCTTCCATCTGGCTGGCGGCACTGTCCAGCCCACTTTGCAGATTGATCTTCGGATTCGAAAGGTTGACTTCCTTCGGATAGGTCGCGACCTGAACCACGAAGGCGCGCCCACCGTCCCCCGCAACGTAATTGTACCGGGTGTATTCCTCACCGCCGCCCGTCTTCACCGGCGTCGTCGCGTATTCCGGCTCGGCCGGCATCTCCACGGTGAAGCTGCCGTCCCGCGCAGTCACCGTCTTCCAGGCGTCCTGCGCGAAGGCCACGCTCAGCCCGGCCAGCAGCGCGAGGCCGAGCAGGAGCGGCAAAAGCGTCCAACGTCGCATTGTCACGGGACATCTCATGGATTGGCCACGGCACCAGACCGCGATCATAGGAAGCGTCCTTCGCGATGCCAAGATCACTGCCGCTCGCGCAGGAATTCCAGCACGCCGTTCTTGAACACCTTGTCGCCGACCGCGAGCATATGGTCGCGGCCTGGAATGTCGAGCGCGAGACCGTGCGGGATGAGCTTCGCAAGCTCGGGGCCTGAGCCCGCGATATCGTCCTTGCTGCCGACCGCGACCAGCACCGGTACGCGGATCGCGTGCAGCTCCTCGCGCCGCAGCGCCTGGCGCGAGCCGCGCAGGCAGGCCGCGAGCGCCTGTAAATCCGACTTCGTCTGCTCGGCGAACAGGCGGAACGTGCGGCCCATCGGGTCGGTCACGTCATGGATCGAGGGTGCTTCGAGCGATTCCGCGATCTCGTCATGCAGGCCGGCCGTGTGTACGAGCCGGATGCCCGCGCCGCCGAGGATCGCCGAACGCACGCTTGCCGGATGGCGCACGGCCAGCACCGCGCTGATACGCGCGCCGAGCGAATAGCCCATCACGTCGGCGCGCTGGAGCGACAGATGCGCGATCAGTGCCGCGACATCGCCCGCCATCAGGTCGGTGTGATAGTCGGCCGGATTATGCAACTTGGTCGATTGCCCGTGACCGCGGTTGTCGAGCGCGATCACGCGCCGCCCGGCGCGTGTCAGCGTCGCAACCCAGCCGGGCTGCACCCAATTGACCTCTTTGGTCGAAGCAAACCCATGCACGAGCACGATCGGCTCGCCCGCGCCCTCGTCGAGATAGGCGATCTCGACCGCTCCGTTGTGGAATGTCGGCATGCCACGACCCTGTTCGGGGTCGAGCTTTAACCGGCCGGGACCGCGATTGCCAAGGCTCGTTGCAATCGCTTCATCCGCTGCCGCTCGCAATGGCGCAGCGTGATGCGCTCGACCGCGCGTTTGCAGGCCGCGCAGAACCCCAGCAGGTTGAACAGCGCCCAGAGTATCCAGGACGCGAGCGTAAACGCCGACGTGGTGATGAAGATGGCGGCGCGTCCGAGCAGCTTGACGATTGCGCGCGTCTTGCCGCCTTTTACGGCGGAAAGGGCCGCGAGCCGTGCCACGTCCTGTGGACGTTCCGCGATCTTGAGGCTGTCGAGGGCGCCGCGCACGCCGGCGCGTTGCTCCACCCGGCCCAGATCGCTCGCGAACTGGACAAGGTTCTCGCGCTTGCTGACTTTGAGCACACGCAGCAGCTCCACCCCGAGGTATCCGCCGCGCCGCGCAGCCTTGACGACCGACAGCCCCGCGCGTGCGGGCGCCGCGAGCCCGCCGCTCACATAGACGCCGGCCGTGATCACGATGCCGGTGCCGGCGAGCGCCAGCACCATGGGGTCAACCTCTTCGCCGCGCAGCCCATGCCAGCCTTCGCGCACCACGTCGCGCACGTCGCCGAACACGAACAGGTCGCCCGCCACCATCCCGGCCGCGCTGGACAGGTCCTCCGGCTTGCCGGTGAAGAAGCCGCGCGCAAAGCTCGCAACCCGGCTCGACGGCGCCGCCGCGTCGCGCTCCGCCTGCTCGATCTTGGCGACCAGCGTCGAATCTAGCGCCACGCCGCGCTCGGCTGCAAGCTCGACGAAGCTGCGCGCAAGGTCCGTGTCGCCCGCACCGAGCGCCGTCTCGATCTCGCGGGCCGCGATCGTTGCGTTGAATGTCTTGTCGAGGGCGAGGTCGGCGATCCGCGCCGGATCGTCCGTGGCGGCGAGCGTGCGCGCCGCATCGACGCCATTGGGAACGCTGACGAGCGTCGCGGCCGCGAGGCACACCGCAACTCCCAATGACAGCGTGATGGCGAGGCGCGCTAACACTTTCGTCCGCCCGTTCGTCTCCGGCGCCGCCTCATATGGGGACGGATTGCGGCGGGACAACGGCTTCCTGTTAACGCTACTTCTTGAGCCGGTATCCGGTTCGGAACATCCACCACACGATTGCAAGGCACGCGACGAGAAAGAACAGCGTCATCGCGAGACTGACCCCGACGCTCACGTCGGCGATGTCGTAGAAGCTCCAGCGGAAGCCGCTGACCAGATAGACGACCGGGTTGAACAGCGTGATCGTCTGCCAGGCCGGCGGCAGCACGCTGATCGAATAGAAGCTCCCGCCGAGGAACGTCAGCGGCGTCAGGATCAGCAGCGGGATGACCTGCAGCTTCTCGAAGCTGTCGGCCCATAGGCCAATGATGAAGCCGAACAGGCTGAACGTCGCGGCCGTCATCAGCAGGAAGGCGAGCATCCATACCGGATGCGCGATGCGCAGCGGAACGAACAGGCCCGCGGTCGCAAGAATGATAAGCCCGAGCACCACCGATTTGGTCGCAGCCGCCCCGACATAGCCGAGCACGATCTCGAAGGCGGACACCGGCGCGGAGAGGATTTCGAAGATCGTCCCGACGAAGCGCGGGAAATAGATGCCGAACGACGCGTTCATGGTGCTCTGCGTCAGGAGCGTCAGCATGATGAGCCCGGGCACGATGAAGGCGCCGTAGCTCACCCCCTCGATGTCGGTGATGCGCGAGCCGATCGCCGAGCCGAAGACGACGAAATAGAGGCTGGTCGAGAGCACCGGCGAGATGACGCTCTGCATGATCGTCCGGCGCCAGCGCGCCATCTCGGAGCCATAGATCGTCATGACCGCGCGATAGTTCATGCGCCTTCCTTCACCAGGCTGACGAAGATCTCCTCGAGCGAGCTCTGCTTGGTCTGCAGATCGCTGAAGCGGATGCCAGCTTCGCCAAGGTCGCGGAGCAAGGTCGTGATGCCGGTCCGCTCGCTCCTGGTGTCGTAGGTATAAGTGAGCGCGTTTCCCTCCGGCGACAGTTCGAGCCGGTAGAGCGCGAGCTTCTCGGGAACCCGCTCGATCCGGCCCTGCAGCTGCAGCGTGAGCTGTTTCCGGCCGAGCTTGCGCATCAGCTCGGCCTTCTCCTCGACCAGGATCAGCTCGCCGTTATTGATGACCCCGACCCGGTCGGCCATCTGCTCGGCTTCCTCGATGTAATGCGTCGTCAGGATGATGGTCACACCCGCGGCGCGCAGCGCGCGCACCACGTCCCACATGTCCTTGCGCAGCTCGACGTCGACGCCCGCGGTCGGCTCGTCGAGGAACAGGATGCGCGGCTCGTGCGAGAGCGCCTTCGCGATCAGCACCCGGCGCTTCATGCCGCCGGAGAGCGTGATGATCTGGCTGTCCTTCTTGTCGAACAGCGACAGCTCCTTGAGCACCTTCTCGATATACGCAGGGCTGCGCGGCTTGCCGAACAGGCCGCGGCTCAAGCTCGTGGTCGCCCAGACCGTCTCGAATGCGTCGGTATGGAGTTCCTGCGGCACCAAGCCGATCAGCGCGCGCGCCGCGCGATAGTCGCGAATATGGTCGTGGCCGTCGATGGTGACGGTGCCGGTCGAGGCATTCACGATGCCGCAAACGATATTGATGAGTGTGGTCTTGCCGGCGCCGTTCGGCCCGAGCAGCGCGAAGATCTCGCCCGGGCGTATGTCCAGGTCGACGCTCTTGAGGGCCTGGAAGCCGGAGGCGTAGGTCTTGGACAGGTTCTTGATGGAAATGACAGGCTGCATGGGACCGCGAATTGGGGATTCGGGGCGGCGTTTATAAGCCAATTCGCCCGGAATAGAATTCAATGTTTGGGAACGTGACTTAGCGGCAACACCGGCATGGACGAAACCGATCAGATCGATACGGCGGACGGGGCGCGGCGCGAGATCGCAAGGCTTGAGGAGCGGATCGAGGCGCTGACCGAGCAGCTTGCGCGCAGCCGCAAGCTCGCGTTCGCGGCGAAAGCCGGCATCGTTGCGGGTGCGATCTGGCTTGCGGCGATCCTGCTCGGGCTCGTGTTCCCCGACGGGCTCACGCTGATGACCGCCGCGATCCTGATCCTCGGCGGGATCGTGCTGTCGGGCTCGAACGCGACCACCGCCAACGAGACAGCCGCACAGATCACTGAGGCGGAAGCAAAGCGCGCCGCGCTGATCGGCGAGATTTCGCTCAGGCTGGTTCCAGAGCAGAGCCGGCTGTTGCACTGACGCCGGCATGCTAGGCAGCCGATTGCCGGGCCGCTATGGTGCCGCGTCGAGATTAGAGCCCGAGGCCACAATGTCCGACCACGCCGTTCCGCACTTCCACAACGATCCCGGCGCGCCGGTGATCGAGATCGGCTCCAAGGAATTCATGTGCATCGGCGCGACGCCGCCGTTCGACCACCCGCACGTATTCTGCGACATGGGCGGCGACAACGAATTCATCTGCTCCTATTGCTCGACGCTCTACCGCTACAATCCATCGCTTCATGGCTACGAGGCGCGCCCGCCCGAATGCGCCTGGAGGGTCGAAGCGCCGGCCCTGTAGTCCGGCAGGCCGCTTTCGTATTGGCAACCGATGACCGGTACCGACGCCTGGAGCGGCGATGAGGAGGTCATTCCGGGGCCGTCACACTCCCGTTCCATGATCGTCGTCGGCGCGGGCATCGGCGGCCTGACCGCCGCGCTGGCGTTGACGCGCGCCGGCTATCGGGCGGTCGTGCTCGAACAGGCCGCGCGGCTCGAGGAGGTGGGCGCCGGCCTCCAGCTCTCGCCGAATGCGACGCGGGTTCTGCTCGCGCTCGGTCTCGGCGACCGATTGCGGCCGCACGTCACCGCGCCCGAGGCGATCCGCGTTATCGACGCCGGCTCCGGCCGCGACATCGTCCGCATCCCCCTCGGCACAGCGGCCGAGCAGCGCTACGGCGCGCCCTACTGGCTGATCCATCGCGCGGACCTCCAAGCCGTGCTGGCCGCAGCGGTCGCGGACAATCCCGACACGAAACTGCATCTGGGCGCGCGTGCCGAGGACTACGCGCTGCATTCCTACGGCATCACGGTACAGGCGCGAACCGCGCGCGGCACGCATGATGAGCGCGGCGTCGGTCTGATCGGCGCCGACGGGCTATGGTCGACGCTGCGCGCCCGCCTCGGCGACGGAAGCGAGCCGCAGTTCGCGCGGCGCACCGCCTGGCGCGCCGTGGTTCCGGCCGAGGCGGTCACGGCGGAATTCCGCGAACCTGTGACCGCGCTCTGGCTTGGGCGCGACGCGCATCTGGTCCATTACCCGGTCAAGGCCGGCACGCTCGTCAACATCGTGGCGATCATCACCGACACCTGGCATGCGCAGGGCTGGAGCGCGGAAGGGAAACGCCGCGAGCTGCTCAAGCGGTTCGCGGGCTTCGCGCCGCAAGCCCGCGCGCTCATCGCGCTGCCGGAGCGCTGGCAGAAATGGGCGCTGTTCGATCGTCCCGCGGCGCCGGCGGGCAAGGGTCCGGTCACGCTGCTCGGCGACGCCGCGCA